>DAOTXK010000309.1:0-11338 GCA_034435395.1 Anaerolineae bacterium | reverse complement strand
TGGCGTTTTGCAATCGGTCAGTGTAGGCTTAACGCCGTTGCGGGCTGTTGAGAGAGCGGGAGTCGTATGGGTCAGCGGCGCGCCTTTGCCATCCGCCTGCTGGTTATGGCGCTTGTGCTGTACACGGTGATGCTGGGGGGGACGTTTAACGGGGTGATTAACCTCACCATCACCCGTGCCACGCTGGCGCTGCTGACGGCGGGCGTGATCGGCTGGCTGGCCGCGCGCTGGCGGGGCGGCTGGCGCTGGCGGCCCACGCCGCTCGACAGCGCGATCGTGGTGGCCGGGCTGGCGGTGCTGATCGCCGCGCTGCCTAACCTGGTTTTGTGGCGGCGAATGGCCATCGGTCTGTGGTACTGGGGGCTGTATCTGGCGGCATGGCTGTTGCTTTCAGACCTCGTCGCCAACGGCCTGCCCGCGCGCTGGCTGTTCGACAGCATTCTGGTGACGGGCGTGCCGGTGCTGTTGTTCGGTTATGTCCAGATTCAGGACTGGCTGACGGCCTGGCTGGCCGTCGTTTCGACCGGCATTCCCGCTCCCTTTCTGCCGCCCCGACCGCCCAGCATCATCGGCAACCCCAATGCCCTGGGGGGCCTGCTGATCGTACTGATCATTCTGGCGGCAGGGCGGGCCGTCCAGGCGCGCAGATGGTTCCAGCGTATGGGGTGGGGCGTTTATCTGCTGCTGTGCGGCGGCCTGCTGTTTCTCACCTTCTCGCGGGGCGCCTGGTTCGGGGCGGGCGTGGGCGTGCTGACGTGGCTGGGGCTGTCGCTGTGGCAGCGCGGGCGGTTGTCGCCCGCTGCCTGGCGCGAATGGTGGCGCGGGCAGGGACACCTCAGGCGGCTGTTGGCCGGCGTCGGCGTGGGGCTGGTGGCCGTCGCGGGGGTGATGATCACCCCGCTGGCCTGGGAGATCGTGGATCAGCCGGATCGTACAGTGTCGACCCGCGCCATCATCTGGGAGGCGGCGCTGGCCGGGTTTCGGGATCACCCGCTGACCGGCACCGGCCTGTTTACGTTTGGGCATACGTTGCTCGCCCATCAATCGACGCCGCCGCGCACAGCGCACTCTCATGCGCACAATCTGCCGCTTCACGTGGCGTCGGAGATGGGAGTGCCGGGGCTGGTGGCGATGGGTTGGGGGGCGGTTGCCATTGTGCTGGCCGGGCGACGGCGTTTGCTCCGGGCGGAGAACGCACCTGATGCGGCGGAGGTCCTGGCCGCTGGCGCGGTGCTGATTGGTTTGTTCGGCCATCAGTTGCTGGATGTGCCCATGATGATGCCCGCGCTGGTGCTGACCGCCATCATGGTGATGGTCGGCGCGACGGTGGGGCCAGGGACAGAGCCGTTCGACCCCAGGGGCCGCCGCTGGCGTGGCGCGATCACTGTCGGCCTGTGGGCGTGTTTGCTGGCGACGGCGTGGTGGTCTTTGGCGGTGAAGAGCGATTACCTGGATGCGCTGTTGACGGCCATCCGAGGGGACTGGATGGGCGGCGCGGAGCGTCTGGCAGACGTGATCGCGCGGGACCCGTCCATGCCGTTGTATCCGGCGCAGCGGGGCTTGGTGTTGGGGATAACGGCGGCGCAGGGGGAAGATGCAGCGTTGGCCGACGGGATCGCGGCCTGGGAAGAGGCGCTGGCCCTGGAGGATGTCTACGCGCCCTGGTGGGCTAACCTGGGCGTGCTGCGCTGGCAGGCGGGCGATCTGCCAGGGGCGGTCGCTGCCTTGAAGATGGCAGCGGAACGGGCCCCGGAAAGCCCGACGATCTGGCTGAATCTGGGACTGCTGCACGAGGCGGCCAGCGATGAGCCACTGGCTGTCGAAGCCTATACCAGCGCGTTGGCGTTGAACCCCGGGTGGGGTTATGCGCCGTTTTGGGAGGAGACCAGGCCCCGGCAGCGCGCCCTGGCGTCTTTCCGAATGGAATACGCCCTTGACTCCTCGCCTTTTGAGCAGGCGGTCACGCGCTTGCTGGCGGGCGATGGCCCCGCGGCCGCCGAAGCCATCCGGGGCGATCCTGGAGTCGAGGACGCATCCGCCGCCGCGCGCGTCGTGCTGGCGCTGTCCTACGAGCAGATGGGAGAGTCGCGGCTGGCGGTTCAGTGGATGGCTTCGGCCCGGCTCTATCAACGGTCGCCCTTTGATCAGGCGTGGTCAGCAGTGGGGGAGGCGGTGTTGGCCACCTGGCGCGGCGAGCCAGCCGCCGCCGACCTGGCGGCGACGGCGGAAGCCTGGCTGTACCCTGGGGCGCGGGGATCGTCGTTTCCCACTGGCGAGAACGTGGCCTGGTTCCATTTCCTGCGGGATGCGTTTCCGGAGCAGTTTCTGCCGCAGGTGGTTACGCTGCCCCCAGCGCCGCGCGCGGCCCGTCTTCTGGAGACAGTCCGTGGCCCGTGATGGCCTGCCAGAATCGGGAAGCGGGATATACTTGGCGAACCGACGCCGCGCGGCCATGGCCGGTATGGCGGGGGTGATTCGTGCCAGTCTGGAAGAGGGGGAAGATGCCCATACCTGCGTTGATTGTACATGGCGGTGCCGGGAACATTCCGGAAGCCGAACACGCGGACTATCTGGCCGGGTGCCGGATGGCGTTTGAGGCGGGCTGGCGCTTGCTGGATCGCGGTGCATCGGCGCTGGATGCCGTGGAGGCGGCGGTGCGCGCGATGGAGGATAATCCGACGTTCGACGCTGGCGTCGGCAGTGTGCTGAACAGTGTCGGCGAGATCGAGCTGGACGCCATGATCATGGACGGGGCGACGCTGAAGTTGGGCGCGGTGGCGGCGGTGCGTGGCATCGCCAATCCGGTGACGCTGGCTCGCCGGATCATGGCCGACACGGTGCACAGCATGCTGGTGGGGCCAGGGGCGCGCCGCTATGCCGAGCAGATCGGGTTGCGGCTCTGCAGCCAGGCAGAGCTGACCGTTCCCCGCGAAGTGGCCCGCTATCGCGAGTATCAGCAGGCGGCCATCGAAAAACGCCCGCAGCCGGTGGCTGACACGGTGGGGGCGGTCGCCATCGATCGTGATGGAAATGTGGCCGCGGCGACCTCCACAGGTGGCATAGCCTACAAACTTCCGGGGCGCGTCGGCGACTCGCCGCTGGTCGGTTCCGGCGCTTATGCCGACAACCAGTGTGGTGGCGCGTCAGCCACCGGACACGGCGAGGTAATCATGCGGGTGGTCCTCTGCAAAACGGCCACGGACGCCATGGCGGGCGGTTTGACGGCCCAGGAGGCGGCTGACCGGGCGCTCGCAGTGTTACGTGAGCGGGTGGGGGGGCAGGCCGGCCTGATTGTCCTGGACCGGGATGGCGGCGTTGGGTTTGCTCACACGACGCCTCATATGGTTGTCGCCTGGCGGCTGCCGGATGGGGACATCCGCACGTCCATCAGACCTTGATGGGGGTATCGATATGTCTGGCGCAGGGCGGTGGGACAGGTGGCGGGCCTGGTGGGCCTACCAGCAGGGGGTGATGTTACGCTTCTGGGGGCACATGACGGTGCGCCGGGGATTTTATGAGGATTCAGTAGAGGCGTTCTCCCGCGCCATACGGCTTGTGCCCGATTCTGTCGACGCCCATCTGGTGCGGGGGCTTCTCTACTGGCGTGAATTGCAGGATGCCCGGCGTGCCATCGCCGATTTTTCGGCGGTGTTGCGTCTGGACCCCACGTGCAGCGAGGCGCTGTTTTATCGAGGGATGGCCTATCAGGCTCAGGGTGATTACGCCGCGGCGGCGGCGGACTTACGGGCCGCGATTGAACAGGCTCCCGGCGCGATCTGGCGAGAAAACGCTTATGATCAGCTGATCGCGATTGAGGCCATCCTGGACGACTTGGCCGTCCGACTCGGGGGCGTTCCCGATGGGTTGTTGCCCGCCGGGACCGAACAATCACCGCCGGACGGCACGGGATGAGTTGGTGGTGTGGTATAATAGATTACAGCGGTCAAGTTGACGGGGCGATCGCGTTTCGGCTGACCGGAATGAGGAAAGTCCCCACTCCACAGAGCGCGGTGCTGGCTAACGGCCAGGCGGGGTGACCCGACGGCATAGTGCAACAGAGAGGCATATTGCCCGCGGCACGCGCCGCGAGCGAGGGTGAAACGGTGCGGTAAGAGCGCACCGGCGTCGCTGGTGACAGCGGCGGCCAGGCAAACCCCACCGGGAGCAAGACTAAGCAGGCGCGAGAGGCTGCTCGTCTCGTTTGAGCGTCGGGTAAGTCGCTGGACCTTGGCGGTAACGCCAAGGCTAGATAGATGATCGCCATCCTGGTCACAGGATACAGAATGGGGCTTATACGTCAACTTGGCCGCACTTCCCAACCCGCTTGTCACGGCTCCCTAAAGTGAGTCTGTCGATCGGCGTGATGGCGGCGCTGCCCGTTTGAGCGTTGCTGTTACGTGGCCGCTCCGGTGAGTGGCGTACCCCTGTCGTCGCCGTCAGGTTCTCCCTGAGCAGAGACCAGATCAATCAGCGGTTACTCGACCTGAACGACCAGCATCGTCATGTCATCGTACTGCTCGGCAGTGCCCTGGTAGGCGGCCATCTGAGCGAAGACGCTGGCACACAGCTCAGTCGCGGGCAACGTGGCGCAGGGTTGAAGCAACGCCTTAAACCGTTCCCGATCAAAGAGCGTGCCATCGGGGGCCTGGACATCGGTCAGGCCGTCGGTGTACAGCACCAACCGGTCGCCAGGGGCCAAAACGATTCGCTCTTCTGACACCGGGCCATCATCCTTATCCAGCAGGCCAAGGGCGGTGCCCTGCCCCGGCAATTCCTGAACCGTCCCCTCCCGCAGGAGCAACGGACGGTCGTGACCGGCCCGGGTGTAGGTCAGCCGCCGCGCCGCCCGTTCGAAGACGCCATAAAACACCGTCACAAACATGTTTGGCTCGCCCAGTTCCAGCAGGAGTTGGTTGACGTTGGTTATCACGGTGCGTGGTGAGCGCGCCCGGCGGGCTTCGGCCAGCAGCAGGCTGCGAGTCAATGCCATATAGAGCGCGGCGGGCATCCCTTTCCCTGATACATCGGCGATAGCCACGCCGAAGGTGTCCTGGTCCAGCGTAATCACGTCATAAAAATCGCCGCCCACCTGGCGGGCCGGCTCGTTGCGAGCGGCGAACTGGTAGCCCGGTATCTGGGGGAAGGTGCGCGGCAACACGCTTTGCTGAACCTGCCGGGCCAGCTCCAGCTCCCGCTCCATCCGCTCTTTTTGGGCCAGTTCAACCTGCGCGGCCTCCAGCTGGGCGATTTTGGTGCGGAGTTGCTCGAATAACCCGGCGCGCTGCAATGCCAGGGCGGCCTGGTTGGCAAAGGTCTGGAGCAAGGCTACCTCGCCGGGCGCGAATGACGGTTTGTGGGTGGTATGGACGATCATCAGCCCCACCTGTTTGTCCTGGGTGATGAGCGGCACGTACAGTCCGGCCTGCAGGGTGGTGCCATCGGCGTCTGCCATGCCTGGCAACACGCCCGGCGGGTATTGGGCGAAGGGCGTCGGCTCCGGGCCGGAATCGCGCGTGAACACCGATCGGGCCGCCAACTGCTGGTGAATGAGCGCTGAGTCCCAGCCGCTCACGGCCAGCACCTCTGCCTGATCCGGCGTCCGCAAGAAGTACAGGATGGCGCGATCGGCGCCGCCCAGGGCACAGGCGTGTCGGCACACCCGTCCGGCCAGGCTGCCCAGTTCGGTCGACGAGATCAGGGCCTGTCCGATGTCCTGGAGCGAGATCAGCGCTCTGGTACGCTGCTCAAGTACGCGGTTGGCGGCCTCCAGCTCGGCCAGTTTGCGTTCCATAGCGGCGTGGGCATCAACCAGGGCGCGCTCACTGGCGAGGAGCTGGTTAAAGGTGTGGCGAAACCGATCGGATTCGAAGTGGAGCACATCGTCCAGAGACAGGTAACCGAGCGCGGCCAGCTCCCACACATACCGTTCCATGGGCAGTAGGCTGGATTGTTCCCAGAAGCTGGAGGCTTTGGGGTCGGCGCGGAAAATGTCAAAGATGACGGCATCGCCATGGCGACCGGTGTGGGCGCAACGCGGGCAGCCCTCCGCCCGTGAGAACGCCCCAGGGATGTCTCCGGCAGGCTCTTGAGCCTGTGACTGGCCGACTTGAGAGGAGGGGGGCAGGGAAAGAGCGTCGAGGTGGGGATAACGCTGGCGCAGCATGGCCAGCTGGGCAGGGTCAGGTGGGGCCGGTCGCTTGCAGTGCGGGCAGAGTGTGGCCAGCCGCTGCACGGCCACGATCCAACGCAGGTTGCCCAACTGGCGCTGAAGGACGCCAAAGTCCAGCAGGTGGCGGCCCACCCCGACTCCTCGAAACAGGGTGTCCAGTTGAGAAAGCACGCGCAGGCCATACTGCGCTGCCTCCAGCGCCGCCGGTGCTGTCTCGGCACCCAGCCGGTCAATGACCAGCAAATCGGGCCTGCGGCGGGCGGCAGCAATGATGTGATCGGCGTAAGTTTGTGATGGCTCAACCAGCGATAACGTGATTCGATGCCGTAACTGGCGCGGGATACGGATGGCCGTTCTGTCTTCACAAACGGCGATGCATCGCGCTGACTCCTGAGCGGCCAGGATTTCACGCATCAGGATGCGGAAGATGACGGCCCGGCCACTGGGGAGAAAACCGGCGCTGGCCGGAGCGGGTGTGGGCCGTGCATCCATGCCGGCCACGATGGTCAGCCCCGGTCCATCGACGACAAATTGCTGAATGAGTGTATCGACCTGGGGCAGGTGAAAAAAATCCTCTAGTTTGAGCATGAGTGGCCTCGTTCAGTCTCAGTGGCCGATGTTGGTGCTGGCAGCAACGCGGGGTCCGTGGTCCCTATATCATGGCGGCTCAGCCGGACCCCCGGTCTGGCCAGGGGCTGGGGCGTTCTCGCGTGGGCCTGTTCCTTCGGTGGCAGGCCGTCATATCTTTTTTCGGAGTTGATGTGGGCTGGCATTCGCGCGTGCTCGGTTCTTTGCTGAGAAGCCCGACAATGGGGAGGTCCGTGCCACCCAGTTTAGCATCTGTGTGATGGGCCTGGGCAGCCAAGCCAACAGGGAAGCGGCCCGATCTCCTGACCGGGCCGCCGCTGGCGGAGGTGTTGTTGGCGGGTCAGCGCTTCCACGGCGGGACTTCTGGCAGGGAGCGGTCGAACTCGGCGATCAGACTGGCTTCGTACTCACCGGCGTAGGTCCCCGCCAGGAAGCGATGCATGGCTTCCTCATAAAATCGTTTCCAGCAACGTTCTTCATCGCCCGGATTGATGGGATAAAAGAGCGCGTTAACGCTTCTGGCGGCCTCCAGGTCGCCGGGCGCATCGCCGACTACCAGGATATGATCCGGCGCGTATCGCCCTTCCACCGCCATTTTCATCACCTGTCCCTTCTTGCCCATCTCCTGGCCGGCGATCACTTTCATGTAGCGGGCGACATCGTGCTCGGTCCACTCTTGCTCCAGTGCCCGGCAGGGCGTGGCCGAGACGACGATCATGTCCGCCTTATCGCTCAGCGCTTCCAGGCTTTCCCGGACAAAGGGGAACGGCGGCACCCCATGGACCATGTCGGCCACGGTGGCATTGATCGCGGTCGTCCAGGCCAGGCCGCGCTCCAGTTCGGGATCGCCCGGATGGTCAGCCAGGTATGCCCGGAGGCCGTCATCGCTGTGGGAATACCGGTTCTGTTTGATGAAGGCGCGCAGCGAGTTGGCTTCCGGAATGGTCACATGACGCCGGCGCACTTCCTCGCGCTCGCGCAGCAGGTCAAAGACCAGCACCAGGGCGGGCCAGCGATTGATCCCGCGGTGTTTGGAGTACAGGTTGACGAACTCGGCTGCTTCGCGGGCATATTTGGAGACCGGTTGGAGTTCCCAGTATTTGATGGTGTTCGGCGTAAAGCACTCTTTGTGCTTGATCTCCATGGTGTCGAAGGCACAGCCATCGGAGTCGATGCCGATGAAAAACTCGTGCTCCGGCTTCAATTCGCGTAGAGGTTGGGCGGGATCGCTCATGATGCTCCTTTCCTGAGGTGTGACGCGCGTAAGCGCTAACGATAGGTTTGCGGCACATAGGTGGGGAGCTTTTGCTCCGCGAATATCGGTGCCAGACGGGCAAACCGCTGGATACCGTTGGTCAGCGGCACGGATGCCCAGTCATTGCCGATGAGAGGACGGGCATAACGCACAAAGTCATCGGTCACGTCGATCCGGTTTTCGCTGATCCAGTCCGCCGGGAATTGGCGCTCGGAGTTGGCGACCAGTTCCAGCGGCACCTTGTCGTAGGCGATGGTGTAGGGATCGCCTGGCAGGCGCAGGATGGTCGCCATGTAGCCCCCGCCTTCGGTAGCGGCGATCTCGACCGCTTTGTAGCCCACGTTATACGCCTCGTCGAGATCGACGGTGGAGGCATAGAGCATGTTATGGCGCTGGTCAGTGCCGGGGACGTTCATCCGCGCCGAACCATGAACCGGCAGCCCTCGGGCATTCAGGTAGTTGATCACCACCTGGGCCACTGTCGTCTGGCTGGCGCTGAACTCGGTGTGCCCGAACGAGTCGCGGCGCTCGCCGATGTCGCCGACGTTAAAGCCCTCGCTGACCACGACGATGGCCCGCCCGTGGGCCTTCAGGGTATCGTTGATCGTATCGGCCAGCGCCTCCAGCGACAGGCCGGACTCGGTCATGCAGATGATAAGCGGCATCTCGCGGTGCGGATCGGCCAGGCGGGCGGCAGCGGGGATGAAGCCGATTCTGCGGCCCATCGCCTGCATGACCAGCACCGGGTCCGATGGACACGATCCCAGGTTCTCTTCGTTCGCGTTCTGGATGTTCAGCGCCCAGTAGCGCGCCACGCTGCCGTAACCGGGTGTATGGTCGATCAGTTTGAACTCGGTGTCGCCCACATCGTTATCGATGGTCTTGGGCACCCCGGTGGCGACCAGGTCAAGTCCTCGTTCGGCGGCCAGCCTGGCGACTTTGTGGGCGGTGTCCATGGAATCATTGCCGCCGATGTAAAAAAAATAGCCGATGTTGTGGGCTTTGAGCACCTCGATGATTCGCTCGAAGTCTTCCTGCTGCTGGCTCTTGAGCTTGTAGCGGCAGGTGCCAATGGACCCGGCAGCCGGCGTGTTGCGCAGCAGGGCGATCTCCTCCGGCGGCTGCGCGGAAAGATCGAGCAGTTCCTCTTTCAGCACGCCTTCGATGCCATGCCACCCGGCGTAGACGGTCCCAAAGGTGCCGGGCCAGTCGCGGCAGGCTTCCAGGACACCGCGCAGCGAATTATTGATGACAGGCGTCGGCCCACCTGACTGGGCGACAACCACATTCTTGGGTGACATCGGTCTGTTACTCTCCCCCTGTTGATGCGGCACCCATGAGCAGGGAAGCCTGGTAGTTCAGTCTTCCCACTCCGTATGGAACACCCCCACCTTGTCGATCCGGCGGTAGGTGTGCGAGCCGAAATAATCGCGCTGGGCCTGGGTCAGATTGGCAGGCAGGCGGCCCGTGCGGTAAGCGTCAAAGTAGGCCAGAGACGCCGCCAGCGCCTGAACCGGGATGCCAAACGCGACCGCCGTCCGGATGACTTCTCGCCAGGCCCCCTGCCGCTCCTGAACCGCCGAGCGGAAAGGCTCGGCCAGCAGCAGGTTGGGCAGGTCGGGCGTTGCGGTATAAGCCGCGCGGATATCTTCCAGCAGACCCGCGCGGATGATGCAGCCCCCGCGCCAGATGCGGGCGATATCGGCGATGTTCAGGTCATAGGCATACTCCTGGCTGCCAGCCTGGATCAGGGCGAGGCCCTGCGCGTAGGCGCACAGGATGGCGGCATAAAGTGCCCCTCGCACCTGTTCAAACAGCGCCTGGCGGTCGCCGTCGAAGACCACCGCTGGTCCGGCGAACACGTTTTCGGCGGCGACCCGTTCCTCTTTGAGGGCGGAGATGATGCGCGAATCGACGGCGGCATTAATCGTGTGGGTGGGGATACCCAGGTCCAGGGCGTTCTGGCTGGTCCATTTGCCGGTGCCCTTTTGCTGTGCCTCGTCGAGGATTACGTCAACGATCGGTTGGCCGGTGTCGGGGTCTTTCCGGGCGAAGATGTCCGCCGTGATCTGGATCAGATAGGCGTTCATCTCCGCCTGGTTCCAGGCGCTGAATGCCTGGTGCAGTTCCTCGGCGGTAGCGCCAGCCACGCGCCGAAGGATGTCGTAAGCTTCGGCGATGAGCTGCATGATGCCGTACTCAATCCCATTGTGGACCATCTTGACATAGTGGCCCGCGCCGCGCGGCCCGATGTAGGTCACGCACGGATCGCCGTTGACTCTGGCCGCGATGGCCGTGAAGGCTGGCTCGACCAGGGTATACGCGCGGCGCTGACCGCCTGGCATGATCGACGGGCCGCGCAGCGCGCCCTTTTCGCCGCCGGAGACGCCGCTGCCGATGAACAGGAAGCCCTCCTTCTCCAGTTCCCCGGAGCGGCGCTCGGTGTCGCCAAAGAAGCTGTTGCCCAGGTCGATCAGCAGGTCGCCCTTGTCCAGATGTGGCTTGAGCGAGTTGATGGCATTGTCAACCGCGTTCGACGGCACCAGCAGGATGATGCGGCGTGGCTTTTCCAGCGCGCCCACGAGATGCGGCACATCCGAGAAACTGGCGAGCGGCCCTTCGCTGGCGAAGCCGTCAAAGGCCCGGCGCTTCCCTTCGTCCAGGTCATAGCCAGCCACGCTGAACCCATGGCGGACGAAGTTGCGGGCCAGGTTAGCGCCCATGACCCCTAAGCCAACCATACCCATGAAGTACGCGGTCATATGTCTCTCTTTCCTGGCGTGTCGGTGAGCCGGTACAGGTATTCTCCCGCCTTCGGCACAAACAATATACCGTCCTCTTCGCGGTTTTTCCACGCTTCAACGTCGATCTCAGCCGGGTTCAGGTAACCCAGGGCCAGCTTCCGGCAATCCTCCGGTCCGATCTGGCTGGCCAGTGTCACCTTGATGCGCGGGTGTTCGACGCCGTCCTCGAACGTGCCCACGCCGCGCACGTGGGTGCTGTGGGCCAGCACGCCCAGCGGCACATCTTTGAACCGCTCCCATTGTTTGAGGAAATACTCCAGCACGTGGTAGCCGGTGCGGTAGAGATATTTGCCGTGGACGTGGCTGACGGTATCCAGGTGGGGCGCGTAAATGATCAACTGGCCGCCGTCAGCCACCACAGGTTCCAGCTTGTACATGGCCTTAGCGCCGGTCCACAATTCGTCATACATGGGCGGCGACCAGGAAAGGACCTGCTGGTAAGGCTTTTCCACCCAGATGATGTGCCGTTGAGAGGACAGTTCTGCCGACGCTTCCCAGGCCTCGATGTAGTCGCCGATAAAC
>DAOTXK010000308.1:0-5940 GCA_034435395.1 Anaerolineae bacterium | reverse complement strand
CGGCGCGAGAGCTGGGCGACTGGTCCCCCGACGCGGCGGCCTTTTTGCGCCTCGCCTTTCATGCCGGCGCGGTGGCAGTTTACGAGGTGAGGCCGTGATGCCGGGCCGGAAGGAATACGCCGCGCTGGCCGCCGTGGCGCTGGGAGTGGCGGCTCTGTTCGCCGCCGCCGTCCCCGAACCGGCCTACACTGACGCCTACTACTACTTCAACGCCGGGCGGCGACTGGCGCAGGGCGAGGGCCTGACCGATCCCTACATCGCGCTGACCTATATCGGCGCACCGGAGGCACTGCCCGCGCCCGCGCATACCTACTGGATGCCGCTCACATCGCTGCTGGTGGCGCTGGCTGGCGGTTCGTTCCGGCTGGGGCAGGTGATCTTCGTCCTGATGTGGGTGGCGCTGGCGGTCCTGGCCTTCTGGCTGGGGGGACGGCTGGGGGGGAGCCGCCGTCATGCCTGGGCGGCGGGCCTGCTGACCGTATGTCCCGGCTACTATGCCCCGTTCCTGACCACGACCGATACGTTCGCGCCATTCGGGCTGTTGGGCGCGCTCAGCCTGCTGGCGATGGGGCTGGGCCGCTGGCGCGGCGGCTGGCGGCATTATGCCCTGGCGGGCGCGCTGGCCGGGCTGGCCCATCTGGCGCGGGCGGATGGGTTGCTGCTGGTGGGCGTGTTGGCGCTGATGGCGGTATGGCCCCGGCCAGAGAGTGGAAGTGAGACCCGCCCCCACAATTTCAAACGCGGGCTGGCGTGGACGGGAGCTGGCCTCGCGGCGTATGGGCTGGTGATGCTGCCCTGGTTGGTCCGCAACTGGCGCGCGATCGGGACGCCCCTGCCGGTGGGTGGGGCGGCCACCATCTGGCTGCGGGGCTACGACGAGATCGTCCGTTACCCGGCGGCGATCACGGCGGACAGTTTTTTCGCCTGGGGATGGGAGAACATCGTCCGCAGCCGCTGGGAGGCGCTGGTCAACAATCTGGGCACGTTTGTCGCCGTGGAAGGGCTGATTGTGCTCAGCCCGCTGATCGTGATAGCTCTGATTCGTCGCTGGCGTCATCCGCTGCTGCTGCCGGTGGCGGTTTACGCCGTCCTGCTGCATCTGGCCATGACCGTTGCCTTCGCCTATCCGGGCTACCGGGGCGGGCTGTTTCATTCGGCGGCGGCGCTGATTCCCTGGTGGATGGCGGCGGGCGTGCTGGGCCTGGACGACGTGGTGGACTGGGTCGCCAGGCGTCGCCGTCACTGGCGCGCGGCGACGGCCAAGATGATCTTCACCGCGGCCGCGATCGTGATCGCCGCCCTGCTGACGGTGGCGGTCAGCCGCACCCGGCTGGGGCGGAGCGGCGCGTCCGATCCCCTGATCCGGGCAGCCCGTGAAGTGTTGCCGGAGGACGCCGTGGTGATGAGCAATGACCCGGCGGCAGTATACTACCACACCGGGCTGTCCGGGGTGGTGGTGCCTGACTCAGGGCCGGAGGCGATTCGGGCGCTGGCCGGGCGGTACGGGGTGACGCACGTTCTGCTGGACGAGAACCGCACGCTGCCGCTCAACGATCTGTATGAGGGGCGTGAGCAGCCGCCGTTTTTGCGTCCGATCCCGCAGGACGTGGCCGATTCGGTGCGCGTGTTTGAGGTGCTGCCTTAGAGCGCAGCCAGCAACCTGTCACCCAATTCCGGCGGGTCGCTGCGTTCGATCACCAGTGCGCTCGCCCGATGGAACGCCAGGAAATCCCGCATGGCCCCGGCGATGTCGGCGATCAGTTCTTCATCCGGCGCGACGCCCGGCTCTAGGTACAGCGCCTTCAGACGCAGGGTGCCGGTTTTGCGCTCCAGCTTGGGATCAAAGCGGCCCACCAGTCGGTCCCGGTGCAGGATCGGCAGGCAGAAGTAGCCCCACTGGCGCTGGTCCGCCGGTTTGTAGGCTTCCAGCACCTGCCGGAAGTTCCAGAACTGGACATCGCGGTCTTTGGGCCAGAACAGGTTATCAAACGGGCTGAGGAAGGTGGTCCGTTCGGCGACCAGACTGCCGTCGGCGGCCTGGTGCAGCAGGGGAAGATGATCGCGGTGCACGATCAGCGTATCCGTCTGGCCGCCCGCCAGTTCTGCCTCGACCGCCATAAAAACGCCCTCGGCGATCAGGTCATCAACCATGGGCCGGATGTCGGTGCGTTTGTAGTAGGCGTAGTCGGCCGTCTGTAACGGCTGGCAGATGCCAAAACAACGCGCGCCGCGCTCCAGCCAGTGGCGCTGCGCGTCTTCGTCGGTCGGCGGGGTGGTATCCACCCAATCCGGCAGCACGCGCTCGCGCAGGTCGTAGACCCGCTGGAAGTTGATTCGATCGGCGATCATCAGCTGGCCGCGGTCATAGAGCACTTCCAGGGCGCGCTTGGCCGGTTTCCAGCCCCACCAACTGCCCGAACGCGATGGCTCGTCCTGGAAATCGCCGGTGCGCCGCGCGCCTTCCGCCCGGATGCGGTCGTAAACCTCGTCCATCAGAGCGGCGTTTTCCGGCTGCGACAGCCACCGCTCGTTCCAGGACCCGGCGGTTTCCTGGTAGTAACGCATAACTGGCAGGCGGTAGCGGAACTCGGTCAACGGGATGATGCTGGCCGCGTGCAGCCAGTATTCGAACAGGCGGCGGTCGTTCTGGCCGTCCGCGGCGGCGGGGGTGCCGTAGATCAGACGGTCGAAATCCGCCGGATCGTAGAGGCCCAGGCGACTCCACACCACCAGGTACTGGCTGCGCTGCACCATTTGCAGGGTGTCAATCTGCACGCAGCCGATCTGGTCGACCGTGTTGTAGATGACGGGGGGTGTGGGAGTCGGCCCTGTGCCGTTCCGGGCGGTCAGTCCCTGGCAGTGGAGGGCCAGCGTCCTGATGGCTTGCAGCGGGTAGGGGGTAGTGGTTGGGGTCATGGCTAAACCTGCCTCGTGGTGATCGCTATCGCGTGGCGGCGAGACCTGCTAGTATAGGCAGAGCATACCATAAGGGCGGGGATAGCACAAACGTTCTTATCGCCATTGATAGTCAAGATGATCAGACGGGGGGCATTCTGGCGGGATGGGCTGATCGTCGGGCTGGCGCTGGGCGGCGTGGCGGCTTACGTCGCTGGCGCCGGTCTGATGGGGGAAACCGGCTTCCCGCTGGACGATGCCTGGATCCACCAGACCTACGCCCGCAACCTGGCGCAAACGGGGCAGTGGGCCTTTGTGCCCGGCGAGCCATCTGCCGGGAGCACCTCGCCATTCTACACGTTGTTGCTCAGCGCGGGTTATCTGCTGGGCGTGCCCTTCCTGACGTGGGCGGCGCTGCTCGGCGGGCTGGCCCTGGCGGTGGGGGGATTGCTGGCGGCGCGGCTGGCGGCGCGACTCGCCCCGGAGACGAGCAACGTCAGTATGTGGGCCGGGCTGGGGACGGTGCTGGCCTGGCACCTGGTCTGGGCTGGCGCTTCCGGTATGGAGACGATGCTGTTCACAACATTGACGCTGGGGCTGCTGGCGCTGGCCTGGCGCGAGTTGGCGGCACCCCCTGGCGCTTGGGGGGCGGTCGTCGGGCGGGGGGCGGCGCTCGGCCTGGCGGGGGCGGCCACCACGCTGACGCGGCCCGAAGGTTTGGGGCTGGTCGGGCTGATCGGGCTGCTGATGTGGGTTGCCCGTCCGGCGGGGAGCTGGCGGACCGTGGTGATGTGGTCGGCGGGGGTGGCGGTCGGCTGGCTGGCCGGGTTTGTGCCGTATGCCTGGTTCAACCTGAGCCTGGGGGGCGGCGTCCTGCCCACCACGGCGACGGCCAAACAGGCGGAGAATCTGCCGCTCCTGGCGCTCCCCTATCCGGCCCGGATCGTCAACCTGCTGTTTCCATTGATGGCGGGCGGGCAGGTGATGCTGCTGCCCGGCCTGATCGTCGCAATAGCCGTTGTCGGTCGCCGCGTGTTGCGGGAACGGCGGGCCGCGCTGCTGCTGGCCCCTTTCCTGTGGGCTATGGCGCTGATCGGCCTCTACGCGGCGCGTTTGCCCGCGCCCTACCAGCACGGTCGCTACGTGATCCCGGCGCTGGCCCACCTGATCCTGTATGGCGTGGCCGGTACCGCCCTGATCTGGCAGCGGGGCGCACGCTCGATGGGCGGGCGTGTGGTGAGCCGCGCCCTGGTGGCGGCGGCGATGATCGTGTTCGGGTGGTTCTGGGGCGTCGGCTGGCAGCAATACGGGACAGATGTGCAGATCATCCAGACGGAGATGGTGGCGGCGGCCCGCTGGCTGGCGGATAACATCGCTCCGGATCAACTCCTGGCGGTGCACGACATCGGCGCGGTGGGTTACTATGCCCCGCGCCCGATACTCGACCTGGCTGGTCTGGTCAGTCCGGAGGTGATCCCCATCATCCGTGATGGGGAAGCGCTGTGGGCGCTTATGGAGGCGCGGGGCGTGCGTTATCTGATGGCCCTGCCCGACCAGATTCCCGGACAGGACGAATCCGATCCCCGGCTGTGTCCGGTCTTTTCGACGGGCGGGGAATGGTCGCCAGCGTCGGGCGGGGCGAATATGACGATCTATGCCCTGGCCTGGGACGGGCACTGTCCGTAGATGGTGTCTGTCTGGTGGACCTGCCGTCAGACCTGAGGGGGCAAGGCTTTCGGTTTCTCGGCAGATTGCCGAATTCCTTGCCGGAGGACGAATAACCCATTAACCTTTAGGTGATGCCACCTGACGGGCTGACCCGTTGGACCGGTTGACGGCTCAGGAGGTGGCATGAGACGACTGTTGCCTACCTACCACATTCATGCGGGGAACTATATGGCCGCTAATCCACCAAACGACTGGAATAATCCACTGGTCCTGGGACGTAATAAAGAACCGGGACATGTGCCGCTGATGCCCTTTCCGGACGAAGTTTCGGCGCTGGCGGGCGACAGAGCCGCCTCGCCCTTTTACCGGTCGCTGAACGGCGACTGGCAGTTCAGCTATGCGCCGAATCCGGCGGCTGCCCCGCCGGGCTTTCAGGCGGTGGACTTTGACGCCTCCGGGTGGGATCTCATTGCCGTGCCGGGGAACTGGCAGCTTCAGGGTTACGACAAACCCATTTACGCCAACGTCCAGTATCCATTTCCTATCGACAACCTGCCATACGTGCCGGAAGACGATAACCCGACCGGCTCCTATCGCCGCTCGTTTATCATTCCAGAATCCTGGCGCGGTCGGCAGGTTTTCCTGACCTTTGAAGGCGTGGACTCGGCCTTCCACGTCTGGGTCAACGGCGAGCTGGTGGGCTACAGCCAGGACAGCCGTCTGCCCGCCGAGTTCAACATCACGCCTTACTTGCGACCGGGGGAGAACGTGCTGGCAGTTCGGGTCTACCGCTGGTCCGATGGCAGTTACCTGGAAGACCAGGATTACTGGCGGCTGAGCGGCATTTATCGGGATGTGTACCTCTGGTCCGCGCCGGTGGTTCGCATCAGCGACTATCGGGTGCGGACGACTTTCGACGATGCTTACCGGGATGCCATGCTGGACATCCAGGTCAGGGTCAGAAACGCGGCCGGCCAGGACGCGACAGACCATGGGATCGAGGCCATGCTCTACGACAGCAGTGGCGTCCGGGTGTTTGATGAGCCGCTGGCGGGCAGCGTCACGGTTCAGGCCGGAGGGGAGGCCGTTCTCGATCTGACGCGCGCTGTTCCCAGCCCGGCCCAGTGGTCGGATGAGCACCCCCAGCTATACACGCTGCTCCTTTCGTTGAAGGACGCGGATGGCCATGCCGTGCAGATTGAAAGCAGCCGGGTGGGCTTCCGGCAGGTCGAGTTGAAGGACGGTCGGGTGCACGTCAACGGGCAGCCGATCGTGTTCAAGGGCGTCAACCGCCACGAGCACGATCCCGACACCGGGCATGTGGTGTCGGTGGAGTCGATGATCGCGGACCTCAAGTTGATGAAGCAGTTCAACATC
>DAOTXK010000307.1:0-18854 GCA_034435395.1 Anaerolineae bacterium | reverse complement strand
ATGCGCGTTATGCCAGAGAGCGACACCTGCGAGGCGGGCGGTTGGACCTCTCCCGCCTGATCGACGATCTCGACAGGAATCGCTCCCGCGCACAACGTTCCGAGAGCGACATCCGTGCAGACCTGCCGGGCCGCCGCCACTGCCTGCTCCACCACCTGATCACAGCCCGGCCCGCTCTGGGCCGCGGCAGAAAAAACTGCGAAACCCGCCCACCCGCCTGCCACCATCGCCACCAAGGCAACCATTCCACTCCAGACGGCCTTACGCATCGTCCGCTGCTCCAGTAGCCACCATCCAGAAAGGCGGCAGGTCTGCACGCCTGCCGCCATCCGAGCGCTAATCTCCCAAAAAACGAAAACTATTCTGAACTAACGGGTGTTTCCGTTTCGCCCAGGCTGGTGCGCTGGGCTGGCAACCGTTCAGCATTCTCAGGACACAGAATAACCTGCCGGAAATTGCTGTGATAATAATAGTTTTGCCGCCCCACGCGCAGCACAATCCGGTACCCCAACACCGGTGTGGCTACGTAGTCCTGATCAGATAGCTGGCATCCCAGGCTGCTATCCGGCCATTCAAAAGGAGAGACGTCCGCCAGGAACACGCGACGCAGCGGCAAATCCAACTGTTCAGCCAGATGACGCCGGGCCAGGTCTACCAGGGACCCCACCACCGGGTCCAGAATAACCGGTTCGCCGGTCGCCGACTCCGCCGCCTGGCAAACCACAAACCGTCCCTGGCTGTCCGTATGATACGCATATGTCGTTCCCTGATAAATCAGGATAACGCGAAAGCCGGGGACCTCTGCCGTGTCGGGCGAAGCTCCCGCGCCCGAATCACAGCCCAAGGTGGCATCCGGCCAGGTGACTTCCTCAATTTCGCCCACCCCAATGGCATCTGGAGAAACGCCCAGTGACCGTGCCAGGTCCTCGATCACATCCCCTACCATCACCTGAGCCGGCGCGGGGACGGACCCACCCCTCGCGGCAATGGTCGCCACATCCACCGGTCCTGGCAGGGAGGTCAGGGTCGGTGCCGCCGTGATCGGCAAAAGCGTCGGGGTGGCGGTCGAGGACACCAGGGTTTGTGTGGGCCGCGCTGACGGGCCCCCTCCCGGCGCACATCCGGCGACCGCCAGCAGAATAACGACGACTCCGAATGCCCCAAGCCTCATCACACTACATCTCGACGTCTGGAGCCAGCCGTTGTTCAAGGACCAGAGGGTCAATACCGTCGACGCTGATCAGTTTCTCACGGCTATTAAGCCCCGCCACAATCTCAATGGCCTCCGGGGGCACCTGGAGCCGCTCCGCCAGGAACTCGATCAATTGTTCATTGACGTTTCCGTCGGAGGGGGAAGCCGTCAGGCGAATCTTGAGCGCGCCGTCATCCTGCACGCCGGCGATCTCGATGCGGGCGGCCCGAGTCACCACCCGAACCGTGAACGCAGCCCCACCCACAGCATCCTTGATCTCAAACTTGCGCATGTCTTAGCCCTTTCTAGAAAGTGATAACGGTCGTCACCAGTTGCACCAGCAACATGGCGACCAGCGGGCTGAAGTCCAGTCCTGGACCCGACGGCAAAAGCTCTCGAATCGGTCGCAGCACCGGCTCGGTCACCTGGTAAAGCAACTGTACGGCCGGATGATATGGATCGACCTGCACCCAGGTCATGAGCACACGTGCCAGCAGGATCACCTGATACAGCCGGGCCAGCACCACAATCAACGCCACGATCGGTCCCACACCCCAATCCTATCTCACCACGCGCGGGCCAAAAATCGCCCGACCTATCCGGACAATGGTGGCTCCCTCAGCAATGGCTACGGGGAAATCGTCGGTCATCCCCATACTCAGCTCACCCCAATCGACTTCCGGAAAGTCCTCGCGCAACGCACCGCGCAGGCGGCGCAACGCCACAAAAGTAGGGCGCGCCATCTCAGGGTCCGTGACCAGAGGGGCCACCGTCATCAACCCGTGCAAGCGGAGTCCCCTTAAGGCAAGGATACTCCGAATATCCCCCCAAAGCGACTCCCGCGTGGTGGGAACCCTGTCCCAATCAACAGCATCCCACCCGGACTTGGTCGCCTCGCCGCTGACATTCATCTCCAGCAAAACATCCAGGGTGCGCCCGGCCTCCTCCGCCAGCCGGGAAAGTTTCCCGGCCAGCTTGAGGCTGTCCACCGAATGGATCAGATCAAACCGGGACACGACCAGACGCGCCTTGCGACTCTGAATATGCCCGACCATATGCCAGCGCAGCCGGGCGGCCTCTGGCAGGCTGGCATCGACGGCGGCGATTTTGGGGACCGCCTCCTCCGGGCGATTTTCGCCGACATCGGTTAATCCAGCGGCGACGGCTTCCAAAATCGCTTCCACCGGCTGGGTTTTGCTCACCGCCACCAGCGTGATCTCGTTGGTTGAGCGTCCGGCAGCCTGGCACGCGGCCTCGATCTGCTCCCACACCCGCGCCAGACGCTCCGCAATCGTCCCTTCAGCCACCGCTGCATCCACCACTGTCCGACTTTCCACCGCCGGGCTTGCCTGATTCACGCCCGAAGGGCCATCACCACGCCAAAACGCCCTGTCCGACCCCGTTCAGCCCGATGTGAGTAGAACTCATCGGTGCGAGTGGCCGTGCAAATCCCGGCCACCTCGATCTGAGTCACCCCGACCGCGTGCAGCGCCCGCCGATTCGCTTCCCAGAGATTGAGCAGGGCCGAACCATCTTCCGCCCGCCGCACCAGACCGTTGAGGTCGCCAAAGACCTCGCAGAAAGCGCCCACCACTTCCTCGCCCACCCGGTAACGCTCCGGGCCGATGCTGGGGCCAATCCCTGCCTGAATATCATGGGAGCGGCAGCCAAAAGCCTGGACCATAGCCCGAACCGCGCTGGGGGCCGCGCCGACTACCGTGCCGCGCCACCCCGCATGAGCCATGCCAATCACCTTCCGGACAGGATCATACAATAAAATCGGCGCGCAATCGGCAAACCGCATGACCAGAGGCACTCCCCGGCAGTCGGTCACCATCCCATCGGCGCGGGCCAGCCAGGGCAGTGACTCGGCAGGAGGCTCGGTGATGATCACGGTATCTGCGCCATGCACCTGCCAGACCGTGCAGGCCCGGCGGCCATCGACGCCCAACGCCTCATACATCAAAGCCTTGTTGCGCTCGACCGCCGCAGGGTCATCTCCCACGGTGCGGCCCACGTTGAGCGAGGCCCAGGGCGGCACGCTCACGCCCCCCAGCCTGGTGAACACACCATGAACGAGGCCATCGTTCCCCGGCCACTGCTCGAATTGATAAAACACAGGGCCATGGGCGGCGACTCGGCGCAACAGCGGTTCCTCCGTTGCGGGAAAACCCCTGGTTTCCAACCTGCCCCCGATTATAGCGCAGCACGCCTCAAGCCGCCGCCCTCTTACCATCCTCCAAGCGTCTTCCGGCTTCGGGAGAGGGCGTCTCGGCGCGGGCTTGTTTCATGAGCAGGACAGGGCCGATGCCGGGCAGTCTGCTAAAACAACATCCTGGTGGCCAGCTTCCTGCTCCAACAGGATCGCCTCCCAGGATGTCATCGTGACCACTCGCAGGTTTAGACGGGCGGCATAGGCGGTTTTTCCAGCTTCATCTCACCTTCCGCCAGCAATGCCCAGAGCCGATTCCTTCACAGCCCGCGCACCCGCCGCTCAATCAGCTCGCGGAATGGGTCATCCTCCGGCCCGTAGAGCACTTCACGGGTACGTCCCCCACTGGTCGGCGCGCCGACTATTCCCAGTTCTTGCATCAGGTCCATCAGGCGCGAGGCCCGCGGATACCCCACGCCCAGCCGACGCTGGATCAACGAAGCAGAAGCCTCGCCCGCTTCGACCACCAGTTTGATGGCATCTTCCAGCATTGGGTCGGTCTCGGAGAGAATCTCGCGGCGAGTCATGCCGCGCTCCCAGGGGGCGATTGTCCGCATGTCCCTCCTGCCGGACTCCACCTCCTCTTCCATCCACCGGGACCAGTGATCAACCACACGCTGGACCTCCTCATCGGTGACGAGGCACCCCTGGATGCGCTGCGGCCCGGCAGCATCCGACGCCTGGTAGAGCATATCCCCTCGGCCAACCAGCGCTTCGGCACCAACCGTATCCAGGATGACCCTAGAGTCAATGCCCGACGCGACCGCAAAGGAGATACGGGCCGGGAAGTTTGCCTTGATCAACCCGGTAATGACATCGACGGAGGGCCGTTGAGTGGCCACTATCAGGTGTATCCCTACGGCGCGGGCCATCTGGGCCAGGCGGGTGAGCGTCTTCTCCGTCTCCTCCGGACGGGACAGCATCAGGTCCCCGATCTCGTCAAACATGATCACGATGTAGGGCAGGTGCTCGTCCCGGCGACGCCGTCCCAGGGCGCGGTTATAGGACTCGAGATTCCTGGCCGCCTGAACCTCCAGCAGTTTGTAGCGACGATCCATCTCCCGGGTGGCCCACCGCAGCACACCCAGGACACGCTCCTGGTCATATTCAACCGGGCCCAACAAATGGGGCAGGCCGTCAAACCGGGTCAGTTCAACCATCTTCGGGTCGAGCATGGCCAGCTTGAGCCGGTCCGGCGTGTTGTTCATGACCAGCGCCGTGGCCATGGCCGTCAGGGCCACCGACTTGCCGGAACCGGTCGTCCCGGCGATGAGCAGGTGAGGCATCGTGGCCAGATCGGCGATGAAGGATTCCCCTGAAACGTCGCGCCCCAGGGGAAGCGCCAGCGGCGAGCGGTGCCGATAAAAACTGGCGCTCTCCATCACCCCCCGCAAGGAAACGATGCTCGGCTGCTTGTTGGGCACCTCCACGCCAACGAAAGAAAAACCCGGCACCGGTGCCTGAATACGCAATCGATCAGCCGACAGCGCCAGGGCCAGGTCTCTCTCCAGGGCGGCGATCCGGCCCACCCGCACCCGCTGCAGGACACGTTCGCCATTCTCCGCCACGATCTCGGTGAACGGTTGCACCGCATACTGGGTGACCACGGGGCCGATCTTAACGTCGATCACTTCGACATGGACATCGAATTCGCGCAGCGTTTCCTCGATAATCCGCGCATTTTCGTTGATTTCTTCGTCAGTGGGCCGGTTAAGGTCATTGTCTTCCAGCAGATCGTAGGGCGGCAAAACCGCCGGCCGTTTGCCGATGCGCCGCTCTTCCCGCAGCTCATTCGCCCGGAAATACCGGACAAACCGGCCATCCTCCGCGCGAACCTTTTTGGCTTTGGCGCTCTGCCCCATGGGCACGATAAAGATAGGACTGCGCTCCCGGGAGTCGTCGTCTCTGGGCACTACGGAGGGACGCTCGCCGGGAAGGCCCACGGTCGCCAGTCCCCGTCGCACCCGGTCGGGATCCGGATACCGGTAGGGGGCCGAGTCATCCAGGAGTGACTCATCTACGGCCTCTTCGTCCTCGTCGTCCCGATCGCTTTCGGCCAGCGGGCGCACGTGCGGATGGCCCACGTCGCCGCCCGGTTGACGCCCGACAATGGAAGGTCGGGAACGGCGGGCCAGAGCGCCCACTTGTGCCTCCGCCGGAGCAGCGTCAGCGGCCCGCTGCAATCTGTTGGCCCGCCCTTCCAGGGCCTCCGCCCCACGGCTCAACCAGCCTGCCAGCTTCTCCAGCGCCATCCTGAGATGCCGTCGCTGCACGCCGATGGCCTGACTCACCGCTATCACAAAAACGAGACTATACAGCGCCGTCGACGTGTAGGGGTCAAACAGGCCCACAATCAACTGCCCGAGCGCCCAGCCCACATATCCCCCTCCCCCGCCGGCGCGGGCCAGGGCACGTGGCTCCGGGTCATTAGCCAGCAAATGAAGTAAAGCCAGGAACGAAACAAAAGCAACCTCAATCGCCAGAATACGCTGCCAGGAAAACCGCAACACGATACCAAGCTTCGGCAGCAGGATAATCACCCCAAGGCACAGAATACCCAACGCCACGATGAACCCGCCGTAGCCAAACAACTGCCGAATAGCCTCTGCCCAGCCGCTCGTCACAACCGCCTCAGGCGAAAAATTGAGCAAGGCCAGCAACGATACCACCCCAAACACGATGAGCAGGATCGCCGCCACTTCGTCGGTTCCGGAAGGGAGGTTGTCAATCGCCTCTCGCCACTGCGCGGGCAGGCGGCGAACCTGCGCCAACCACCCAGGGCCGGCCAAACGCCGTCCTCGCCGGACAGGCCGCTGTCGAGCTGGCGAGGATGACGCGCTCGTTCTCTCAAAACGGCGAAACCGGGCGCTAAAGTTGCCCAGCGCCGAACGCCAGCCGGACGACAGTTGCTGCGAGGGTTTCCTACCTGTCATCTGCGCCTATCCATCCCATCTCGCCTGCGGGGTTGTCCAGTCTATTCTATCACCCCCCAGGCGCAATTGGGCAACAACCCCTCAAGCTCATGATAGCACATTTGTTCCGATCACAACAGACGCCAAACAAGCCGCGCTCACCGTTACCCGGGGAACACGGCTTATAGCCAGCCATCCGGCAGGCGAACTAAATCTAAGTCTGTCCCAGGTCTCTCAGACTCAAACCCAGGCGGCGTGACGGGCCATCGATATTCAGAATCCGGGCGCGAACCACATCGCCTTCGCTGACCACATTGCGCGGATGCAAAAAGTGCCCTTCGGCGAGTTCTGAAATATGAATCAGGCCCTCCAGCCCATCCTCAATACACGCAAACGCGCCAAAGTCCACCACGTTGGTGACCACGCCTTCGACGATCTGCCCGACATGATACTGCTCATGGACCGTTTCCCAGGGATCAGGCTGCAAACGTTTTAAGCTCAGGGCCACACGGCCCAATTCTTTGTTGACATCCATTACATATACAGAAACATGGTCACACCGTTGCAGCACATCACCCGGATGCCCGACCCGCCCCCAACTCAGCTCCGAGATGTGAATCAGACCTTCCACACCGCCCAGATCGACAAAAACGCCGAAGTCGCAGACGTTGGTGACGGTGCCCTGGCATATGTCCCCTTTGCGCAGACGGTCCAGGATGGCGGCGCGCGTGCCCGGGTTCACCTGGGCAGCCCGTTCGGAAAAGATCAACCGGTTCTGCGCCTCGTCCAGTTCAATAACCCGTAATAACAACCGCCGCCCGACATATTGGGAGAGTTCCTGGCGGCGGGTGTGATCGTCTGTGGTCGCGGGGAAATCGACCAGTTGGCTGGCCGGAACAAAGCCCCGCAAACTCTGCCATTGCACCAGCAGGCCCCCTCGGTTGCTGCCAACCACGGGAAGTTCAACGGTACGATCCGCCTCCATGACCTGCCGCATCTCCTCCCAATCAGCCGAGCGGGGAAAGGTGTGCTCGCTTAAACTGGGAAGTGATTTACCATCCGCAGCGGGGAAGGCCGCCTCATATCTGTCCTCAGCCGGCTGCGCCATCTCACCATCCGGCATCCTTTCCCCTTCTTGCAGCAACGCGGCCCAGTACGACTCATCAACTGCTGGTGGCGCAGACATGGCCCGCTCCCCGCGCCGGCTTATGTGTGACATCTCCCCCTTCCCTTCTGTAGCTTACGTCGACCGTGGCGTCAACATTTATTATAATGACATAACAATTACAGGCGGCGTCATTATAGGAACCAGGGCAGCGGTTGTCAAATACCTCACCCTGCACAACCCGCTTTATTTAGTTCATACGATGAAACTCACGCTCCTCCTCTGCCAGGATGCGTGAAATTTCTTCGATGGCCAGTCGCTGCTTACGATATAAATCCGCCTCACTCATCGCCAGCCGCCGGGCGACATCACGCACCTTGTAACCCTGGATGAAGCGTAGTTCGATGATATTATACAACGTCCACTCGGCACTCGTCATGCTTCGTTCGCCATTGGGACGCATCCGGTTAAGCGCATCCAGTAACACCGTGCGAAGGGCGCGGGTCCGATTGTCATCGTTTTCTGGCAGGGCAGTCCGCACGATATCCAGCTTCAGGAGCGGACTCCTGGTGAGACGCGGCCCTCCCCAATAATCGCGCAACGCATCACGCACCGCATCCACGAAGCCGGGGATGGGGGTATCCATCGCCAGACTGCTCTGAACCGTAGCCCAGGTCTGGAAATCACCATAGCGGGCGGCGTCCCGCAACCGCTGAATGGCGTCCATTTCCGGTAACAGCCCCTCCAGGGCGGCAAAAACTTCCATTTGCAGCAGCCGGTCGTCGAGCGCCTGGGCCGCCTGGGCCACCAACACCTCAAACACACGCCTTTCCTCCGGGGCCAGATCGGGAGTCTGGGCCCGCGAACGAACCCCTAAAACGCCCAGCAGGCGTCTGGTCTCGCCACCATTGACCGGGTCATCTCCCATCCGCTGGCTGTACAGCGGAACGACCCAAAACGAGTCCCACGTCCTGATCCCTTCGACCTCATAGGCCCTGGCATCAAACAACTGCAATAGTTCAGTTCCTTCCGACCAGTCCTCGCCGGGGCTGCCATCGCCCACCGTCTGCTGCAACCGCGCCCGCTCGCCTTCGAAGGTGGCGATAAAAGCCCCCGGAACCTGTAACATATCACACACGGTCGCCAGAATCGCTTCGAGGAGCTGGCTCAGATCGCTGCGCGTCAGCAGGCGGTGACTGACCGACTGGACCATCCGTATTTGGGACTGCTCATCGGGATAAACAATATAACGCTCCAGGAACGGCAACAACAGAGACACCATCCATTGCCAGAACATCACCACCGCCACGGCGGCGAAGGGCATAAACTCTTCCCCCGGCAACCCCAAGACTCGTCCGGCCCCCGGCAGATACAGAATCACCAGCAGCACGAGGATGCCTGCCGCCGGCCCGCGCAGAAAGAACCGCAACAGCTCGGCCTTGACGACTCTGTCGGGGATGCTGGAACCAAAAAACGACAGGGGGTAGGCCATAAACAGCAACATCAACGCGATGCCCAGATTACTCAGGATGACCACCAGCCAGAAAAAGAGTGAACTCCCCGTTTCGACAAACAACAGGGAATAGGGAAAGATGCCCAGGGCTGGCATGGTGAAGGAATAGAGCAGGTACCCCATCCGGCGATGGGTATAGGTGGTCAAACACCGTCGCCGCGCTCGCAACACGTTATATACCGACACGATCGTGGCCAGCAGGAAAAAGGTCACGTACAGCGGGAACACAGGTCCGGGCAGCAGGTGAGGGGCCGGCGTTTCCACCAGGCCGTAGACCAGCGCATCCGAGAAAAGCGCCATGACCAGAAACAGCAGGCTGAAGACATAGAGAAAGCGGGTCACCCGCCGCCGCCGCCCCCGCGACGCCAGCCCCGTCGTCGCCAGCAGCGCGCTGGAAAGATGGAACATGGCCGCCGGGGCAAAGGTGATGCCCACCCACTGGACACGCAGCCAGACCTGCAACGCCCCGGTGGTCGGATTGAGCGATGTCAATACATCCACCATGTAGACCACCGTGACGCAGGCCAGCAAAACACTGGAGGCGCGCGTCACTCGAGAAGGCAGGTTGCGCGTCAGGTTGTAGAGCAGGATCGAAGCCGACACAATGACAATGCTTGCCGTGAGCGCTTCATTCGTCAGTTGCAGGAACGCGTCAAGATGTATGGGCATAACGACTGGGACCTAACCAACGCTCTGGGTAAAGAATAAGGCGATATCCTGATTGGGGTAATAGCGGTCATTGAAGCCGCAGAAAGTCAGGCCGTGTCGCTGGCAGAACGCAATAGCCGGATAGTTTTTGGTCTGGGTTTCGATCATCACTCGCTGCAGACCGCTGGTCTGGGCCCATCGGCGGGCCTGTAGAAACAGGGCGCTGCCAACCCGCTGCCGCCGCCACGGCTTCCCCACCACCAATCCCCTGATCCACCCGATCCCATAGGCCTGATCGGAACGCATATGCAGATAACCAACGATCGTGCCCTCCGCCTCAGCCACCAGGAAGTATTCGCGCTGTTGCCAGGCGACCAGCAACGTCTCCTGTTCCAGCGGCGGGATCACCGGCATCGCGCGCGGCAGACGCACCGTACGAAAACTGTAGCTGATGCGCCCCTGGGACTCCTCAGCTTCAACCTGCCAGACATATTCGCTGACCGATGAATGATCCAGCGATAGACAGGCTGGCAGGTCTTCCTGGGTGGCCGCTCGGATGGCGAAACGAAGCGTGTTCTCTGTTGTCATGGTAGGTGGATTTTACCAGTTTACCTAACATTTCTTCCAGATCGTGGGCCAGCACGCGCCACATCCCCATCAGACAGTACACGCCTGCTCCCCTGCACGCTCAGTCGGCCACACCAACACGATCCACGATCATGAAATGGCCCTCAATATCGGGCTAGGCCACAACTGCGGGTCGTCCCCTCCCGGCTACTCTGACCCCGATAGCGTCTCTCGGGTGACCAGCTCACCCGGCGGAACAAGTAGAAGCTGGGGTACCGTCGCACCGGCCAGCAACTTGACAGCCGCGTTCATCGCCGTGGATGACGTCTGCTCTCCCCCCACGGTAATGGAGGCCCGCATATAATATCCTTCGCGAATATACCTGCGGGCCAGCGCTTCCGCGTCGACGCCGGTGATGATCACCGAATCAGGCTCTATCCCCGCCGCCTCCAACGCGGCGACCGCGCCATAGGCACCCGCATCATTGATGCTCAGGATCACGTCAAAATGCACCCCCCTCTCCAGCAAGGTGCGGATGGAGGACTCGGCGTGACCCGCTATACCGCCCACATAACGTCCGATGACATCAGCCTCAGGCGCGCGCTCCAGCAACCCGTCCTCCAGGCCGTTCGCGCGAGTGACAATCGCGGGCAGGTCGGGATAGTCCAGAATGACCACCCCCGCCTGGCCGCCGAATTCCTCCGTCACCAGCTGGCCGGCATACCGCCCTGGCGCTAACCCCAACAGGTAATCATCGACCATGACCAACACGCCCCCATACGGCGGAGGCTGGTCAATGTTCTGCAAGACCAACGGAATGCCATCCTCATACGCGGATTGCAGGGTCTCGCTGACGGTTTGGGCGTCCACCACACAGACAATTAACGCCGCCGCGCCTTCGATGCGCGCGCGTTCAATCTGAATGATCTGGCGGTTGGGGTCCGTTTCGCTATCATACACGCGATAGCCCAACCCATATTCTGCCGCCACATCCGACATATGGCGGGCCTGCTTGGCAAAAAACTCGCTCTCTTGATTACAGACAATGTAAGCCACAAACCCACGATCACCCAGATGTTGCCGGGCGAGCGCAATCTCCGCTGGCGAGGGAACGGCCTCAGCAGGGGTGCCTTCTTCGCCAAGGACGACAGTGGGCGGCGAATAAGTCGGCCCAGCAGGCTGTCGGGCCACCCAAACGCCAACCACCAGCGATAAAACGATCAGGGCCAGAACAATCACCCCCAGCAGGCCCAATCGGCGACGCTTACCTGGCCCGGCGGCCAATGAAATCGTGGGAAACGCGGCGGGACTGGGACTGGGGGTGGCTGGGGACCTGGCAGGTGGTGGAGAGGACTGAGCGATGATCACATCCGGCGGCGGAAGAAAGACCTCATCCTCCGCGCCGACCTCGCGCCCCAGGGCCTCCTCAAACGCCCTGGCCATCTGCTCGGTACTCTCATAGCGCTCATGAGCCTCTTTTCGTAGCGCCCGCAGAATCACAACTTCGACCGCCGGAGGAATTTGCGGGTTGAACTCACGCGGGAGCGGTGGCTCTTTCTCGACATGCTGGTAGATCAGCGAAAAGGTGGTCAGCGCTTCAAACGGCGGGCGTCCCACCACCATGTGATACAGAATCACGCCCAGGCTGTAAATGTCCGAGAGATGGTCGATCGGATCTCCCCGGAGCTGCTCCGGCGACATATAAGCGGGCGTGCCCACGACCGATCCGGTGTTCGTCAGTTGAGATGTGCCGCCCAGAACTTTGGCCAATCCAAAGTCCGCCAGGTAGGCATTCCCCTCCGTATCAAGTAAGATGTTGCTGGGCTTCAGATCGCGGTGGATCACCCCGCGCCGATGGGCATAACCTAATGCCATCGCGACCTGCCCAAACAGATCGGCGGCCCTCAACAAGGGAACGGGTTCCCGACTTAACAGGTCGCGCAGGGTGCCCCCGCGCAGCAGACGCATCGCCAGATAAAACACATCGCTGGCAACTCCATAATCAAAAACCGGCAGAATATGCGGGTGCTCCAGAACAGCGATCATCTCCGCTTCTTGCTGGAACCGCTGTTGCAGTTGCTCATGCTCAGCGCCGACAAGCAGGGGAATCACTTTGAGGGCCACTTCGCGCTTGACAGAGGGTTGATAGGCGCGGTACACATCCGCCATTCCCCCCTGCCCGATACGTTCGCGCACGTAGTAGGGGCCAATTCGTTCACCGGTGAAATTCACCCTGTTCATGCCACGTAATCCTGTGATGGTGTGCTCCCACGCGGCTACCAAACGCCTGCGGGGCGCTCCCCGCAGGATAGGCAGTCCTCTTACCGATACGGCAGAATGGCCTCGGGTGATCCACATGGCGGTCCTTGCCGGGCCTTCGCCACCGGGTTGGCCAACTGGTCCGCCACAATTTCAGAGAGAAGTATAACACAACACCAGCAGCGTGAGGCAGCTTCTGCCATTATCCGCCAGGGGGATGTCGGCGTCTGTGCGGAGCCAGAGTCGGCCAGCAAATCCCCTGATATCTGCTAAAATATCCTCACCAAGGGAATGTCAGCCGGGAAGAAGCGATCCGGGTTATTGACCGACGGCAGCTCGACACGCTGGGAATATTCACCTGACAAGCTATAATCGTTCTCCCACTCAAAGAGTTACTGGATGTTCCTTAGCAGCGACAGCTGAGACCCCATGTACATGGCGATTGTGGCTGAGGGCCACAACAAGCAGACCGTTAAGCGGTTAGGAAGCCTTGTCATGGACGGCAAGGCTTTTTATCTGCTTCGGCAAGGCGCAGTTGTATGGCAGTTAACGCCGTGATGGACGAAACCGTTCTCGACCGACTGCTCGCCAAGGGCGATGAGCAAGGGTATCTGACCTACAACGATATCCTTGCAGCGTTGCCAGAGGCTGAACAGGACAACATCCCCAGCCTGGACGAGCTGCTTGAGCAGTTGTCCGACGCTGGGGTTTCCGTGGTTCCCGAGCCGCCAGCGATGGGCGAAGGCCCTGAAGATAGCCAGGACGGTGTTGCGGTCGCCGATGAACTGACTACCATTGAGCTAGCTGATCTCCAGGAAGACGCTGGCTACCAACAGGCCCTGGAGTCGGACGACGTGGTCGGCCTCTACCTCAAAGAGGCCGGGCGCGTCCCGTTGCTGTCGGCGGAACAGGAAGTGATTCTGGCCAGACGAATCGAAGCGGGGGAACTGGCCAGGGAACGGCTCACTCAACATGGGCCCAACCTGTCCCCAGCCGAACAACGCGAGCTGGCCGCCATCATCAGCGACGGACAGGAGGCTCAGGAACACCTGATCCGGGCCAACGCTCGACTGGTGGTGAGCATTGCCAAAAAATATGTCGGACGGGGCGTGCCGTTCCTTGATCTCATTCAGGAGGGTAACATCGGTCTCATCCGGGCGGTGCGCAAGTTTGAGTACCAGCGGGGACACAAGTTCAGCACCTATGCGACCTGGTGGATTCGTCAGGCGGTGAGCCGGGCGGTGGCCGATCAGGGTCGGACCATTCGCGTGCCGGTCCACATGGGCGATCAGATCAATCGGCTTCTGCGGGAATCCGCCCTGCTGTCGCAGCGTCTGGGCCGCGATCCCACCAAGGAGGAACTGGCCGAGCGACTGGAGACCACGCCGGATAAGATCACCGAGTTGATGGAGATCTCGCGGCGGCCAGTCAGCCTGGATGAACCGACCCACGCGGAGCAGGACGCCGCGATCGGTGACTTCATTGAAGACGACAACGCCCCTTCTCCTCCACAGGTGGTGGCCGAACACCTGCTGCGCGAACAGGTCAGCGCTTTGTTGGGGCGACTGCCAGAACGGGAAGCCTATGTCCTTCGACTGCGTTACGGACTGGAAGGGGAACACATCCATACGCTGGAGGAAGTGGGACACAAGATCGGCGTCACGCGGGAACGCGTCCGCCAGCTAGAGGCCCAGGCGCTCAACCGGCTGCGCCACTCGTCCGCGCTTATGCTGCGGGACTACCTGACCGAGGAGTAACCTATGAGTAGCGAGCAGGCGAATCAGCGAAGTCTGTCCTTGTGGCTGTGGTCACTGATCCTGGTCGTGCTGGGCGTCTTGCTGCTGCTGCACAACTACCTGCTACTGGACTTCGACGTGACCCAGCTCTGGCCGTTCTTGCTGGTTATCCTGGGAGTCCAGGTGCTGGCCCGTGGCGACCTGGGTTTCAGCTGGGCCAGCCAGACCTTCGGCATCACGCGCGGCAGCGTCGAGGCCGCCACTCTGCGGGCCAACGGCGGGGAACTGGATGTGCGCCTGAACCTCCTGCGCCGCGAGGGCCGCCTGATCGCTGGCCAGTATACCGCCCGGTCGCGACCCGACCTCCAGGTGGAGGATAATCGCGCCATCCTCACCATGCTGCGCGGCAACACGTGGCTGCTGTCACTGGCCGACTGGGAGCTGGCCCTGGCTGGCGACCTGCCCTGGAAGCTGCTTCTGAGCACCTTCCTGGGCCAGATCGAAGTCGACATGCGCGGCCTGATCATCGAACAGGCGCATATCACGTCTGGCTTCGGGGATATCCGCATGGTTGGGCCTGATACACCAGCCGGCCATGTGTCGGTGCGGTCCACCTTCGGCGATATTTACCTGTCAATACCCGAACACATGGAAGCAGCCGTCACCCTCCAGGGCGGGCCGCTGTTCGGCCTCCATCTGCAAAGCGACCGCTGGCAACCCCGCGAGGGTAACCGCTACGTCACACCCGGCTACGAGGGCGCAATCGAGCCGCTTACCTTCACGGTCAGCGGCACCTTCGGCGACCTGATCCTGTCCTGAATGCTCTGGCAGATGTCTCAACGCAGGATCACCGTCAGGCGATCATCGGTGATGTGCAGTTGCGCCAGGGCAAGGGTGAGACCATTGGCCTGCACGGTCGCCTGACGCAACACCGCGTTCGTCTGTGATGTCAACTCCCGGACCTGGTTCACGATATCGCCCCCGGCAGGGAGCGCATAAAACATCCCATGATAAACCAGCCCGGCTGCATCCAGGCTCACCCCGTCCGGGTTGACCACCAGCACCACTCCGGCGTCCTGCCACAGCCCGGCGACGGAGAAGCCCCCGTAAAGCACAGCCCCGCCCGCCCGGAAGTCCACCCGATCCACCCGGTACCGGTCGGCGGTACAGCCCGCCAGCCAGCGGTCACAGATATGGCCCACCGCATCCTCGCGGAACCCGATGATTCCCAATGGATAACCATCGGTCCCTTCTCCGAACCATAGTATCTCGGCGTAAGTCTCCGCGCTGGAAAGTGACAGGCTGCCTCGGCTGCCGAGACTGACCACGACCGACTGCGGCCTGCTGGCCGAGCGGAACCAGTCGCGGTAGGCAGTTACATCCGGGCCAGGGTCAGCGGCAGAATCGACACCGGCTGCCCGCTGATCATCCGCCCTGGTGGCGTCTTCAGCGCTGGCGGACGACTGTGTGGCCATACCCTGCCCCTGGGCCGGTTGACTCCCCTGCCGCTGTACCCAGAACGCCTCAACATCACCCTGAGGCACAAAACCCACCAGGCGCAGAGCCAGGCCGGGAATCGCCGGCCATAACAAGGCTCCCGCCAGGCCGCACATCAGACAGACAGGCATCGCCCACCAGGCCCACCCATACCTTGAACGGCGCACCCGAAGACGCGGTCGCATAGGACGACCTCCCAATGACCCGGTTCATTGCTGTGCCCTAACCGAGCCTTTACAAGCCAGGCCCATTTCGTTATACTAACGTGCACAGGGCGACGTCGCCAAGTGGCAAGGCAAGGGTCTGCAAAACCCTCATCGTCGGTTCGATTCCGACCGTCGCCTCAGCAGCAGCGCCGGTCCCTATCCCAGGACTGGCGTCTTCATTCATCGCATCGCCAATCGCCCAGTGGGGCGATCCCATAAACGAAGCGCTGATGGCGACAAATAGGGACTCAAGCGCGGTACAGAGAGTGGCTGGACGCTGAGAAGGCCGCCCGTGGCGTTTCCCGAAGAACCCGCCGGAGTTATCCCGGCCAACCTCGGAGGCAGTGTTTGCCTGCCGTCAGTAACCGTGGATCGGTTTGCGCCCGTTATCGCGCCGGAGTCGGTCGAAATACCGACGACTCCCTGAGACCGACGTTTGTGAAAGCGCCGGTAAACCAAGGTGGCACCACGAGCGCCCCCTCGTCCTTGGCGATGAGGGGGCGCTGTCATTGGCCTGCCCGGTATGGGGCGACCCCGTGGGCGGCCCGCCTGACGGGGAAGAGCAACCTGAGCAGAAAGAAAAAGTCGGATGGAACGCACCTTGGCCGCCGACCTCGGCGCGCACGTCGGTCAACGGGTGACCGTGCAGGGCTGGCTGCACAATCTGCGCAAAATGGGCGAGGTGAACTTTCTCATCGTCCGCGACCGCACCGGCATAGTCCAGGCAGTCACCAGCCTGGCTGACCTCCGGCCACTGGATGGCCTGCAGCTGGAGAGCGTGATCCAGGTCGAGGGTGAAGTCGTCGTCGCCCCCCAGGCCCCTGGCGGATACGAACTCTACCACAATCGCGTCGACGTGATCGCCCCTGTCACCGCCCCTCTGCCCTTCAGCCTGAACAAAAACCGCATCCGGGCCAACCAGCCAGCGTTCCTCGACCACGCCGTCATCGGCCACCGCCACCTCAAAAAGCGCGCCATTCTGCGCCTGGCGGCGGGTATCATGCGCGGCTTCCGGGAAACGCTGCACGCCAGGGACTTTGTGGAGATTCAGACGCCCAAGCTGGTCGCCTCCGCCACCGAAAGCGGGGCCAACGTCTTTGCGGTGGAATACTTCGGCCAGACGGCCTACCTGGCGCAAAGTCCGCAGTTCTATAAGCAGATCATGGTCGGCGTCTTTGAGCGCGTGTACGAGGTCGGGCCGGTTTTCCGCGCCGAGAAACACTCCACCCGGCGTCACATCAATGAGTACGTCAGCCTGGATGTTGAGTTCGGCTTCATCGAGAACCACTTCACCGTCATGGCCCTGCTGACCGACCTGGTGCGCGGCATCCATCAACACCTGGCCGATCACCACGCCACCGATCTGGCCCTGCTGAAGGCCACGCTGCCGGCCGTCGGCCTGACAATCCCCCACCTCCACATCGTCGACGCCCAGCAACTGCTCGCCGACCGTTACAGCGCGATCGACGCCATCGGCGCGCCGGACCTCACGCCCGAACACGAACGGTTGCTGGGGCAGTGGGCGCAGGAAGCGCATGGCAGCGACTACCTCTACATCACCGGCTACCCCATGGACAAGCGCCCGTTTTACACTCATCCCGACCCGGACCGGCCCGGTTACTCGTACAGCTTCGACCTGTTGTTCCGGGGCACGGAACTGGTCACCGGCGGGCAGCGCCTGCATCGGTACGACGATTATGTCGCGGCGGCCAGGGCCTATGGCTATGACTTGAAGCCCTTCGAAACCTACCTCGAGGCGTTCAAGCACGGCATGCCTCCCCACGGCGGCTTTGCGATTGGCCTGGAGCGGTTCCTGATGCAACTCCTGGGGTTGGAAAATATCCGGCTGGCGGCGCTGTTCCCGCGTGATCTCACCCGCCTTACGCCGTAAAATCAAGGCGTCTCAGCGCTTGTGTCGGCCAGAAGCGCGCTGCGCTGGACTCTTGAAGAAAGCGGCAGCTCCCCGTGAAGCGCCCCCTCTCCGAATTCTCCGCCGAACCGCTCTTTACCATCAGGGTGGTTGAGCAGCAGACCGGCATTGCGGCGGTGACCCTCCGCGCCTGGGAAAAGCACTACCACTTCCTCCCCCCCCATCACACCAGAAGCGGTCTGCGGCTCTATTCCGCGCAGGACGTGGCGCTGCTCCGTTGGGTACGAGAGCAGATGATCGCCGGGCTGACCATCAGTCGGGTTGCCGCCATCCTGGCGGAAAAACGCCGCAACCAGGAAGAGATATGGGTGGAAAGCCTCGCGATCGATCGGCCGTCGCCGCGGCGCGCTCCCCCTCCGCCTGCCGACCTGATTACACCGCTCTACAAGGCGTTGATGGCTCTGGAGACCCGCCGGGTGAATCAGCTGCTGAACCAGGCATCAGCCACGTACAGCGTCACAGAGGTCATCGTTGACATCATCTTACCCACGGTTCATCGCGTCGGGCGTCACGCTCCATCCAGGCCCGGCCTGACCATCCCCGCGCATTCGGCCATCAATTACCTGCGGGGAACCGTGTTCAGGTTGCTGCAAGCCACCCCGCAACTGGCCGATGCCCCTCACCTGCTGATTGGGTGCGCGCCTGGCGAGTACCACGAAATTGGCGGGCTGTCATTTGCGGCCCTGGCCGGGCAGGCTGGTTATCGCGTGTCCTATCTGGGTCAGGATATCCCGGTGTCCAGCCTGATCGCGGCGCTATCGCCCGCCTCTCCCCCGGCAATGGTGATCATGACGGCCACGCTGCCCGAGAGTGCGCTGAGGCTGGCCGGGATGGAAACGGGCATCCGCCAGGCCACTGATGGGAAAACAGTCCTGGGTTATGCCGGGCGCGCCTTTGAGACTGATCCAACCCTGAAACGGCAGGTCGCCGGCACTTATCTGGGGTCAGATCACGTGGAAGGGATCACCTTACTCGAGGAGTTGTTGCCCCCTGAGCGCTGATTATCTTCACTGCTGTCGGGCGGCGGTTCGGGGGAGGATCGTGGCGAACTGGCCAGCCGTTTCACCAGGCCGAGAC
>DAOTXK010000306.1:0-24008 GCA_034435395.1 Anaerolineae bacterium | reverse complement strand
CTGGTGACATCCGCCGTGATGGGCAAAACTTCGCCGGGGCAACTGGCCGCTTCGTCCCTGAGTGCGGCCAGTCGATCCGCGCGGCGGGCGGCGGCGACCACCCGCGCGCCCTGCCGGGCGAATTCCAGCGCGGTGGCGCGCCCGATGCCCGACGATGCGCCGGTGATCAGCACGACGCGGGGGGCAGGTCTGCGCATGTCCATCAAGCGATACTCCTGGCGGATATTAAGTAAACGCGCGGTCCTTCAACAGAACGGCGGCGTGGATGAACGGCCGGCGAGTGCTTGTCAGAGCCACTGGCGCAGCGGCCCGCCGGATGGCCGCTAGATAGTCGTCGGTTCCTGGTAAGTGCCAAACACCTGGCGGAACACGTCCATGATCTCGCCCAGCGTGGCCTCGGCGGCGGCGATGTGAAAGGCCCAGATGACGGCGGCGGGGCTGTTGATGGTCATGCTGGTGGAGACCTGGCCCAGCGGGATGCCGTCGAAGAGGATTTCCATGTCCCGCAGGGAGGAGACGGCCACGCCGCATTTGCCGAACTCCCCCCTCGCCGGCGGCGCATCGGTATCGTAGCCCATCGGGGTGGGGAGGTCGAAGGCGACGGAGAGGCCGGTGCCCTGGGCGAGCAGGTACTTGTAGCGCGCGTTGGTCTCCTCCGCCGAGCCGAAGCCGGCGAACATGCGCATGGCCCACAGCCGCCCGCGATGCCCGGTGGCCTGGATGCCCCGCGTGAATGGATACTCGCCAGGGAAGCCGATCTTCTTCGTGTAGTCGAACTCAGGCAAGCCCAGCGGCGTGTACAGGCGATTGATCGCCTTGCCGGAGGCCGTGATGAACCGCTCGCGGTGCTCAGGGTGGCCGTCGAGGGCTTCCTGGAGGGTGCTGTTTTCCCAGCGGTCGCGCGCCGTGGCAAGCTCGTCCAGCGTGGGCTGCTCAAACATGGATTGTCCCCAAACTACTGGTCGCGAATGTCATCCGTTTGCCCGAACGCTATCACGGCGGTCAGTTCGCACGCGCGGCCATGCTGTCTGGATATTCGGCGGGCTGGACGCTCGACGCCGCCTGCTTATGGCGACGGCAATTCGTACAGTTCCACCAGCACCCCCCCTGCGCTCCGGGGATGGACAAAGGCATAACGCGTGCCGTCATCGCGGAGGCGGGGCGTCGGGTTGAGCATCTCCGCGCCGTGTTCGGTCAGGCGGTCCATGGCCGCCTCGATATCCTCTACCTCGAAGCACAGATGATGCATGCCGGGGCCGCGCTTGGCAAGGTATCTGGCGATGCCGCTGTCCTCGCTGGTCGGCTCCAGCAGCTCGATCGCGCCCCCGCCCAGCGGCAGGAAGGCGATACGCACCGCTTCCGTCGCGTTATCTTCGGTGTGGGTCAGCGGGAGTCCCAGCGCATCCCGCCAGAAGGCCAGCGCGGCCTCCAGGTCTTCCACCACAATCGCGACGTGGTTAATGGCTGTAGGGGACATGGTTTTCCTTTCCGGGTTCCCGCCAGGCTGCCCGATCGTGTCGGTAGCATCGTACCGCACGGCGACCACGGGGACAAGACAGACTCCGGCAAACTATTCTATAATGGTAAACAAAGAGTCCGCGATGACCCGGCACCTGCCCGGTTTCTTGTGTGAGCACCAGGGGGGTCCGCCATGACCACCAGAAGCAGACGCGATACGCTGTCACCTCTGACTGACGAGCAAAAATCCCGCCTGGAGCGCATCATCAGCGGCGGCCCGGAGGCGCTTCAACCACGCGCCCGGATCATCCTGCTGGCCGATCAGGATCACACGCTGTCGACGGCGGCTATGGCGTCACGGCTGGGGGTGAGTCCCACCACCGTGCGGCGCTGGATGCGTCGTTTCCAGACCGATGGCATGGCGATTTTTGAAGTGGCCAGCGTCGCGACTGCGCCCCCTGCTGAGCAACCCGCATCCGTGCAGCCCGCTGAGCCTGAACAGCCGCGCCCGTGCGCGCCAGAGGGGGCGATTTCCCTGGAAGCGCTGGCTGAGCGGTACAGTGTGGACCAGGCTCACGTCGCGCATGTGGCCCGCCTGGCCCGGCGACTGTTTGACGCCACCGCCGGGATACACCGGCAGCCGCCCGACTCCTGGCGCTTGCTGGAAGCCGCTGCCTTGCTGCATGACATGGCTTATGACATCGACCCGGAGCAGCACCACCTCCTGGTCCGCGATATTCTCCTTGGGCAGCCGCTGATCGGGTTTACCGAAGATGAGCGGCGGATGCTGGCCTGTATAACGGCTTTCCACCGCAAAAAAGCCCGCCCAGGCAAAGAACCGGCGTTCGCCCGGTTGAAGAAATCCCGCCAGCGGGCGACGCTGGCCCTGGCAGCCCTGCTCCGCATCGCCGATGGCCTGGACTACAGCCACACCCAGACCTGCACGATTGCCAGTGTGACCGTGGTCGATGGCGCGCTGCGGCTGGCGGTAGAGGGCGCTTACGCGGACTTCAACGGCGCGCGGGCGGAAAAGATGGCTGATCTGTGGGAAGACCAGTTTGGGATTCCGGTGCGGGCGCGAGAGGAACGCGGTGCCGAGGCGGGGCCTGAGAGCATGATGTTAGCGGAGCTGGAGCCGGGATTGGATATGCCGGAAGCCGGGCGGTTCCTCCTGGGACATTATCTGATGCTGGTCGAACAGCACGCCGACCGCCTGCGGGAGGGCGCGGATGAAAACCTGACCTACCTGGAGCGCGATCTTTCCCGCTTGCAGGACGTGTACCGCATGTTTGGCGAGTACTTCGACACGACCGCGCTGGCGGGCTTTAAGAAGGAAGTGCGGTGGCTGCACCAGCAGGCCTATGAGGCGCTGACCGCGCGGGCGGTGGCGGTGATGACCAGAGCCGACGATCCGAACGTGGCTCCGGATGAAGAGTTGACCGAGGCCAGGCAGGCGGTGGTGGAGGCGCAGGGGGCGGAGGCCAGCCGGGCCATGAGCAAACTGCGGAAAACGCTGGACAGCCGGCGTTACCGGCGCTTCCTGGCGGGATTGTTGGGTTTCTCTCGCCATGCCGGGGCGGGCGTATTCCCCGGCGCGCGGGGCAGCGAGCGCATCGGGACCCAGGCAGCGCTGCTGGCCTGGCAGGAGTATACGCGGTTGCGCGTGGAAGGCCGGGCGGATGGCGACGTGCAGGCGCAGTGGCGGCGGGTCCGCCGGTTTCACAATGTGCTGCAATGCCTGGGAAGTCTGCTGGGGTCGGAATTGGGGGACGTTCTGTCGGTGGTGCAGCCGCTGGAAACGCAATTGCGGGACATCATGCTGGGGGAGGCCGTGCCGGAGACGCTGGCGCAGACGCTGCTGGCCCACGATACCGGTAAGGGCAAAAAAGGCAAGAAGCAGCAGGCGCTGTTGGCTGGCGTCATCGACAGAGTGGCTGACGGGCAGCAGGCATGGCTCAGGGACGCCCGCCAGCAAGCGGATTCGCGATGGGCAACCCTGGATTCGGCGGACTTCCGGCGGAAGCTGGCGCTGGCGGTCGCTGCCCCCTGAGTGCGACGGACCGTTGATGACGGGGGCACCGTATCCGGTGAGTGGCCGGGCTTTTCGCCGGGTCGCTCTCATCGGGTGTACAAGGGTTTCTCGGAAAGTCCAGGAGGTGCGGGTGGCTGCGATGAACCTGGTCATGAGCCAAGAGCATCGGCTGTTGCAGCAGGCAACCCGCGATTTCGCCCAGAAAGAGATTGACCCCATCGCCGCCCGGCTTGACGAGAGCGGCGATTTTCCCGTCGAGACGGTGCGTAAGATGGGGGAGATGGGGCTAGCGAGATTCAACGTATGGTGATCGCCCGCAACGAACTGACATTACAGTGAAGGGGGGACCTGATGAAGGCCGTCATCCTGCCGGCGCATGGACCGGCGGAGAACCTGCAATACGTCACCGACTTCCCTGACCCCACACCCGGGCCGGGCGAGGTACGCCTGCGCGTGGGCGCTTCCTCGCTCAACCGCCTCGATCTCTTTGTGCGCGAGGGCTGGCCGGGCCTTCAACTGGAGATGCCGCACATCCTGGGAGCGGACGCTGCCGGGACGGTCGAATCCCTGGGCGAGGGCGTGATGGGCTGGGCGGTCGGCGACAGGGCCGTCATCGATCCATCGGTGAGCTGCGGGCGCTGTGAATACTGCCGCGCCGGCCAGCAAAACCTGTGCGTGGACTTCTCCATCCTGGGCGAACACCGACGCGGCTCCAACGCCGAGTATCTGGTCATCTCCGCCCGCAATCTGTTGCGCCTGCCGGATCACGTCTCCGACCAGCAGGCAGCGGCGGCGGGGCTGGTTTACCTGACGGCCTGGCACTCGCTGATCACGCGGGGCGGCCTGCGCCCGGGCGAGCGCGTCCTGATTGTGGGGGCCGGCGGCGGCGTCAGCACCGCCAGCATCCAGATCGCCAAACTGGCCGGGGCGACGGTGTACGTGGTCGGCAGCTCGGACGACAAGCTGGAGCGAGCCGCCGCCCTCGGCGCGGACGTGTTGATCAATCGCCACCACGAAGACTGGAGCCGGGCGGTTTACCAGTTGACCGACCGCCGGGGCGTGGATGTGGTGGTCGACAACGTGGGGCAGGCTACGCTGTTCGGCAGCATCCGGGCCGCGCGCAAGGGCGGGCGCATCCTGATCGTGGGCAACACCAGCGGCCCTCAGTTTGAGCTGGACCTGCGGTACATCTTCGGCAAACACCTCAGCCTGATCGGCAGCACCATGGCCCCACGCGAGGATTTTGTGCGGGTGATGGGGCTGATCTTCGCTGGCAGGCTCGAACCCATCATCGGCGCGGAGCTACCGCTGGCGGCGGCGGCGGAGGGCCATCGGATGCTGGAACGCGGCGAGGTGTTCGGCAAGGTCGTCCTGACGGTCTGAAGTGGCCGGATGGTCGTTCCGCGGGGGGCAGAGGGGAGGCGAGCGTGAGCGGCGCGAGAGGCCGTCGCGCCGATATGTTGCGGCTGGTCGCCGACCGGCTGGGGTTGCCGGAACTGGGCAGGGTGGTGGAGCAGCCCGGAATCAACGAGGCGTACCGCCTGACCGTCCGCTATCACGATGGTCGGCACCCCGATCAGGTGGCGACGCTGACCCATGCGCAGGATGGCACGGTCTGGCTGGAGGTGGTGTATCGGCGGACCCACCACCAGCCCGCTTTCGAGTACCTCCTGGACGCGGATCGCTACCGGTCGTTTGATGTGGCCATGCGCCGCCTGGCCTTTGACCGCCTCGACGACCAGCCGGGCATCCCCTACCTGGGCGTGGACCTGTGGCTGATCGAGCGGGCGGCGGGCAGTTACCGGCACGATGTGGTCCTGGCCCCGGCGCTGGCCGACGGCGTCTACGGCTGGCTGGTGGATATGGTGAAAGAGCGGCTGCCCCAGGCCATCCGCGCCATCCAGCCGGACTGATCAGGCGCGGCCCCCGCAGCCCTGAGGCGGTTCCCCATCAGGCGGCGGTTGACGTGCCGCGCCAGGCTGTCATCGGATGCCGGTGACGCTCCCCCATCACCCGCTGCAATTCATCCAGCGGCAGGGCGTAGGCCACACGGCCCTCTCGCCCGACCATGGTCTCGGCGGCGCACAGCGCGTTGAGAATCGCCTCCTCCACCGCCTCCGCCGCCGCCAGGAACAGCGGGTTCATGTGCTGGTTGGGCAGGGTCAGCACGGCGCTGGGGCCTTCCGGGCGGGGCGGCAGATGGTTGGCGGTGGCGAAGGCCAGGAAGATATCCCCGCTCCAGTTATGGCCATAGCTGCCGGTGCGCCCAAGGCCGATGGCGGCGCGCCGGGCCAGCCGCCGGCACTGGTAGGGCAGCAGTGGGGCGTCCGTCGCCAGGATCACGACGATGGAGGACCCGGCTTCCTGCGGATTGAAGCCCGGCAGCGGCGTGTGATCGGGGCCGATGAGCCGACCGACCGGCAAGCCATCCACCAGCAGGTCGGCGCGGTCGCCGTGGTTGGCCTGCACCAGCGCGCCCACAGTATAGGCCCCGCCCGGCGTCTCGGCGACGCGGGAGGCGGTGCCGATCCCGCCCTTAAAGTCGTGGCACATCATGCCCGTGCCGCCGCCGACGTTACCCTCCGCCACCGGGCCGCTCCGGGCCGCCTCGATGGCCTGCCGGACGTGATCCTCGGTCACGTGAAAGGCAGAGCCGTCGTTGAGAAAGCCGTCATATGTCTCGGCCACGACCGGCAGATAACCGCCGTGGCCGTTCTCGACAGCGTGGGCCACCAGCGCCTGGTGTACGGTCCCCACGCTGAAGGTGCTGGTCAAGGCGATCTCGCTGCTCAGCCGCCCGGATTCTTCCAGCCAGAGCAGGCCGGTCATCTCGCCGCAACCATTGAAGCTGTGATGCCCGGCAAAGGCGTGGTCCTGGGCAGTGGGTCCTTCCCGCGCCGCGATAATAGTCACGCCGGTGCGGGCGACGCAGGGCTTATCCTGGATGAGGGTGACGTGACCCACCCGCACGCCGGGCACATCGGTGATGGCGTTGTACGGCCCGACCGGCAGGCGGCCGATGGAGATGCCCAGATCGCGTAAACGAGGCCGAGGCATAAACACTCCTTGACAAACTCCCGTGGCAGAGAAAACCAGGAGGTTGGCTCCTGGGCAATTGCCCGACGGGCAGCTTCCGGATTGTATCAGGACTCCCCCGGACTCCCCAAATGAATCAGAATGGCTTCGAGCGGCTTCTTGTCGATGACGGGCACCTGGGCATCCGCCGCCGGGTAGCCGACCGGGATCACCACGTAGGGGCGTTCGTTGGCCGGGCGGCCCAGAATCTCGCTGAGGAACTTCATCGGGCTGGGGGTGTGAGTCAGCGTGGCCAGTCCCGCCTCGTGCAGGCTGCATAGCAGCATGCCCACAGCGATGCCGACCGACTCCTCGCTGTAGTAGTGTTTGACCCTGACCGTTTCCCCCGTCTGGGGATCGGTCGTCAGCCCGTATGCCTGGCGGAAGACGACGATCAGATAAGGAGCGTCCTCCAGGTGTGGCTTGCGCCAGTCGGTGCCCAGCGGGGCGAGCGCGTCCCGCCACTCCGCGCTCATCCGGCGCTGGTAGCTCTCTTTTTCCACCGCCTCCGCCGCAAGCCGAATCCGGCGTTTGACCGCCGGATCGCTGACCACCACGAAGGTCCAGGGCTGCTGGTTCGCGCCGGAAGGGGCCGTGGCGGCAGTGGCGACGGCGTTGGCGATCAGTTCAAACGGCACCGGCTCGGCGGCGAAGTGGCGCACACTGCGGCGGGTCCGCATGCGGGCCAGGAAGCGACGCGAGCGAGCCAGCTGCTCTTCCAGCGGCAGGCGCTCGAAGGCCAGTGGTTCAAACCGGGCCGCGGTTGACATCCATCTCCTCCTCAGGCTGAGACTATCCCTCGTCCGCGCCACGAAATGGCCGGTGGATAGTTAAACACAGCAGGCATTATCCGGCAAGAAAGGTATACTAGGGAGTACCAATTGCTCAGCTGATTCAAGGAAGACCGATATGGCCTATCTTCCCGATGGCACACCGCTGCCCGGCAAGTTGTTTATTGTGGAAGGCATCGACGGCAGCGGCAAAAGTACCCAAATGGATATCCTCCACAAGTGGCTGTTAGGCGAGGGATATGTCGTCGTCTTTACCGAGTGGAATTCGTCGCCGGTGGTGCGGGCGACCACCAAACGCGGCAAGAATCGACGCCTGCTGACGCCCATGAGCTTCAGCCTGATCCACGCCGCCGACCTGGCCGACCGCATGGAGCGCCAGATCATCCCGGCGCTGAAAGCGGGGGTCATCGTCCTGGCGGACCGTTACCTCTACACCGCCTTTGCGCGGGACGCGGCGCGTGGCGTGGACCGCGCCTGGGTGCGCCGTCTGTACAAGTTCGCGGTCATTCCCACTGTCTCGTTTTATTTCCGGGTGCCGCTGGAGGAATCGCTGCGGCGGATTCTGGTTGGGCGTCCGGAGTTGAAGTATTACGAGGCAGGGCTGGATTTGGGCCTGTCGCCCGACCCTTATGAGTCGTTTAAGCTGTTTCAGAAGCGCATCCTGGATGAGTACGACAGCATGGTGGACGAATTTAACCTCCAGGTCATCGATGCGACCGAAACCCTGGTCAGCCAACAGCGGAAGGTGCGGGCCATTGTCGAGCCTCACCTGACCGGCGTGCGGGAGACACAGCCCATTGCCTGGCGAGAGGTTCTTCAACGGGAAGACCTGTATGGTCGGTATCTGAATTTCAGGGACTAGGTCCAGAGAGGGATACGCATATGACCAAGATGCAGACCTATGGTTACCCGTTGCCGGGCATGCCGGACAAAGACCTGCCGGGCAAGCTGATCGTGATCGAGGGGACGGATGGCGTGGGACGCTCCACCCAGGTGGCTCTGCTGCGAGAGTGGCTGGAGCAGAACGGCTACGGCGCGGTTCAGACCGGCCTGGCGCGGTCGGCCCTGGCGTCGCGGGGCATCAACCGGGCCAAACAGGGGCATACCCTCAGCCCGCTGACGATGGACCTGTTTTACGCCACCGATTTTGTCGATCGGTTGGAGAAGGAGATCATCCCGGCGCTGCGGGCGGGTTTTGTGATGCTGACGGACCGCTACATCTATGCGCCGATGGCGCGGGCGCTGGCGCGGGGCGCTGACCCGGAATGGATCAAGGGCGTGTATGGCTTCGCTATCGTGCCGGACGCGATCTTTTACCTGCGGGCGGAGGTGGAGTCCATTGTGCCCCGCGTGCTGGCGGCGCGTGGCGAGTTCGACTATTGGGAAAGCGGCTCGGATTTTTTGCCGGGCACGGACATGTTTGCGAACTACATCACCTACCAGCGGAGCATCATCGAGCAGTTCGACGCCATGGCGGAGGATTTCGGTTTTCGAATCATCGATGCGTCGCGCGGGGTGTACCCGGTCTTTGTCGATCTGAAGTCCCAGATCAGCGAGATTGTGTCCGGGATGCACTTCTAAGCGGCATGGGAGCGGGGTGTGCTTACCACGCACGCCCCGGAGGGGGTGGTATGGGCCAGGAGGACCGCTATTTAGAGATAGAGGCCAAGCTGCTGGTGGAGAATCTGGCCCTGGTGGAGTCCCGGCTGGCGGCCATGGGGGCGACAGTGCGGCAGACGCGCGTGTTTGAGCGCAATATCCGTTATGAGGATAGCGGGCGCACCCTGACCCCCGCCGGCATCATCCTGCGCCTGCGGCAGGACAGCCGGGCCTACCTGACGTACAAGGGGCCGCTGGCAACGGGCACGCCCGGCCTGCAAACCCGCTTCGAGGCCGAGGTCACGGTGGACGATTTTGACACGATGGACCTGATCCTGAGGAAGCTCGGCTACCAGCCGTTCATGGTCTACGAGAAATACCGCACCACCTATGCGCTTGGCGATGCCGAGGTGGCGCTGGACGAGCTGCCGTATGGCAATTTCGTGGAGATCGAAGGCGCGCCGGCGGCCATCGAGGCGCTGGTGACCGGGCTGGGGCTGACCCCCAACGTGCGCTTCCAAGAAAGCTACGGGCAGCTCTTTGACCACGTGCGCGCCAATCTTGGCCTGGCGTTCCATGATCTGACTTTCGAGAACTTCGCGGGCGTCGCCGTGCCACCAGAGGCGTTCCGCCCTCCCGAAGATGGAGCCAACGATGAGTGATCCCAGTGATTCCCGGCGCGCCTGGGAGGAGACCGTGCTGGCCCAGGCGCTCAGCCGGTTCCCCGAACGACGGGAGCGATTCGAAACATCCTCCGGTATTCCGCTGGAGCGGCTGTACACGCCGGAAGACGCGCCCGCTGATTATGAGGAGGCACTTGGTTATCCAGGACAGTATCCCTTCACCCGGGGGGCGCAGCCCACCATGTACCGGGGGCGGCTGTGGACCATGCGTCAGTACGCAGGGTATGCCACCGCCGAGGAATCCAACGCCCGCTACCGTTATCTGCTGGACGCCGGCCAGACTGGCCTGAGCGTGGCCTTCGATCTGCCGACCCAGATCGGCTACGACGCCGACGATCCGATGGCGCTGGGTGAAGTCGGGAAGGTGGGAGTGAGCATCAGCAGCCTGCGCGATATGGCCCGACTGTTGGAGGGCATCCCGCTGGACCGGGTCTCCACCTCCATGACCATCAATGCGCCAGCGGCGATCCTGCTGGCGATGTACATCGCGGTGGCCAAGCGGCAGGGGGTAGAGCCGGAAAAGCTGCGCGGCACCGTCCAGAACGACATCCTCAAGGAATATCTGGCGCGGGGCACGTATATCTTCCCCCCCGGACCCAGCATGCGGCTGATCACCGATCTGTTCGCCTACTGCAAAGGGCACGTGCCCAAATGGAACACCATCAGCATCAGCGGCTACCACATCCGCGAGGCGGGCAGCACCGCCGTCCAGGAGGTGGCTTTCACGCTGGCGAACGGCATCGCCTACGTGCAGGCGGCCATCGACGCCGGGCTGGACGTGGACGACTTCGCGCCGCAGCTTTCCTTTTTCTTTAACGCGCACAACCAGTTCCTGGAGGAGGTGGCCAAATTCCGGGCGGCGCGGCGGCTGTGGGCCGTCATCATGCGGGAGCGTTTTGGCGCGCGCGAGCCGGAGAGCCTGCGGCTCAAGTTCCATGCCCAGACCGGCGGCAGCACGCTCACCGCGCAGCAGCCGCTGAACAACATCGTGCGCGTCACCATCCAGGCGCTGGCGGCGGTGTTGGGCGGCGCGCAAAGCCTGCACACCAACAGCATGGACGAAGCGCTGGCCCTGCCGACCGAGCAGGCAGTGCAGGTGGCGCTGCGCACCCAGCAGATCATCGCCCACGAGAGTGGCGTGGCCGACACGGTCGATCCGTTGGGCGGCAGTTACGCGCTTGAGGCGCTGACGGCAGCGATTTACACTGGCGCGCTGGATTACATCCGGCGGATCGACGCCATGGGCGGGGCGCTGGCAGCCATTGAGAACGGCTTCATGAGCGGGGAGATTCAGGACGCCGCCTACGCCTACCAGCAGGCGGTGGAGCGCGGCGAGCAGGTGGTGGTCGGCGTCAACCGTTTCGCCGGGGAAGAGGATTACCAGGGCGAGATTCTGCGCGTCGATCCGGCCATCGAGCACCAGCAGCGGGAGCGGCTGGTCACGCTGCGGGCCGAACGGGACAGTTCCAGGGTGAGCGAGCTGCTGGGTCGCCTGGAGGCGGCGGCGCGCGGCAGCGACAACCTGATGCCGCTGTTCATCACCTGCGTGGAACATGAGGTCACGCTGGGCGAGATCTGCCGCGTGCTGCGGGACGTGTTCGGCGAGTACCGCCCGGCGGTGACGATCTGACCGGCGGGACCATCTGGCGGGCTGGCGAAGCGTTCTCCGTCCTGGCCTGCCGGGCTGTTGATGGCGAGGGCGCGGGCCGGATGTGGGTATGGCGCGGGCGCGCGACCAGGCCCGGCGACATCCCGCGCGGGCGGTAACCTTGCCGGTGAGAGAGGCTGAGGCCATGCGACTGGTACGACATCCTCAGAGTCCCCTGCTGTACCCCAACCCCCTGCACGGGTGGGAGTCCCTGAATGTCTTCAACTGCGCGGTGACACGCCACAACGACCTGTTCCACATGCACTACCGCGCCCAAGGGCCGGACTTCATCTCTCACATTGGTTACGCCGTCAGCGGGGATGGCCTGGCCTGGAACCGGCTGGAAAATCCAGTGCTCTCCCCGCACAACGGTCGGGATGACTATCGGGGGGTGGAAGACCCCCGCGTGACGCCGCTCGACGGCCTGTTTTACATGACCTACACCGCTTATGGGGGCAATAGCTTCTTCCCCATGATCGCCTGTTCTCGGAACCTGATCGTCTGGGAAGATATCGGACCGCTGGAGAGGCGCGAAAATAAGGATCACGTGCTGTTCCCGGAGAAGATCGGCGGGCGTTATGCCATCCTGCACCGCCGCCACCCGGACATCTGGATCGCCTTCAGCCACGACCTGAAAACCTGGACCAACCACCAGATCATCATGTCCCCGCGCCCGGACAACCGCTGGGATGCAGCCAAGATCGGCGCCAACGGCGTGCCCATCAAAACCAGGCACGGCTGGCTGCTGTTTTACCACGGCTGCGACCAGAACGCCGTCTACCGCCAGTCCGTCGCGCTGCTGGACCTGGACGACCCCAGCCGGGTGATCCACCGTCCCAGGAGTTTTATTATGGAGCCAACCGAAAGCTGGGAGATCAAGGGCGACGTGCCAAACGTGATCTTCAGCTGCGCCAACATCGTCGTCGGTGACGACCTGTACTTCTACTACGGCGGGGCGGACCGGCTGATCGGCCTGGCGACCGCGCCGTTGGCCGATGTGCTTGATTTTGCCCGGAACGGTTAGGCTCGCGGGCGAACTACTATGACCGCTCGCTCAGCAGGTGAAGCAACTCCGCTTCCCGCTCCGGCGTCAGCCCGGCGCGCCACTGGTGGTCCGGCGGGCGGCTGTTGGCCCAGGCCAGCGTATCGCGGATGGTGTCGGCCAGCGGGCGGAAGGCCAGCCCGGCGGCGATAGCCCGGTCCACGCTGACCTGGCTCATGCCGTCAAGCTCGGCGGGCAGCCACAACGGCAGATCCATCCAGGGGGCGACCTCGTGCCGGTTGAGGAAGTCCTCGTCTGCCCAGATGAAGGCCGCGTCGCTGCCGGTGACGGCCCGGCAGGCGGTCAGCACGGCGCGGAAGGTCAGCGCGTAGGCGGGCCCGGTGGCGTGGTAGGTGCCCGTCTGTCCGGTTTCGGCCATGCGGATGATCCACGCCGCCAGATCGCGGGCGTCGATGATCTGCACCGGCATTTCAGGCCGATCCGGGACCAGGACCTGGCCGCCGCGGGCGATGCGGACAGGCCAGTAGGTGAAACGATCGCTGGGATCGTGGGGGCCGACGATCAGGCCGGGCCGGACGACCAGCACGCGGCCCGGCATGGCGGCTTCGGCGGCCTGCTCGCACCGCGCTTTGAGCGGCCCGTAGGTGTCGCCGGTGACTTCCTCGACAGTCTCGTCCTCCAGCGTGCCGACCGGGGCAGTCTCCTCGACTCCGCGGGGGATGGGATGCGGATACACGCCGATGGTGGAAATAAACGTGTAGTGCCCGACGGCGTTGGCCAACAGCTCCGCCGAGGCGCGGACGACGCGCGGTACATAGCCGCAGGTGTCGATCACGGCGTCCCAGCGGCGGCCTTCCAGAGCAGTCAGGTCGCCGTCCCGGTCGCCACGGAGTTTTTCCACCTCGGAAAAGATGGCGGGGTTGCTCTGCCCCCGGTTGAACAGCGTGATCGTATGGCCGCGCGCCAGCGCCGCCCCCACCAGATGGCGACCGAGAAAAACCGTCCCGCCGAGAATCAGGAGTTTCATGGCAGCTCCCTGGGGAAAATCTGGGGGATCATGGCGGTCTGGACAGCGGCTATGGCCGTTTGTGACCCCTATTACCCTACGCTATAATGCCTCGGTATGTCAACTCGTGACCCGGCTGTTGTACATCACGGACGCCCTTGCGGACTGCGCTGGTTATGCGGCGGTCTGGCGGGCGTGGGCATCGTCAATCTGGCCACGGCCCTGCGCGCGGCCCAGCTTTCCTCTGTCTATGCGGCGCTGGAAGTCTCCTTCCCGCCCGTCGTACAGGCGGTTGCCGCCGCGGGGTGGGGAGTGGGTTTCCTGTGGGGCGCGTGGCGGCTGTGGCGGCTGCGTAACGGATCCCGCCGGTGGGTGTTGGTTCTGGTCGGGACCTACGGCCTGTTTCAGGTCGCCTGGTGGCGGGCCTTTGCCCGGTCGGACTACGCGCTGGGGCGCTGGCCGTGGGCAACCCTGGTCACGACGCTGGTCGTCGCGTTTATATTCTGGTATCTGAACCGCCCGCCTGTGCGGGCCTTATTTCGTGCCCAAGCGTCGGCCCGATGCCTGACGAAGCAGTCGTCGACCGACCCGACCGAGACATAGAGGTAACTTCTGGATGACCGATCTCGATCCCAAGATCGAAGAGCTGCGCGCCAAACGGCAACAAAGCCGGCTGGGCGGGGGCCAGGCACGCATTGACGCGCAGCATAAAGCTGGCAAACTGACGGCGATAGAACGCCTGGAAATTTTGCTCGACCCTGGCAGTTTTCGGGAGGTGGACGCTTTTGTCGTCCATCGGGCGCGTGACTTCGGCATGGATGCCCCGGATAAGCAGTTTCTGGGGGACAGCGTGATCACCGGCTGGGGCACCATCGATGGCCGTCTGGTCTACGTCTTCTCGCAGGATTTCACCGTGATTGGGGGGAGCCTGAGCGAGGTCCACGCTGAGAAGATCATCAAGATCATGGACATGGCGATGAAAAACGGCGCGCCCGTCATCGGCCTGAATGATAGCGGCGGCGCGCGCATTCAGGAGGGCGTGGTCAGCCTGGACGGCTATGCCGCCATCTTCCTCAAGAATACGCTGGCCAGCGGAGTGATCCCGCAGTTGAGCGCCATCATGGGTCCGTGCGCCGGGGGGGCGGTTTACAGCCCGGCCCTGACCGACTTTATTTTTATGGTCAAGAACACCAGCCATATGTTCGTCACCGGGCCGGATGTCATCAAGCAGGTGACCCAGGAAGATGTCACTAAAGAGGAGCTGGGCGGCGCGATGACGCATAACACGATCAGCGGGGTGAGCCATCTGGCGGCGGACTCGGAAGAAGATTGCCTGTTTCTGATGCGGGAGTTGTTGAGTTACATCCCGCAAAACAACATGGAGGACCCGCCGTTTGTGCCGACGGCGGACGATCCCCTGCGCACGGAGGAGGCGCTGGATAGCATCGTGCCGGACAACCCCAACAAGCCTTACGACATCAAGGACGTGATCCGGCTGATCGTCGATGATAAGCGCTTCTACGAAATCCATGAGCACTACGCCCCTAATATTGTGGTCGGCTTTGCCCGGCTGGGCGGGCATAGCGTGGGCATCGTCGCCAATCAGCCGGCGGTGCTGGCCGGGGTGCTGGACATCAAAGCCAGCGAAAAGGCCGCCCGTTTCATCCGCTTTTGTGATGCGTTTAACATCCCGATCATCACGTTTGAGGATGTGCCGGGCTTTATGCCGGGCGTGACCCAGGAGCATGGGGGCATCATCCGCGCCGGGGCCAAGCTGCTGTATGCCTACTGCGAGGCCACAGTGCCCAAGATCACGGTGGTCACGCGCAAGGCTTACGGGGGAGCCTACTGCGTGATGAACAGCCGGGCCATCCGCGCCGATCTGAGCCTGGCCTGGCCGACCGCTGAGTTTGCCGTGATGGGGCCGGACGGGGCGGTCAGCATCATCTTCAAGCGCGAACTGGCCGAGGCGGACGACCTGGAGCAGCGTAAGGCGGAGCTGGTGGCCGAATACCGCCAGCGGTTTGCCAATCCTTACGTCGCCGCTTCCCGGGGGTACATTGACGACATCATCGAACCCCGTGACACCCGGCCCCGTCTGATCAACGCGCTGGAAATGCTGCGCAACAAACGTGATAGCAATCCCCCCCGGAAACATGGTAACATCCCGCTTTGAGGCCTGGGCGGTTGAGACAGGTGAGGGAGATGAGCGAAGGTGAGAGCCATCCCGGCGAGGCGGAGGAGCAGGCCCGCGCCCTTCTGCGGCGGGTGCTGCCGTCCGGCTGGCCGGTGGAGGAGCTGCCGGGTGACGCCTATCTGGATGTGCGGGTCACGCTGACGGCCCCCGACCAGCCGGTGACCGGCGAAGGGGCAGCCCCGCGCTTTGCCATTATGATACGCGGCGTGAGCGTGCTCCGTCGCCGCCATGGTTTCGTCCGCCAGAAGGTTGCTGTTGAAGCGTTGGAACACGCTGCTGCCTGGGCGGACCCGGTGATGTTGCTGGTCTATGACATTCCAGGGGACGTGGGATACTGGCGATGGCTCAAGCCCTGGATCGCGGAGGCCCGCGATGCCCGTTGGGAGGCGCTCAAGGCGGTGACGGTGCCCCTGCCGGAAACGTCCATCTTCGACGCCCGCGCCGTGCCGCGAATTGTGGCGGACCTGGAGGCCGATGAGTCGGCCCTATCCGGCTGGGCATATGCGGAAGAGCCGCCGCCGACCGTCGCCGGAGCAGTGGGGGAAGATGAGGCCATGCGCCCCGCCGAGGCTGCCGCGCCCGCCGTCGCTGCGGCTGAGAAGGCCCCGCCGGGCGAGCTTCTTGAGCCGCCGGTGGAGGAGTTTCCGGATGCCGCTGTCCCGTCAGGGAACACGGGCGAGGCCGCGGACGTGAGGGCGGGGCCGCCGCCGGCGACGTTCAGGCTGCACGCGCCGCTCCGGGTGGTGGAGGCGACAAACTTTTTGCGGTATGGCCCGGATGGCGTGCGGCGTTATGGGCGTCCGCCCCAGGAGTCCGCGTCCTCATCGGCCACGGCGGCGACCTTGCGGGCTTCTTTCGCCTGGCAGGATGCCAATGGCCACGATGTGCTGGTCATAGAAGACATCGCCCTGCGGCAGGCGAAAGCCGATGACCGCGCTGCCGTCTGGACGGCGTATGTCCCGGCGTATGGCCTGTCCATGGCCTGGGTGTGGGATTTTTACCGCGTGCTGTCGGTGGTTTACTGGCAGTTTTGGGTGGGGTCGCCGCCGACGCCGGGGCAGACCGCGTTTCGAGAGGCGCTGCAAACCCTGGCTAGCGGCGATGGCCTGCGCCTGCGGGCCGCGCTGCCGACGGGGGTCATCGACCAGTGGCACCCGGTGACGGCGGAGTTCCTGGCCGCGCTGGCCCGCGACCTGGAGGCCAGGGCCGCCCTGGGAGGGGACGACGATGGTTGAAACTACGCTGATCAGAAAGATTTTAATCGCCAACCGGGGCGAGATCGCCATTCGTATCATCCACGCCTGCCGCGAGTTGGGCATCGAGACGGTGGCCGTGTATTCGGAAGCTGACCGGACGAGCCTGCACGTGCGCCAGGCTGATGAGGCCTACTACATCGGCGGCTCGCGGCCCGCCGAGAGTTACCTGGCCATCAACAAGATTCTGGACGTGGCCCGTCGCGCCGGGGCGGACGCCGTGCATCCGGGCTACGGCTTTCTGGCGGAGCGAGCCGATTTCGCTCAGGCGTGTCTGGATGAAGGCCTGATCTTCATCGGCCCGCGCCCGTCCAGCATCGCGCTGATGGGCGATAAACTGGCCGCGCGCGAGTTGATGCGCAAGGCGGGTGTCCCGGTCATTCCGGGGACTAGGCCGGGCCTGAGCGATGACGAGATGGTGGCGGCGGCGGAGCATGACGTCGGTTTTCCCCTGATGGTCAAGGCGGCGGCGGGCGGCGGTGGCAAAGGCATCCACGTGGTTTACCAGGCGGAGGCCCTGCCGTCGGCCCTGGCGACAGCGCGGCGTGAGGCGGAAGCGGCCTTTGGCGATGGCACGGTTTACCTGGAAAAGCTGATCGAGGGCGCGCGTCACATCGAGATTCAGGTGCTGGCCGACGCGCATGGCAACACGATCCACCTGGGCGAGCGCGAGTGCTCGATCCAGCGGCGGCACCAGAAATTGTTTGAAGAAGCGCCCAGTATGATGGTGGATGAAGACATGCGCCAGCGCATGGGCGAGGTGGCGGTGCGCGCAGCCCAGGCCGTCGACTATCTCAACGCAGGGACGGTCGAGTTCCTGGTGGACCGCGAGCGGAAATTTTACTTCCTGGAAATGAACACCCGTATCCAGGTCGAGCACCCGGTGACAGAGCTGGTCACGGGTGTGGACATGGTCAAGGAGCAGATTCGTATCGCCCGCGGGCGGCGGATGGGGCCTACCCAGGATTCCGTCGCCCTCAACGGTTGGGCGGTGGAATGCCGGATCAATGCCGAGGACCCCTATAATCACTTCATGCCATCGGTGGGGCGCATCACGGTCAACCTGGCGCCCACCGGGCCCGGCGTGCGGGTGGATAGCGGCATTTATGCCGGGTATGAGGTGACACCCTACTATGACAGCCTGTTGGCCAAGCTGATCTGTTGGGGGGAAACGCGCGGCGAGGCGTTGCTGCGCATGCGGCGCGCCCTGGGGGAATACCGCATCATGGGCGTCAACACCAACATCCCCTTTCACCAGAACTTACTGGATAGCCACCGCTTCCTGGCCGGGAGCTTCGATACCTCGTTTGTGGAGGAGCGGTTTGAGATCGAGCAGGCGGAATCCGCCGAGCAGACCGCTGTGGCTGCCATCATGGCCACGCTGGTCGCCCATCGGGACCGCCAGCGTGCGGCTCAGATCGTGCAACACAACGAACGGGACGTTTCCAACTGGAAGTGGTTTGGCCGCTGGGAACGTCTGCAACGCTGAGGCCCGGCTGGCGTGGGCCTTGAGAGGATCGGACGATGAAATACGTGGCAACGGTGAACGACAAGACCTATACCATCGAGATCCGACCCGATGGCCGGCTGCTGGTGGACGGCGACGAGCGGCGCATAGACTTCCAGTCGCTGGATGACCAGGCGCTGTATTCGTTGTTGATCGATAACGTTTCCTACGAGGGGCTGGTGCAGGAAGTCGGCGGCACCTACGAGGTGTTGATGTGGGGCGCGCTGTACCAGGTGCGGATCATGGATGAGCGGGAGCAACGCCTGGCCAAGGCCAGCGCCGGCTTCATCCCGGACGGAGCGGAGGTGCCCATCCGCGCGCCGATGCCCGGCCTGATCATCGACGTGCCGGTCAGCGTGGGCCAGGAAGTCGGGGCCGGGCAGACGCTGGTCATCCTCGAGTCGATGAAGATGGAGAACGAACTGAAAGCGCCCCGCGCCGGGAAGGTGCATGTGGTGAACGTCAAGGCCGGAGACAGCGTGGAGCAGAGTAAGACGCTGGTGACCATTATGTGATGGCGCGGCCCGGCTGGTTGGTCTGGTTGATGGCTCCGTGTGCAAGGGCGAATGCCTGGCTGGCGTTCGCCCTTGTGGTTGGCCGGTCGGTTTCCGGCGGTGTCACAGCGCGGCGACGGCCAGCCCCAGGTCGCGTCGCACGCCCGGCCGGTTGAACGCCGCCCAGGCGTCGGCGAAGGTGACCGTCAGGCGGTGCTTCTCCGCGAACTGGTGGGCCATGTACTGCACGACTCCTTCGATGCTGCGCCGCTCAGCCAGCGGGACGCCGGTCTGCGTCTGCTCGTAATCGCTGATAAAGCGGCGCAGGAAGTCTCCGGCGACTTCGACATCGTTCAGGTTGCCGAGGTGATCCTGAAGCTGCTTGAGCGCGTCGATGACGCCCTGGACTTCCTCCCCCATGACCTCGCTGAAGAACTCCAGCGCATACCGCAGCCGCTTGCATTCGATCCGCAACGCATGCAGCGTTTCGACCGAGGCGCGGTCGAGGACGGTTTCGTAGGCGCGCACCGCTTCATAGTGGGTGTAGATCAGGCGCGGGGCGACGTGTCGGACCTGATAGGCGGCCGGGGCGGCGGACTCAAACTTGCGCGTGCCCAGGCCCGGCGTGGTGAGAAACGTCTCGAAGGTCGCCACGAAACGTTCAAAATCCGGGCTGTCCAGATGCGCGATCAGGCGCGCGCGGTCCATGTCGCGCTGGAGTCGACAGTACTCCAGCAGAGGGGCCAGGCTGTCACCGGTGCCTGGGGGGAGGGTTTCCTGGTAGTAAGCCAGTTTTTCGATGAAGACATCCCGATCGCGCACGGCACCGAGGGCGCGGGCGGTCTGGCGCAGATCGCGCACGAGGGGGCGGATGACCTTGCGCCGGTAGAACGGCGCGAAAAGGCGCAGGGCGCTGCGCATCCGGCGTGTGGCGACGCGCATGTCGTGCACGGCTTCGGCGTCTTCTCCCTGGCGGCTGCCCGGCTCATGGAGCAGCATCCGCTCAAAGTGGAAGTCCAGGATTTTGCGCCCGGCTTCGCTCATGGGATCGTCAGGCTGGATGCCGGACCGTTCTTGCAGTTTGAGCGGGCGGCGCGGCTCGGTCACGCCCGGTGGCGGCGGGGATGGGACGGCTGGTTCGGGTGGCGTCTTTTCCGGCGGGGCGGACCTGGGCGGCGGCGACTCTGGCGATGGAGTCTCCGGCGCAGGCTTCTCCACCGAGGGGAAGATCGCCATCCGTCTCGCCTGGAAAGCGCGTTGCCAGCGCCGTACCTGTCGTTCGGAGAGGCCCACGTCGGCGGCGACCTCGATCTGAGACAGCCCTCTGGCGCTGAGGAGGATGATGTGGGCACGGCGCGATTCGGCGGCGTTGCCGGTCTCAGCAATCCGGTTCAGCAGCAAACGCTCATCTGGGGAGAGTCTCAGTCGGCTCCGTCGCGTCATGGTCGCCTCACGCTCCTTTCCGCCAGGCCCACTCACCCGGACCAACTCGCCAGTGGTGGAGAGCACTAAGGATACGCTGTTCCGACAGGCCGCCCGGTCTCGTCGTAGTGGTAGAAGCCCCGCCCGCTTTTACGCCCCAGGTGGCCCGCCGCCACCATCTTACGCAACAGGGGGCAGGCCCGGTACTTCGAATCATGGAAGTGCTCCCACAACACGTCCATGACGGCCAGCAGCACGTCCAGACCGACGAAATCGGCCAGCATCAGCGGCCCCATCGGATGGTTCATGCCCAGCCGCATGACCGTGTCGATGGCCTCGACCTCACCCACGCCTTCCATCAGGGCATAGATGGCCTCGTTGAGCATCGGGCAGAGGATGCGGTTGCTGATGAAGCCGGGGTAGTCGGCGGCCTCAACCGGGGTCTTGCCCAGGTCGCGGCTAAGTTGCAGAATGGTATCCACCGTCGCCTGGTCGGTATCCAGGCCCCGGATCACCTCGACCAGCTGCATAAGGGGCACCGGGTTCATAAAATGCATGCCGATGACCTTGTGCGGGCGGTTGGTGAAGGCGGCCAGGGCCGTCAGCGAGATGGATGACGTATTGCTGGCCAGGATCGCGTCGGGCCGGGTGAGGGCGGACAGCTCGCGGAAGATTTGCTGCTTGAGGCCGAAGTTTTCGTTCACCGCTTCGATGACCAGGTCGGCGTCAGCGGCGGCGCTGAGTTCGGTGGCGGCGGCGATGCGATCGACGCGCGCCTTTTGCTCGTCGGTCAGCTTGCCCTTGCTGTGCAGTTTCTGGACGCTCTGGCCGATGGCCGCGCGGGCGCGTTCCAGGGCGTCCGGTGCCACGTCGATCATCACCACCTCAAACCCACTCGTTGCGCACACCTGGGCAATGCCGCTGCCCATCGTCCCAGCGCCAATGACGGCGATTTTTTGAGGCGTCATGGGGCACCCTCCGTAATCGTCTGCCTGGAAGGCGACAGGTTACTTGGTGGCGACGAAAAAAATACGGCCGTGGTTTTCCGGGTCTTCGACGGACGCGGCCAGATCGTCGCCGGTCGCGAAGCGCACGGTTTGCCACCCGGCGTTGAGCAGCGCCCCCCGCACCTGCTCCATCTCAAACGCCGTGTTAAACACCGTTTCCTCATAGCGCTCGTAAAGCCCATCTGGTCGGCGGATGAAGCCGGTGATGTGGGTGTAGGCTTTGTCGCCCGTGCCATCGTAGATGCCCCGGTTGACCAGCATCAGGTCTTCGTCATCGTCGATGTGGATAGTGTTCCAGCGGCGCAGGCCCAGGCGCGTGTTCAGATCGAAGATGAAGACCCCGCCCGGCACGAGCACAGCAAACACCGAGGCAAAACACCCGCGGAGGGCCTGGAAATCGGCCAGGTGGTTGAGCGAATCGAAGACGGACACCACCAATCCGAACGACCGGTCCAGCGTGAAGCTGGCCGCGTCGGCCTCAAAAAACTCGGCCTGACCGGAGTCGAGATACGCCCCGGCGTTCTCCCTGGCAAACCGCAGCATGTGCGGCGAGAGGTCAATCCCGGTCACATGGTAGCCGTTGTCCAGGAAGCAGCGGGCCATCTGGCCGGTCCCGCAGCAGAGGTCCAGAATGCGCGGATGGCTCCGGGCAATCGGCGTGGTTTCGTAGTACGCCAGCAAGCGGGGGGCAAGGTCCTCCGCAAACCGAGTCCACCGCCGGTTGTAGACCTGCGCGAATGCCTGGCTGTATGCCTGCATATATCCCATTCCCCGGCTGCCGATGGAGCAGGGCGAAGATCACTTCCTCTCCCAACTATACCACACCACCGCGCGGCGTCATTGGGCGGAAAACGGCTGCGCTCAGGAATCTACCGTTCCAATTCAGTGGTCATGGCGACCGCCTCCGCGCCGCCCAGGCATAACGCCGCCAGACCGCACCCGGCAGGGACGATCTGCCCGACGATCACCTCGTCCACGTCGTCCCGGTTGATGGGCGTGCGGGCCAGGGCCGCTTTTAACGCCTGGGTGGCCAGCTTCACAGCGCTGAGCGAGGACGGCGCACCCAGGAAACGCCCGTGCGGCGTCCGCGCCCCGCCCAGGATGACCGCCTGGCGAGCGTTTTTACCATTGACTGTAGAAGGCATAGGACAGCGGTCCTCGTCTGCTGACTGGAGGTAAAGGGGGAGGGTATCGGCGGCGGGCGACTCGCTGGATGCCGCCCGACTCAGGCATGGCGTTTCGGCCAGGCATCGCGAACCTGCCGGTAGGTGTCGGCCAGCATATCCGGGATGATGCGCGTCTGGCCGACGACGGTCATGTAGTTGGTGTCGCCGGACCAGCGGGGCACGATGTGCAGGTGCAGGTGGTCGGCAATGCCAGCGCCTGCGGCTGGGCCGATGTTGATCCCCATGTTAAAACCCTCCGGCTGGTAGGCGGCGCGCAGGGCCACGAGGGCTTCCTGAGCGGTCTGCATCAGGTCGGCGACCACCGCCACGGGGAGGTCTTCCAGCATGGCGACATGGGCGTAGGGGACGATCATCAGGTGGCCGTTGTTATACGGATACCGGTTCAGCGTGGCGTAAACGTGCTCCGAGCGGAAGACGACCAGTTCCGCTTCGTCATCGTCAGCGTTGATCTTGTGGCAAAAGATACAATGGTCGGGTTTGCTCGTGTCGCCGCGTAAGTAAGGCATCCGCCACGGTGTCCAGAGATGGTCCATAAAGAGGTCCACGGATCAGAAACGCCTGGGAACGCCTCTAGATTGTACTTGGCCCTGGCCCCTGGGGGCAAATGGGGGCAACCAGTTGCCGCGTTTCATCCACGGGCGCTACAATCGCCAGCGATACGATTTCACTGGCAAGGAGACGCGTCGATGGACCCGCAGACGCCAGATCACCCGCCGGACTGGCTGGCCGGGTTGGGGTCGCGCCCCTGCCGTTACTACCGGCGCATCGGCAGCACCAATGACGAAGCGGCGGCCTGGGCGTTGGCGGGCGCGCCATCCGGGGCGGTCGTGCTGGCCGAGGAGCAGACGGCCGGTCGCGGGCGGCGGGGTCGGGCATGGGTGGCCGCGCCGGAGACATCGCTGCTGGTATCGGTCATCCTGCGCCCGGCGGTGTCGCCGGAAGCGCTGCCCCGCCTGACGCTGCTGGGGGCGGTCGCAGTGGCGGAGGCCCTGGCGGCAGAAGGGCTGTCGCCGGGCATCAAGTGGCCCAATGATGTGCTGTTGGAAGGGCGCAAGGTGGCGGGCATTCTGGCGGAGGTGGCCTGGTCCGGCGACGAAAGGAGCGCCGTGATTCTGGGCATCGGCGTCAACATCCGGCGAGGGGCGTTGTCGGAAGCGGCAGCCGCCCGCTTTGGCGCGACGACGGTGGAGGCCATCCTGGGCCGAGCGCCTGATCGCGGCGGTTTGCTCCTCCGATTGTTGGAGCGGATCGATTGCTGGCAGGCGCGCCTGTCGGATGAGGCGTTATTGGCCGCATGGCGGCAGTACAGCGTCACCCTGGGGAAGCGGGTCACAGTAGCCTCCGGTGAAGGAGTCGTGGCAGGCGTGGCGGAAGGGGTCGATTCCCAGGGCGCGTTGCTGCTACGGACCGATGACGGCTCAGTGCGACGGCTGCTGGCTGGCGATGTCACGTTGCATGGGAATGGTTTGTGAACGGCTATGGATGTCAAGCTGGACTGGGAGATCGAGGCGGAGCAGGCCGCTTATAACAACCTGGGTGAGCGACCGCATGATGTCCGGCAGCGGCGGGCCAACTACCGGCGCGTCGTTCTGGCCGTGTTGATCGTGGCCGGGCTTGTGCTGGGGGTGATCGGCGTGTTACTGGCG
>DAOTXK010000305.1:0-6642 GCA_034435395.1 Anaerolineae bacterium | reverse complement strand
CCTGATACACCGGTCACCACCCCCGCCAGCCCGAACAGCCCGCCCATCCGGCCGCCGATCTCGCGCGCGACGCCCAGCGTGAGCACGGCGAGGCACAGCCCACCCACCAGCAGGCCGGTGTTGAAGGCCGCCGCCAGCTCTGAGATGCCGCGCTCGCCCAGTTCTGAGACGAAATGGTTGAGGAAGCTGTACGGCTCGCCGGTGCGGCCAGAATAGGCCAGCGCCGAGAGGATAACACCAAGCGTCGTGGCGCCCGCGCCAATCAGCCCGGCCCAGGCCGCGATTTTCTGTAGATCAGCCGAGCGCATCCGCGCGCGGAGCCTGAAGAGGGAGTTGTGTTGTTCCCGCTCCCCTGCGCGAGGGGAGCGGGGCAGGGAGCGCGGGTCACCATGCATAGGCTTCGGGAGCCGGGCCGCCGGGGCCGGGCCAGATCTCATCCAGCTTCTTCAGTGTCCCCTTATTGAGCCTGAGCTTGAGCGCCCGCAGGCTGCCTTCAAGCTGATCCATTGTGCGCGGCCCGATGATCGGCGCGGTGACAGCGGGCTGGTGCAGCAGCCAGGCTATGGCGACATCGGCGGGCTTCTCACCCAGCTCCTCGCAGAGCTGCTCGTAGCGCGCGATACGCTCTGCGTGCTTCTTCAACACCTCCTGGGCATACTCACCGCGCCGGCGGTCGCCCTTTTTCTTTGTACCGCCAAGGATACCGCCTGCAAGCGGGCTCCAGGGGATCAATCCCAGCCCGTACCCCTGGCAGGCAGGGATCACTTCCAGCTCAATCATGCGATCGGCCAGATTGTAGAGACTCTGCTCGCAGACCAGGCCCATGAAATGGCGCTGCTGAGCGGCGCACTGCGCCTGCGCGATATGCCAGCCGGCGAAGTTGCTGCTGCCGACATACAGCACTTTGCCCTCGCGCACAAGCTGCTCCATGGCCTGCCATATTTCTTCCCACGGCGTGTCGCGGTCGATGTGATGCATCTGGTAGAGGTCGATGTGATCGGTTTGCAGGCGGCGCAGACTGCCCTCACAGGCACGCCGGATGTGGTAGGCAGACAGGCGGCGGTCGTTGGGGCCATCGCCCATGACGCCGTAGACCTTGGTGGCCAGCACGATCTGTTCGCGGCGCCCGCCGCCCTGCGCCAGCCAGCGCCCGATGATCTGCTCGGTGATGCCCTCACCGCGCACCCAGCCATACACGTTGGCGGTGTCGAAGAAGTTGAAGCCAAGCTCCAGCGCGCGATCCATGATGGCGAAACTGTCCGCTTCGCTTGTCTTGGGGCCGAAGTTCATGGTGCCCAGGCACAGGCGGCTGACCTTGAGTCCGGTCCGTCCCAGATAGGTGTATTCCATCAGCCAATCCTTTCACTGAATGTATGGGTATAGCTTCCCACGATCGGAGAGGCCGGGGCAGGGTAGCTTCCCCGGCCTCTGCTTACCAGGCGTAGTGCTCCGGCGCGGTCTGGTAGCCGGGCCAGATGTCGTCCAGCTGGGCCAGTTGCTCGTCGCTGAGTTTGATCGCCAGGGCGCGCAGACTGCCGGTCAGGTGATCCAGGGTGCGGGGGCCGATGATGGGCGCGGTGACGGCCCCCTGATGCAGCAGCCAGGCCAGGGCCACGTGGGCCGGTTTTTCCCCCATTTCCCGGCAAAAGGCTTCGTAGCGCGCCAGGCGGTCGCCCTGCTGCTGGCGGACCTGCTGACCCCGCCCGCCCTGGCGACGGTCGCCCGGCTCGCCGGTGCCCGCCAGGATGCCGCCCGCCAGCGGCGACCAGGGGATCAGGCCCATGCCGTAGGCCCGGCAGGCCGGGATCACTTCCATTTCGATGGCCCGGTTGGCCAGGTTATACAGGCTCTGCTCGGAGACCAGGCCCAGGAAGTGCCGCCGCCGGGCGACCTCGTTGGCCTGGGCGATGTGCCAGCCGGCGAAGTTGCTGCTCCCCACGTAGAGGATTTTGCCCTCTCGAACCAGCTGTTCCATGGCCCCCCACACTTCCTCCCAGGGGGTGTGCCGGTCGATGTGGTGCATCTGGTAGAGGTCGATATAGTCCGTCTGGAGGCGGCGCAGGCTGTCCTCGCAGGACTGTTTGATGGTCCGCGCCGAGGAGCCGACCCCGTCCGGCATGTCGGGATGGCCGAGTTTGGTGGCCAGCACCACTTTCTCCCGCCGCCCGCCGCCCTGGGCGAACCAGCGCCCGATGATGGTTTCCGTCAGGCCGGGCCGGTCGGGCGCATCGGGGTCCCACCAGTTGTGGCCATAGACGTTGGCCGTGTCGAAGAAGTTGATGCCCTCCTCCAGCGCCCGGTCCATGATGGCGTGGCTGTCGGCCTCATCGGTGCAGGTGCCGAAGTTCATGGTGCCCAGGCAGATGCGACTGACCTTCAACCCGGTCCGTCCCAGATAGGTATATTCCATGGTCTGGCTGCCCCTTTTTGACACAAGCGTCAGTTCATGAGTTGTTGCTGGGTATGGTGCGAGGAACACCCAGGAGACTGGCCTGGGCACTGAACAGGCTACTGGCCACGTTTTTATTATAGCGACAATCCTCGTGGTGCAAAAATCGCCGGCGTCGCTCCTTCATGTCACACAGTCGGGAAAGCTGGCCGCCAAAAGCCACCGTTGGCACAAAGCTCCCTTTCTCTCAAATTTTTAAAGATTTTTGGCGCGCCTGACGGTTCGCAAAACGAACGCATGAATCCGCCCCCGCCCCAACCTTTGCGCCCATTGACTCCCGTCCCGGCCCTGTGTTATAGTTCCCGTCGGTGTTTATCCATCGTTCGATCTCAGCCACCAGGAGGCGCACGTATGGCAGGGCAAGTGCATGGGAAATCCAACCACGCGCGGCGTGCGCCGGTCCCCCCTGGCTGGGGTGGGTGATTCCCTGATTCGGTTTACGTAGTTCGATAGCCGGTCAGTCACGGCCTCCGCCGCGCCGACGCTGAGGGTGTGCTCTGCGTCGTTGAGCGCTGCCTGCATGGGCAGGTACGGCGGGCGTGCCGTGACCGTGGTGATTCCAACGGCTGCGGGTCCGCCCCGTGGCCGTTTGGATTCGCCGGTTATGAAACTGAAAGGAGGGGTGTGATGGCCGCTGAAGTCCGCCCGGTCAAATCCGGGGCGAAGAAGTTTCTACCAGTACGCGAGCTTTCAAATCTGAATCCACAACAGGGAGAAAACCAGCGGTGTCTACCGAACACCAGTGTCACGACCCATCCTCTGACCGGGCCGGTGGGCAGGGGGTGGTCTACCGAAAATCGACCGGCAAATACTGGGTGAGCGTGGATGGGCAGACCGTCGTCTGTTCCATCTCCAGCAAGCTGCGGAAGGAGGTCATCCTGCCGACGCGCGACCGCGCCTCGCTGGGGTATCTCAAGGCGCTGGGCGTCAAAGAGGTGAGCGTGGTCGATCCGGTGGCCGTCGGCGATGAGGTGCGTTTCCTCGACGGCGGCAACCACGAGGGCCTGATCACCGAGGTGCTGCCGCGCCGGACCAAGCTGACGCGCCGCGCCCCCGGCCCAAAGCCGCTGGAGCAGGTGATCGTCGCCAACGCCGACCAGGTCCTGGTGACAGTTGCCGCCACCTTCCCCCAGCCTTCCCCCACCACCATCGACCGCTACCTGGTCTCGGCGGAGGCGGCGGAACTGCCCGCGGTCGTCGTGGTCACCAAATGGGACGACGCGCCAAAGCCGGACTGGCTCCCCCAGGCCATCGACATGTACCGCCGCGTCGGGTATCCGGTGCTGCTGACCAGCGCGGTGACCGGCGAAGGGCTGGGGGACTTCCAGGCGGCCATCGCTGGCCAGCGGTCGGTGCTGGTCGGCAAGTCGGGCGTGGGTAAGTCCAGCCTGCTCAACGCCATCCAGCCAGGGTTGGGCCTGCGGGTCAACGAGGTCAACCGTCACCACGGCGAAGGCCGCCACGCGACCACGTGGCTGGAGATGTTCCCGCTGGAAGGGGGCGGCGCGGTCGTCGATACGCCGGGCGTGCGCGAGTTCAGCCTGTGGGATGTGCCGGAGGAGGCGATCATCGAGCTGTTCCCGGAGGTGGTCGACTATGTGGGCCGGTGCAAGTTCGTCGACTGCACCCATCGCGACGAGCCGCAGTGCGCTATCCGGCGGGCGCTCCAGGACGGCGTCCTGGCCGGGACCCGCTACCAGAGTTACCAAAAAATTCGCTGGCCGGAATGACCGGGCGCAGAGGTGCCTGTCCCTTGAGGGACGAGGTCGCCAGCGGTTCAAAGCCGCCGGTTGGGCCGTCAAGCCTGCTAAAGGGGCTGGGATCGGCGCAAAAGCCCCTTTAGTGGGTATACCAGAACCGGATCAGCACGGGGTTTTGAACCCCATGCGGCGGCCATGCGTCCACTGCCGTATACTCGCCCCCAGAATGGAATGCATTTGCGCGCAGTCTGCCGGGGCGACGCCGTCGGCGGGCCGCCGTCAGGCCATATTTGACGGCGCTGCCGGGCCGGTCTATGATGGACGACATGGGCGAGCGGGCATCTCCACTGGCTAGCGGGTCGCCGCCCTCGCCCGCGCGGCGTTCCTCCCGTGGCGCGGCCCCCGGACCCTAACCCTGGCGACCCCTCACGGGCGCGGACGCCGGATGGTATCGATCCGATGACAGGTGGGGACGACGATGAAACTCGGCGTGGTTTTTCCGCAACTGGAGATCGGCAATGACCCGGCGGCCATCCGGGATTACGCGCAGGCCGCCGAGGGTATGGGCTTCGACTACCTGCTGGCCTACGAGCACGTGCTCGGCGCGAATCCAGATCGCCCCGGCGGCTGGAGTGGCCCCTACACCCACGAAAGCGCCTTCCACGAGCCGTTTGTGCTGTTTGGCTACCTGGCCGGGCTGACCGAGCGCCTCGAACTCGGCACCAATATCCTGATCCTGCCGCAGCGGCCAGCGGTGCTGGTGGCCAAGCAGGCCGCCGAGCTGGACGTGTTGTGCGGCGGGCGGCTGCGGCTGGGCATCGGCATCGGCTGGAACAAGGTCGAGTATGACGCGCTGGGTTATGACTTCCACAACCGGGGTCGGCGCTGCGAGGAGCAGGTCGCCCTGCTGCGCGCCCTATGGACCCAGCCGCTGGTGACCTTCCGGGGGCAGTACCACACCGTTGAGGACGCCGGGATCAACCCGCTGCCGGTGCAGCGCCCGATCCCGATCTGGTTTGGGGGCCTGGCGGACGCCGTGTTACGCCGCATGGCCCGCCTGGGCGACGGCTGGATGCCCAACCCGCTGCCCGTGGACAAGGGGCGGGCGGTGGTGGAGCGGCTGCGCGGTTACCTGGCCGAGGCGGGCCGCCGCGTCGCCGGCTTCGGCATCGATGTGCGGGTCAGCGCGCGGGACCTGGCCGAGGATGAATGGCTGCCCTACGTCCAGGGCTGGCGCGATCTGGGCGCGACGCACGTGGCCATCAATACAATGGGCGCGGGCTGCGCGTCGCTGGACGATCATCTGGCCCTGCTGCGCCGCTTCCAGGACGTAATGGCGGGGTTGTAATCGGGTCAGCGGCGGCCCTGCGTACTTCAGCCTTCAAAGTGGATAGCCATCATTGAAGGACAACGTCGGACCCCAGTCCGACGCTACAGACTCGCGACCGGCCAGCGGCGTTGGCATTCATGCCGCCGCTACAAATGGGCCGACGCCACGCCCGGCCCCGCCCATCATCGTGGCCCGTAGCGGCGCATTGCGATGCGACGCCCCGTCGGACTGAGGCTGCGGCCACGCCCTGGCGGTTCAGCGGAGGGTGAGGGGGGCGAGGAGGAGGCGGCTGCTGCCGAAGTCGTGGCCGCCGAGGATGGGCAGGCGCTCGCCGGTCGCGCCGTCGTAGACTCCCATCAACAGCACGTACTGGCCGGGTTCGGCGTCGGGCGGGATGGACAGGGTCACGGTCTCGCGGACGGTCTCCCCTGGTCGCCAGACCCAGAAGGGATAGGTGCCCTGGCGGGGCGGGGCGTCGTACTGGGCCAGGATGCCGTCGGGGGAGTCGGCGTTATCGGGGTCGGTGAGGTGGACGAACAGGCGGAGGTCGGCCTGGGGGGGGTGGAGGGCCGACCAGTGCAGGGTGAGGGGGAGGGTGTCGCCGGGGGCGAAGACCCGTCCGGGCAGGTCGAAGCCGCGCAGGAGGGCCACCTGGCCAAAGGCGGCCTCGACCAGCGTGCCCGGCGGGGGAGGCAGCGTCTCCGGCTGGCCCTGGAAGGCCCAGTAGTGGAAGGGGCTGTAGCGGGCGTCGGGGGGCGGGTCGAGCACGAACAGTTCGAGGGTGGTTTCCTCTCCCCGCAGCAGGTCGGGGGGGATGAGGAAGGCGCTCTCCAGCCACTGGCCGGGGACGGCGGGCAGCCGCCAGCGTCCGGCTTCGTTGCCGTTGACGCGGACGCGGAGGGTCAGGTCGGCGGTCTGGTGGAGGCGGGCGACCAGGCGCAGCCACTGAGTGGGCTGGGTGGTGTGGAGGGTGAAGGGTTCGCCGCCGGTGAGCAGGCGTCCGCCGTCGGGGAGGGAGAGCGCGGGGTCAGCGCGGTAGGGCATCAGGCGGGGTTCGGAGGTGAAGCCATCGGGGCGGCCCTGGTTCCACCAGGTGTAGTCATGGGCGGCCTCGTCGGCCAGGTCGGCCACGTCGAGCTGGTCGACCAGCGACCAGCCGGTCA
>DAOTXK010000304.1:0-8114 GCA_034435395.1 Anaerolineae bacterium | reverse complement strand
GGGCCAGGCCGCGCTCCAGGGTTGCCACGTCGCCGGAGACCACGATCTGGCCAGGGCAGTTATCGTTGGCGATGACCAGGTGCCCGCCGGTCGCCGCGCTGGCCTGTTCACAGAGCGCCTGGACGGTTTCCGTCGACAGGCCGAGCAGGGCGGCCATCGCGCCAGGGGCATCGTCACCGGCCTGTTTCATCAGCCGACCGCGCTCGCGAACCAGCCGCAGGCCGTCCGGGAAGGGCAGCGCTCCGGCTGCGGTGAGCGCCGTCAGTTCGCCCAGGCTGTGACCGGCCATAAAAGCCGGCGCAACCGGGCCGATTTCGGCCTGCAGCGCCTTCAGCGTGGCGATGCCGGTCACGTACAGGGCGGGCTGGGTGTTGAGGGTGTCGTCCAGGTCTTCCGCCGGACCGTTCCAGCACAACCGGGAGAGCGGGAAGCCCAGCAGGTCGTCGGCATTCTGGTAGACTTCGCGGGCGGCTGGATACTGAGCGGCCAGGTCTGCCCCCATGCCGACTTCCTGGGACCCCTGACCGGGGAAGATAAAGGCCGTATGTGCCCAGTCGGCCATGCCGCATGCTCCTGTAGCTGGGTGGTTAGCCTGACCATCCGCCCGCTTGCCTGGGCCGCGCTGGCTAACGCCGGTTATTCCTCTTCCATCTCGACGACCTGATGGTCGCCGTATGAGCCACATTCCGGGCAGACGTGATGAGCCGGCTTGTAGGCGTTGCAGTTTTCGCAGCGCACCAGGTGACGCAGGCTCAGCGCATCGTGGGCGCGGCGGCGGTTGCGGCGGCTCCGTGAGAGTTTTCGCTTGGGAAGCGGGCCCATTGGGATGTTCTCCGATAATCTCCAGCGGCGGGCAATCGTTTTTCGCGAAAAGAACGCCCAGCGAAGCGCGCCGGGCGGGCAGTGAAGCGGATTATAAGTGGGGGAGGGGCGTGTGTCAAGATGATTTGCCCGCCGAAGAAGGAGGTCAAGGCATTGGGGCCAGGCATTGGCGCGGAAAGTACCCGGCCAGCGTGAGCGGCAGTGGGGAAGGCTCGTGAGGGCGGGCGCTTTCGCCGGCGCGGCGAATTCACTACACTTGGGGCACAAGGTTCTGGATTGTGAGGAAGTCGCCATGACAGGTACCGCGCTGATCTTTTTTGTGCTGTTTGCCCTGACCCTTCTCGCCACCTATCTGGGGGTGCGGCGCAACTGGGCTTCCACCGGCGTGGTGGCCGGGGCAGGAGCCGCGGGCGGCATCATCTTCATGATTTTGTTCGGCCTGGGGATGGGCAATGAGCCGCTCCATGCACTGGTGGCTGGTTTCCTGGTGGGCAGCGTGTTTGTGGCCGCCGTGGTGTCCATCGCCAACTTCTTCCGCAGCAATGAAGCGCGCGCCCGTCAGAGGCCGCCGGACGGCCCGGCGTAAGCGGCCAGACGTGGGGCAGGCGTAGGGCAAAGGCAAGGAGGGCGATATAGTGCGGCCCTGGCGAAGGTGTTACACTGGAGGGAAAGCGCACACCTGTTGGACACGAGTCCGGACGACCTGACGAATCATGACCGAGCACAACCCTGACGAGGAGCGCGAAGACGCCCTCCAGCCGACTCAGCCCACGCTGCCACCGGAGGTGTTGCCGCCCCCTCCCCCTTCCCAGGAAACCACGCGGACGGACATCCAGGCGCTGTCGGCCAGGCAGGCGGCTGCCTTGGAGGATACCCAGGAAGGCATTCCGGCGACGCTCCCGCCGACCCTGACGGGCGACGCCCTGCCCGCGGTCGAGCCACCCCCGCCGCAGCGACCGTATCCAACCAGCCCGTCACCGACGGTCCGCCCGCCCCAAGGACACTATCCGGCCCCGCCACCGGGTTACAGACCCCCTCCGCCGCCCCGCCGTCGCCGCCGGAGACGACGCCCTCTACGCCTGGGGCTGTTCTCCGGGGGCTGCCTGCTGACTGCCGGGGCAGCGCTGGCGGTTTTCCTGGGTCTGGTGGTGATGGTGGGCCTGATCGTCGTCAGCGCGTTGAGCGCCCGCCTGGAGAACAGTCTGCGACGCCTGGATGAACTCCAGAATCGCCGGACCTTCCAGACGACCACCATCTATGACCGCAACGGCGAGGAACTCTACCAGATATTTGAAGAAGGGCGGCGCACCAACGTGCGGCTGGACGACCTGCCGCCTTACGTGGCGCAGGCGACCATCGCCATCGAGGACGACAGCTTCTACACCAATCCGGGCGTTGACTTCGGCAGCATCCTCCGGGCCGCCCTGCAGAACACCGAGCAGGGCGAGGTCGTCTCCGGCGCGAGCACGATCACCCAGCAACTGGTGCGCAACCTCGCCTTCGATTATGAGTACCGCACCACGCCGAGTCTACAGCGTAAGATCGAGGAAGCGATCCTGGCGATCATCCTGACCAACCGCCTGCCCAAGGACGAAATCCTGGAGCTTTACCTCAATGAGATTTATTACGGCAATCTGGCTTATGGCATCGAGGCGGCCAGCCAGACGATCTTTGGCAAACCGGCTGCCGAGTTGACGCTCGGCGAGGCGGCTCTCCTGGCCGGGCTGCCCCAGGCCCCCGCCGAGCTGAACCCGCTCAACCCGGACCCGATGGTGCAGGAGGCGGTCCTGGCGCGGCGGCGGCTGGTGATCGACCTGATGCGGGAGGAGGGTTACATCACCGAGGAGCAGGCTTATGCCGCCTATGGGGAGCCGCTGTCCTATGCCAGCCCGGACGTGCCGCTGGTCGCGCCGCATTTCACCGTCTATGCGCGGGATGAGTTAGAGGGGCTGATGGCGGCGCTGGGTTATCCGCCGGATGCCATCACCAGCGGCGGTTTGCAGGTGTACACCACCCTCGACCTGCGCTACCAGGACCTGGCGGAGCGCACGGCGCGGGCGCAGGTGGCCAGTCTGCGCGACGCGCACCATCTGACCAACGCCGCCGTCGTCGTCACGCGCCCCGTGACCGGCGAGATTCTGGCGATGGTGGGCAGTGTGGACTACTGGGACGACAGCATTGATGGGCGGGTTAATGTGGCGACGGCCGCCCGCCAGCCGGGCAGCACCATGAAACCCTTCAACTACGCGGCGGCGATGGAACAGGGCTGGACGGCGGCCAACATCATCTGGGACGCCGAGGTCCGCCTGGAGGTGCCCGGCCAGCCAGCCTACATCCCGATCAACTATGACCGGACGTATCACGGTCCGGTCCGCGTGCGCGACGCGCTGGCCAACAGCTACAACGTGCCCGCCGTGCAGACACTCCGTCAGGTTGGCGTGGCCTATCTCCTGAATCTGATGGAACGGTTTGGGGTGGAAAGCCTGGGGCAGGACGCGGGCCGCTACGGCCTGTCGCTGACCCTGGGCGGCGGCGAGGTCACGCTGCTGGAACTGACCCGCGCCTACAGCGTCTTTGCCACTGGCGGCCTGCTGGTGCCGACGACGACGATCCGCTGCGTGCTGGACGGGGACGACAACATCATCTACCAGTACGAAAACGGCTGTCCGCGCGGGCAGAACACGCCCCGCACTGTGAACACGTTGGCCTACGGGCTGGAGGTGCTCGATCCTCGCATCGCGTTTGTGATCAGCGATATCCTGGCCGACAACAACGCCCGCGCCCCGGCCATGGGAGCCAGAAGTCCGCTGTACACGGGCGATCTGGTCAGCAGCGTAAAAACCGGCACGACCGACGACACACGCGACAACTGGACAGTGGGTTTCACGCGCAACGTCGCGGTGGGCGTCTGGGCGGGCAACAGCGACAACACGCCAATGGTCAACACCAGCGGCCTGACCGGGGCCGCCCCGATCTGGCACGATGTGGTGATGGGCATCTACGCCGACCAGGATTTGCTGGCCGTGCTGGCCCAGGAGGGGCAGTTGATCCCGGATTACCTGTCGCCGCCGCCCGGTCTGAGCCGCCGCCAGGTTTGTGAGATCAGCGCGCTGCAAGACCCGGCAACCGCCTGCACAGCGACGCGGGTCGAGTGGTTCCTGGATTCGCCCCCGCTGGTGCCGGATGGCAACGGGAATCTGGTCGAGGGAAGCGCGCGCCTGGCCCCCCCGCTGGTGACCCCCGATCCCAACGCCTATGGGCCACAACTCAACGAGGTGGAGCGCGGCCTGTTCCAGGCGGTGGTGCTGCCGCTGACGCCGGAAGCCGCTCAGGCGGCGGTCCCCGCCCTCAGCCAGCCGGGCGCGCCGGCTCCGCCCCCGCCGCGCTACTGTCTGGTGCCCAACGAGGTGGTGTCGCAGGTGCCGGGGGCGCAGGTTTTGCTGTTCATCGGCCCACCGCCGGACCCGATCGATGCAGTTTACGCGGCGCAGTGGGCGCAGGCGCATAACGTGCCCATCCTGCCGTCGGTTCCCTGCACGGCGGAGATGCTGACCGCGCCTCCGCCGGGCACCGGCAGCGGCCCCGGCGTGGTGACGGCCTATATCACTTCACCGGCCCCCAACCAGGTGGTGAATGAAGTGATCCCCATCATCGGCACGGCTGACCTCAGCTCGGAGCAGGCTGCCTATTACAAGTTTGAGATTCAGGGTCCCCAGTTCCCGGAGTGGGTGACGCTGGGCCTGGTGCATGATCAGTCGGTGTACGACGGGCAGCTGGAGACCCTGGCGGCGGCGGGATTGCAGCCGGGCACCTACTTCCTGCGGCTGATCATCGTGGGCGTGGACGGTAACTATGTGCAGGAGCCGTATCAGGTGTCGTTCCAGGTGCCCTAGACCCGGCGGCGTCCGGTACGATCAATTACACCCCATCGTGGGTGGATGGGGCTGTTTAAGGCTTCTATCGCGCTTGACGCCAGTGAAGAAATGCTACATGAAGGGCAGCACCAACGGCAGCAGCAGGGCCGGATTGCAGTTGAGGTTGAACAGATCGGGCACCAGCGGCACGCTGCACCAGATGTTCAGCGTATCAATGATGAAGGCGGCGACGGCCAGCACGATGATGCACACCACCACCAGACATCCGCACCCGATGGCCACCCAGCGCCCAACGTTGCGCTCCTCTTCCTCGTATTCGTAGTACTCGTAGCCCGGCGGCGGCTGCTGGGCATAGGGCTGGGCTGGCATCTGATACTGCGGCTCGCCGTAGGGCTGCTGGATCGGCTGGTAGCCCGGCGGCGGGGCCGGGGAAGGCGGGGCTCCAGGCGCGCCGTAGGGCGGCGGCGCGGTGGAACTGATCACGGTTTCCTGCTGGAACGGGCTGGCGGGCCGCTGGACCGCACCCCCTTCATAGCCCAGGGTGACCGTCTCGCCCAGGCCGATCATGTCGCCGTTGACGAGGGTGCGTGAACCGGTCAGCCGCTGGCCATTGACAAATGTCCCGTTGGTGGAGCCGAGGTCTTCCAGGATGTAGCCGGTGGGGGTGCGCGTCATGCGGCAGTGGTGACGGCTGACCTCCGGGTCGTTGATCACGATGTCGTTGGTGATGTCTCGTCCCAGTGCCACCACGTCTTTGTTAAGCTCGTACACCTGGTTGGGTTGTGGACCGCGTCGAACGACGAGCCGGAAGCCGCCAGTCCCTTGCTGCATATGATGCCTCCTCTAAGTAAGCAGGGAGGGGGATATTCTCGCCTGAATGAGACCCTGTTGACGATGGAAGTATAGGAGTATTGTGAGTGCCTGTCAAACATCTGGCGACACTCCGCGGGCTATAAAGTGTGCTGTGACGGAAGTGGCAGCGGCAGGGGGCTGGGATTGTAGATTTGGTGGGAACCGTGCCGACGGCTGATACGTCTATAGAATGTACCGAATCGCCCGATGACCAATTACCGAGAGGATGCCCGGAGATGAAACGTGTCGTGATAAGCCTGTTGACCGCCGTTTTGCTGTTAGGGGCCGCGTGGCCCGCTCTGGCCGATGGGATCATTATCCCGCCGCCGCGCCCGCCGGGACCCTTCACCGATCCGGTCTGGCTGACCATCAAGTATCATCGCGTGGAGGTCACCATCGATAACCAGGTGGCCACCACACACATTGACCAGATGTTCGTCAATGAGGGTCATGCTGTGGCCGAGGGGACGTACATGTTCCCGCTGCCGCAGGGGGCGACCGTCAGTGAGTTCACCATGTGGGTGGACGGCGAGCCGATCCAGCCGCAAATCCTGGAGGCCGACGAGGCCCGCCAGATCTACAACGACATCGTTCGCCAGCTGCGGGACCCGGCGCTGCTGGAGTACGTCGGCACCAACGCCATCCGCGCCAACGTTTTTCCCATCCCACCGGGCGAGGAACGCCGCATCGAGATCGAATACCAGGAAATCCTGGACGTGGAAAATGGCCTGGTGCATTACCTCTACCCGCTCAATACCGAGCGCTTCAGCGCCCGCCCGCTGGAAGACGTTTCCGTGACGGTCGAGATCATCTCCAACGACCCGGTGCAGTCTATTTACAGCCCCAGTCACCGCGTGGCCGTCGACCAGGAGGATGACTTCCACGCGCACGTCGGCTATGAGGAGCGGAACGTCCTGCCGGATGCTGACTTCAGCCTCTATTACAGCGTCGCGCCGGATGACATCGACGTGAATCTGCTGACCTACCGCGAGAGCGCGAACGAGAACGGCTTTTTTATGCTGTTGGTCGCGCCGCCGCTGGAAGTCCCCGAAGAGGACGCGATTCCCAAGGACGTGATCGTGGTGCTGGACCAGTCCGGCAGCATGTTCGGCGAAAAGTGGGATCAGGCCCGCGCCGCGGTGGCGTATGTGCTGGATAACCTCAACGCCGAGGATCGTTTTAACGTGGTGGTCTTCAGCACCGGGGACCGCCTCTACGCCAACGATCTGCAAAGCCCCGCCGAGGCCGATAGCGCCATCCGCTGGGTAAACGGCCTGGAGGCCATCGGCGGCACGGACATTGACGGCGGGCTGAGCGCGGCGCTGGAAATGGTCGATCCCCAGCGGGCGACGGTGTTACTGTTCATCACCGACGGCGTGCCGACCGAGGGTGTGACCGCGATCGACGAGATCCTCGAGCGGTTTGCGGACAGCGCGCCGGACAATGTGCGGCTGTTCAGCTTCGGCGTGGGTGATGATGTGGACGCCTTCCTGCTGGACGAACTGGCGCAGGACAATCGCGGCACCAGCGCGTACGTCCGGCCCGGCGAGCGCATCGACGAGGAAGTGGGCGCGCTTTATACCAAGATCAACGCGCCGGTGCTGACCAACATCGACCTGGACTTCAGCGGCATCATGGTGGAGGATGTGTATCCTGCCGAGCCGCTGCCGGACCTTTTCGCCGGGACGCAGATGGTGATCGTCGGGCGCTACCGCGACAGCGCCGCGGACGTGACCATCCGTTTGAGCGGCGAAGTCGGGGGGCAGCGCCAGACGTTCGTCTACGACGGGCAACGGTTCCCGGCCAATGCGGGCGGCGGATCGGGCACGGACGCCGAGGTGTTTATCCCGCGCCTGTGGGCCACCCGGCGCATCGGCGCGCTGCTCAACCAGATCCGGTTGCAGGGCGAGAATCCTGAACTGGTGGACAGCGTGGTGCGCCTCAGCATCCGCTACGGCATCATCACACCCTACACGTCCTTCCTGATCCAGGAGGATGACATCTTCAGCCAGACCGGGCGGCGCGAGGCCGAAGAGGCGGCCCGCCAGGCGATGGGCGAGGCGTTTGCGCCGTCGTCGGGGGCGGTGGCAGTTGACGCGGCGGAAGCCGTTGGCGGCGCGATGCAGGCCAATGCCCCGGCCCCGATGCCCACGGCGGTGGCGCTCGGCGGCGAAGGCGGCGGATACGTGGTGGAAACGCGCGAAGTCATCCGCCAGGTGCGCGACAAGACCTTCGTCTTCCGCGACGGCGTCTGGATCGACACCGCTTACGAGGCGGATACCATGACGACGACACCGGTCACCTTCCTCAGCGACGAGTACTTTGACCTGGTGGCCCAGAATCCGACGCTGGGCGACTACTTCGGCCTGGGGGAGCAGGTGATCGTGGTGATGGATGGCGTAGCCTACGAAGTTGTGACGGGCTGAGCGGCATTACTCGTGACCAGCAGCACGGGCGAATCCGATCGATGCGCCCGTGCTGTGGCGTCTGGGGCGGGCGGCTGACCAGGATGGCCGTCAGAGGTGCGCGCCGCCTGGCGGCATAATGCCTGAAGTGGGATCAGGC
>DAOTXK010000303.1:0-6876 GCA_034435395.1 Anaerolineae bacterium | reverse complement strand
GAGACAGTGTTTGCCGAGCTCAACATCGACCTGACCTCGTTAGGTCCTGTGCTGGACCAGATACTGGGCGGGCTGCAACAAATCCCGATGGTGGTTTTCCCCTTTGTGGGCGGCGTGGCCAGCGCGTTGCTGAGCTTGTTGGTGGTGATCTTCATGACCGGTTATTTCCTGGCCACCCCCGATCTGTATTTGCAGGGGATCATCAAACTGCTGCCGTTGCGCTTCCGCGCCCGCGCCCAGGAGATTGTGAGCCGGATCAACCTGACGCTGCAAGGCTTTCTACAGGCCAAAATCCTCTCGATGTTCCTGGTCGGCCTGGGGGCGTTCATCGGCCTGAGCCTGCTGGGGATTCCGCTGTCCCCGGCCCTGGGCACGCTGGTCGGCCTGTTTTCATTTGTGCCGAACTTCGGCCCTCTTGTGGCCCTGATCCCTACCCTGGCGGTGACCATCGTCAACGCGCCAGGGATGTGGTTCTGGGTGATCGTGGTGATCTATGGCATGGTGTTTCTGGAAAGCCAGGTCATCGGTCCCTGGCTGATGTCGGAGCAGATCGACCTGCCGCCGGTGCTGGTGCTGGTCGGCCAGATCATCGCCGGCATATTTTTTGGCTTTCTGGGGTTGCTGCTGGCCGTGCCGCTGACCGCCACCGTGATGGTCCTGGTGCAGGAGGTTTATATCAAGGATATCTTGGGCGACCGGGGCGATGTGGCGGCGGAGCCGGAGGAGGGCCTGCTGCCCGATGGCGTATAGGCCGTGGCCGGGCCGTTTCTCGACGGCTCCGATGACCAGCCGGTTGTCCTGCCGCCACGGCCAGACAGATAGGACGACAGGCCGCAGCGCTTGTGGTCGGACGGTTTCCGCCACGAGTGCTGCTGGGGAGAGGGGTGGGGACCGGGGTGGCCGCAATCGGCAATGACCATCTGTTATATAATGGGAGCAGGTCACGGGTAATACGCGACGACAGTTCGGAGAGCCGTCGGCCATGGACTTTGACACCTTACGCGAGCGCATGGTTGTGGAGCAGTTACAGGAGCGCGACATCACCGATCCGCGCGTGTTGGGGGCGATGCGAAAGGTCCCGCGCCATCTCTTCGTGCCGAGCGATTTGCAGCATCTCGCCTACCGTGACGGCCCGCTGCCCATCGGTCGGGATCAGACCATCTCACAGCCCTACATCGTCGCCTTGATGACCCAGTGCCTGCTGCTCAGCGGCCATGAAACGGTGCTGGAAGTGGGGACGGGTTCGGGCTACCAGACAGCGGTGCTCTGCGAATTATGCGCCCAGGTCTTCAGCCTGGAACGGGACAAGTGGCTGGCGGACCAGGCGGCGACTCGCCTGACTGACCTGGGATATACCAACGTCGAAGTTTACGTCGGTGACGGCAGTCAGGGCCTGCCGGATATGGCTCCCTTCGACGCCATCCTGGTGTCAGCGGCGGCCCCGGCCATCCCCGGCCCGCTGCGCAGCCAACTGGCCGACGGGGGGCGGCTGGTGCTGCCGGTGGGCGACCGCGATCACCAGATGCTGGAGCGGGTCTGGCGGACCGGCGATACCTGGCACATCGAGCAACTGGTGCCGGTGATGTTTGTCCTGCTCTATGGGCGATACGGCTTTCGAGAACCCAGCCAGGAGTAGCTGCCAACTGATCGGGGACCAGGGAGGCATGGCGCGTTATCCGGGACTGGCCTGGCCGCTGCCAGGTGCCCGCCGATCAGCGGCTGGGGTCGGCGCTGGGCGGGCATCGACCGGGCTTCCCTGCTGGATGGCGCGGCGGATGTCCCGCTGGTGGATCATGGCATGGCGGTAGATGAGTTTGAGCATTTGTTCGAGGGTGACGATGCCCAGGAGGGGATGTCGTCCCTGGCGGTCGAGGTCCCCCGGGCGCAGGGTGCGGACGATCTCCAGCGTCGTCACACGCGCCTGCGACAGGGCCTGGAGGGCGGTAGCGAAGTCCGCGCCGGCCATCCCCCGGACCTGCTGCTCGTTAAAAGCGTCGATGTCCATATCTTCCGGCGCGCCCGGTCCGCCGAGTAAGATGTCGCTGATGAGGTGGTGAAAACCCTGCTCAGCGCTGAGCAGGTGGCAGAGGATGTCATGCGGCGTCCAGCCGGAACCCGCCACGTACACCGGCTGTGATCGCTCCTCCGGGCTGAGGGCGCGGAAGAAGTCCAGCGTCTTCAGTCCTTCGTTGGCCAGGCGTTTGACCAGGGCGCTCTGACGGTGGTCGATCATGGGGTTCGCCGACTGCCGTGGCTCACAGAACCGCGACGGAGCTGTCACAACCGGTCGGCGCGCGGTTTGGACTCGGCCCCTGAATCCGTCAGCACCTCGCCGCCGTCAACGTTGAGCACGACGCCCGTCAGGAAATCCTCGCGGGCCAGATAAACCACGGCGCGGCCCACATCTTCTGGCGTGCCGGGGCGTTGGAGCGGGAGCCGCGCGGCCAGTTGCGCCCAGCTTTCGTCGCTGCGGCCTGGCTCCTTCAGCACCGGTCCCGGCGCAATGGCGTTGACCCGGATCGCCGGGGCCAGGCGGCGAGCCATCACCTTGGTGAGCGTCAGCAGCCCGCCTTTGGCGACGCTGTGATGGGGGAACTGCGGCCAGGGTTGCAGGGCGCTGTTATCCAGGATGGTGATGATCACCCCGCCGGGCGGGTCCTGCCGGAGCATCTGGCGGGCGGCGGCCTGGCTGACCAGGAACGGCCCGGTCAGGTTGACGGCGATCACGCGTTGCCATTCGTCATACGAGATATCCAGGAAGTCAGTCTTTTTGAACATATTGGCGCTGTTGACCAGGATGTCCAGCTGCCCGAAATGCTCGTGGATGGCGTCGAACAGGCGGTTAACCTGCTGCGGGTCGGATTGATCAGCCTGGCAGCTGATGGCATCCACGCCAAAGCTCTTGATCTCCCGGACGGTGCTGTGGGCTGCTTCCTCCGCGCCGAAGTAGTGCACGGTGATATGCACCCCTTCCGCCGCCAGGGCCAGGGCGATGGCCTTACCCACCCGGTGGGCTGAGCCGGTCACCAGCGCCACTTTATCGGTCAGTGATTGCTGCATGGTGCTTCCTCTGGAAGGTAAACCGCACGTTCGGTGTTCAAATGTCTGATCATACCGGAACCCGCTCCAATCGGGCAATCGGCTGGAGTGATCAACCAGCAACTTTGTCGAAGAAAATCAGGCACCGGGTCGTGCATGGGTCAGAGAAACAAACGCCGCCCCGATCAGGCCGATCGGGGCGGTTTATCTCGCCGCCGATGGCGCTCAGGCCGATGGTTCGCCCGGCATGGTCAGCGTCACCGTGACTTCGATCAGGTCCAGCTCGCGGAGCAGGCGGACGGTCATCTGGTCGCCGGATGACTTGCCGCTCAGGATGCGGTGCAGGTCGTCCAGCCCTTCCACCACTGCGCCGTCAGCGCCGATCAGGATGTCCCCAGGGGCGATTCCGGCGCGGGCAGCCGGGCTGCCTTCCCGCACTTCGTGGATGTAGACGCCGTGTGACTGGTCCAGTCGATGGTGCCGGACCAGGCCATGGTAGAGGCGCTCCCGTTCCCCGGCGATGCCCAGCACCGGGCGGCGCACCTGGCCAAAGGCGACCAGGTCCTGGGCCAGCTTCCGGGCGGTGGCGCTGCTGATCGCCAGGTTGACGCCCTGGGCCTCGATCAGGCTGGCGGTGTTGATGCCGACGACCTGCCCGGCGCTGTTGACCAGCGGGCCGCCGCTCATGCCGGGGTTAAAGATGGTGGAGGTCTGGATCAGGTCTTCCAGCAGGCGTCCGGACGGGCCGCGCAGCCGTCGGCCCCGGGCGCTGACGATGCCGGTGGTGGCCACCCCGCTATCGCCGTCGGGGTTGCCCAGCGAAATCACCACGCTGCCGACCGACAACGCGCCGGAATCGCCCCACGACGCGGCGGTGAGGTCCGGCGCTTCGATCCGAACGAGAGCCAGATCGGCGTCAGCATCCGCGCCGAGGACTTCACCTCGGAGCGCGGTGCCATCGTGCAGATGCACCTGGACGGTCTCGGAATCGCGGACGACGTGGAAGTTGGTGACGATGTGGCCCGCTTGGGCGTCGATGATGACGCCGGACCCGTGATTGGTCCGGGCGCGGCCCCGTTTCCAGTGGCCGCCCCCGCCCCGGCTCGCCTGCACGCGGACCACGGCGGGCGCGACAACGCCAACGATAGTCTGGATCGCCTGACTGTAGGTCTCAAGCGTGGCTTGAGCCGCTTCCAGGGTGGTCATGAGGTTGCGCTCCTTGTTAGGTATCCGTTTCCCGCTTTCTGCGCCGCACTCGCCGCCCAGGCTCTCCTGCGACGGGAGTCTCTTCAGAAGGCGTGACTTCAGTATAGGTTCAGTATCTATTAGCAGACAATAGGGGTCTGGATTTCTGACACATTTCTTATTCAGGGGGCGGCGCGTGGGCCGAAGCGGCGGATGTGCTAGAATAGGCGGCGGTTCGCCACCATGGAGGCACACGAGTGCGCCTATGAGCTTGCGGGAGAGCATTACCCAGGCTGCCAGGCTGGTTGGGAGCAGCCAGCGCTTGGTGGTCACGACCGGGGCCGGTGTCAGCAAGGAAAGCGGCGTGCCGACCTTCCGCGACGCGCTGGACGGGTGGTGGGCGCGCTATGATCCGGAACAACTGGCCACGCCGGAGGCGTTTCGCCGCAACCCCAAGCTGGTCTGGGACTGGTACGCATACCGCCGGGGGCTGGTGCAGGCGGCGCAGCCCAATCCCGGCCATTACGCGCTGGTGGCGCTGGAAGACCTGGTGCCGCAGGTGGCCGTGATCACGCAGAACGTGGATGACCTGCATCAGCGCGCTGGCAGCAAGGACACCGTCCCGCTGCACGGCGCGATCATGCACAACAAATGCGTCGCCAACTGCCAGGGTGAGCCGACGATCATCAACCTCGCGTCGTTGGACGATCATGATCCGGCGGCGGGGCCGCCGCGCTGCCCGCACTGCGGGGCATGGGTCCGTCCCGACGTGGTGTGGTTTGGCGAGGCGCTGCCCCAGGCGCACCTTGAGCGGGCTATAGGGCTGGCCGAAGGGGCCGATGTCATGCTGGTCGTCGGCACCTCGGGTTTGGTGCAGCCAGCGGCCAGCCTGCCGTTTCTGGCGAAGCGAAGCGGGGCGGTGATCGTCGAGGTCAATCCGAATCCCAGCACCATCACCCGCATGGCCGACCTCTGGCTGCAAGGGCCATCCGGCGAGGTGTTGCCACAGGTGGTTCGGGCCATCCGGGACCAGCGGGGCGAGGGAGTGCCGGGGCATGGGGCGTAGCCTCTGGCTGCTGGTTCTGTTGGTCGGGCTGATCGGCGAGCCGGTCGCCCAGGCCCAGCGCGGTTACCAGTCACCGGTGGAGGTGTACGTCATGCGGGCGCCGCCCCATGCGGACGGTGGGCTGTCCCGCCTGTTTTTTATCGATCCGGTCACCTCGGAGGCGATCACCGCCGACGTGCGCGGCGACCGTTTCACCATCGTGGGCGATTACGTGCTGTACCAGGACCCGGTCACGCAGGCGATGTTCCGCGCCTGGCCGGACGGACGAGCCGAGCCGCATCCGTTCATCCAGCCCGCCCCAGAGACGCAACGGATCGATTGGGTGGTTTCGCCGAATCGGCAGTGGATCGCCTGGATGCTGACCAACCGGGTCGCTGGCGGCCAGATCCAGACGATCACCACGCTGGCTCATGCCGACGGCACCGCCCCCCGCGTGATCCTGACCGATGGGCCGGACGCCTTTCTGCGCGCCGTGCCCATCGCCCTGACCGACGCCGGCCTGTTTTTTTTCGACCGCCAGCCGCAGGGCGTGGGCGGCTATTTCTTTTATCCGCAGTATGCCTCAATTTACCGCCTCAACACGGACGCCGAAGCGCCTACGCCGGAGTTGCTGCCCTTTGAGCCGAATTGTTTCTGCGGAGCTGGCATTTCGGCTGATGGGCAGTTTTTCGCCCGGCTGGAGCGGGTCAGCGACCGGGGCGGGTATGGCCTGCGCCTGTGGGACCTGGCGGCGGGTGTGGATTCGTTCGCGCCGTCGCTGGCGGTCGCCTATGAGATGGCGGGGGCCGTGCTGGTGGCACCGGGTGGCCGGCAGGCCGTTTACAGCCTGGCCAACAACCTGGCCATCGACAGCGCGGGCAGCGGGCGGGAGCGGTTTATGCTGGCCGTGATGGACGCGGAGTCCGGCACACAGCGTCCGGTGCTCTATAACCATTTCCTGGTGCCGTTGCTGCCCCTGGCCTGGACCGAAGACGGCAGTGGCGTGCTGCTCTATAACCCCCGCCAGGACGGCACCTGGAAACTGATTCTGGAGACCGGCGAGGTGCGGCAGGTCGCCGGGGCGACGCTGGTCGGCGTGATTGAGTAGCGCGCCTGGAGCGCGGCCAGTCCTCTCCAGGCTGGCTGTGGTGATGACCGACTCTGACAACAAAGGACGGACGATGAGCGAAGGGTTCAAATATGCTGTGGTAGGCGCGGGCCGTCAGGGGACCGCCGCCGCCTACGACATGGTGAAGTGGGGCGGGGCGGCGAGCGTCCTGCTGGCCGACGTCGATGCCGGCGCTGCCGCGCGCGCTGCCGAACGGATCAATCAACTCCTGGAGCGAGAAGTGGCGACAGGGGCAGGGGTGGACGTGCGCGATTTTGATGCGCTGGTCGAGCTGCTGGAGCCGGTGGACGTGTTCCTGTGCGCCGTGCCGTACCGGTACATCCTGGGCTGCACGCAGGCCGCGATTCAGGCGCGGACTCATATGGTGGACCTGGGCGGGCACACCGAGACGGTCCTCAGGCAACTGGAACTGGCTGAGCAGGCCCGGGCCGCCGGGGTCGCCGTCGTGCCGGACTGCGGGATGGGGCCGGGCCTGAAC
>DAOTXK010000302.1:0-3250 GCA_034435395.1 Anaerolineae bacterium | reverse complement strand
TAAACCCGGCAGCCTGGAGCGCGGCTGACCGCCGGCCATCCGCCAGCAGACCGGGGAGGCCTGCCGGGACGCGGCCTCCCCCGCCCGTCACTTGCCGCCCGTCCCCGCCCGCGCCATAATAACGCCCATGACGACACAAACCCTGACTTATGGCACAGTGACCTGGACAACCGTCCGCGGCATGAGTGAAACCGACCTTCCTCTGCGGCGGGCCAATCATCCGGAATTGTTTCCCCTGGACCTGGAAGACCTGATCAGCCGCCTCGAACGCCCCCCAATCGACGAGTACGAAGACGACCCGATCACCTGTCGGCCAAGGAAGTGGCTATGAGCGCCCTGCCGCCAGCCCGGATGATCACCAGCACCGCCGACCTGGCCGCCCACGTTGACGCCTGGGCCGAAGAGCCACTGCTGGCTCTGGACACCGAGTCCAACAGCCTGCACGCCTACCGCGAACAGACCTGCCTGATCCAGCTTTCGACCCGGCAGGCCGACTTCATCATCGATCCGCTGCTGATCGAAAACCTCGATCCCCTGGGGATGCTGCTGGCCGATCCCCAGGTTGAGATCGTCTTTCACGCCGCCGAATACGACGTGATGTGCCTCAAGCGAGATTTTGGCTTTCATTTCGCCGGGTTGTTTGACACCATGCTGGCCGCCCGCATCTGCGGCAGCGATTCGCTCGGCCTGGGGAACATGCTGGAGGCTTTTTTCGGCGTCAAGGTGGACAAAAAGCACCAGCGCGCCAACTGGGGCGAACGACCTCTGTCGGACGAGATGCTGCGCTACGCCCAGCTGGATACGCATTATCTGCCCCCGCTGCGCGACCACTGGCGGTCTCGCCTGCTGGAGATGGGGCGCTGGGAAGAGGCCCGCGAAACCTTCGACGAATTGAGCCAGACCCCAGCCGCTGAGCACACCTTCGACCCGGATGGCTTCTGGCGGATCAACGGGGTCCAGAACCTGAAGGCAAGACAACTGAGCATCCTGCGCGAACTGTACCTGTTCCGGGAAGACATGGCGAAACAACGCGACTGCCCGCCCTTCAAAGTGATGAGCGACCGGACCCTGCTCGAACTCGCCGCCGCCGGGCCACGTCACGAGGAACAGCTGAGCGACATCGCCGGGATGAGCCGGGGGCAGATTCGCCGCTACGGGCGCGGCATTCTGAAGACCATCCAGCGTGGTTACAACAGCCCTCCTCCCCCACGCCCTCCCCACCCGCCCCGCCCCAGCGACGCGATCGTCGCCCGTTACGAGGCGCTGCATGACTGGCGCAAGCGCCAGGCCAGAAAACGAGGCGTGGAATCGGACGTCATCCTGTCGCGGGAAGCGCTGTGGGCCTTGGCTCGTCGCGCCCCAACTACGCTGGCCGAATTGAACGATATCCGAAGTCTCGGCCCCTGGAAAGTGCATGCCTATGGCCAGGAAATCCTGGCCGTGATTGCCCGCGCCGATGGGCGGGGGCCGCACAACGGCTATCTGGCTGGCCGCCGCCGCTGACCGGGCCGTCCTGCCCAATCACTGACGGCCCCAGGAGTGAGACAGATCCATGAAAATCACCTTTCACGGCGCAGCGCGGACCGTCACCGGTTCGCAACACCTGATCGAGGTCAACGGCCACCGCATCCTGCTGGATTGCGGGTTGTTCCAGGGCAAACGCAAAGAAGCTTTTGAGCGCAACCGGCAGATGTCCTTCGACGCCGAAACAGTGGACGTGCTCGTGCTCTCCCACGCCCATATCGATCACTCCGGCAACATCCCCAGCCTGGTCCGGCGCGGCTTCAAGGGCGACATCATCTGCACCTCGGCCACGCGGGACCTGTGCGCGGCCATGCTGCTGGACAGCGCCCACATCCAGGAAAAGGATGTAGAGTTCGTCAACCGCAAGCGCCAGAAGCAGGGCAAGAATCCGTTTGAGCCGCTCTACACCCAGGAAGACGCCGTCGCGGCGATGGAGAATTTTCTGGGCATCGCCTACAGCCGACCGCGGCAGATCGTGCCGGGTGTGTGCCTGACCCTGCTCGACGCCGGGCACATGCTGGGCAGCGCCAGCGTCATCCTGGATATTGAAGACCAGGAAGCCAAACGCGACCTGCGGCTGGTCTTCAGCGGCGACATTGGCCACCCGGAGGTCCCGATCATTCGCGATCCCGTCCCCGTGACCGACGGCGCGGACATCCTGATCATGGAAAGCACTTACGGCAGCCGCCGCCATGACGCCTACCCCGACGCCGAGGAGGCGCTGGAGCGCGTCATCAACGAGACCTACCAGCGCGGCGGCATGGTGCTCATCCCCGCCTTTGCTGTGGGCCGCACCCAGCAGCTTGTCTACTCGCTGCACAAGCTGTTTAACCAGCGCGACATTCCCCGCATACCGATCGTCGTGGACAGCCCGCTGGCCACCAACGTGACCGATATCTTCCGCCTGCACCCGGAGACCTACGACGCCGACATCCGGGAGTTCCTGCTGCACGACGACGACCGTAACCCGTTTGGCTTCTCCACGCTGAGGTACACCCGCTCGGTGGAAGAGTCTAAAGAGTTAAACTTCCTGCGGGAGCCAGCCATCATCATCAGCGCCAGCGGCATGATGGAAGCCGGGCGCATCCTGCACCACCTGCGCCACCGCATCGAAGACCCCCGCACCACCATCCTGGTCGTCGGCTGGCAGGCGCCAGATACTTTGGGCCGCTACATTGTAGAGGGCCGCCAGACCGTCCGCATCTTCGGCGAGGAGCATCAGGTAAAGGCCCACGTGGAAGTTCTGGACGGCTTCAGCGGCCACGCCGACCGGGATGGCCTGCTGGCCTGGGCCGGGGCCATGCAGAAGAAGCCCCGCCGTACCTTCCTCGTGCACGGTGAGCCGGAATCGGCGGAGGCGCTGGCGGAAGGGCTTAAGTCCGAGGTCGGCTTCGGACGCATCGACATCCCCGAGATGCATCAGTCGTTTGAGGTGTGAGCCATGGCTGAGGGGCGGAGCATCTTCCACGACGACTGGCGGGCCTGCCTGCGGGCGCATTATCTGCACGTCATCCGGTCGGGCGACCGCGTGACCGAGCCGACGCTGCGGGCGGTGCTGGAGCGGGTGGGCTTCAGCGAGGATGAGATCAGGCAGATGGCCATCGAGGCCAGGATGCGCGACACCGACGCCCACCCCGACGACCTGCCAGGACTGGAATAACTGTCCCCAACCCGATCGCTCGATTCAAGTCGCCCTACCACCTCACCCTGCCCTATGTTATAATCC
>DAOTXK010000301.1:0-6495 GCA_034435395.1 Anaerolineae bacterium | reverse complement strand
AGCCAGTAGCGGGGCCATGAATCGCGCCCCCGCGACGCGGGCGTCGGCTTGTAGCGGCGCGACGAGTCGCGCTGTTGCTGGGGCGTCGGCATCCATGCCGCCGCTACGAAGGCGTCGAGCACCTGGGCTACATCGATTGATATCCGCACTAATTGGTTAAAGTTCATTATTGACTGGGGGAAGGCGGGAGACCGCCTGGTGATGGGCGGGGACAGGGGAGGGGACGATGATCAAAACGACCGGTCTCACCAAACGCTTCGGCGACAACACCGCCGTTGACACGCTGTCGCTGGATATCGCCAGCGGCGAGGTGTTCGGCTTCCTGGGGCCGAACGGCGCGGGCAAAACTACCACCGTCCGTATGCTGGCGGCGCTGATCGGCCCCACGGGCGGGTCGGCCCAGGTCAACGGCTACGACGTGGTCCGCCAGGCCACGGAGGTGCGGCGCACCATCGGCGTGCTGACCGAGACGCCGGGCATGTACGACCGCCTGAGCGCCGAATATAACCTGCTGGTTTACGCCCGCCTGTACGGGGTGGACGACCCGGCCAGGCAGGTCCAGAAATACCTGACCATGTTGGGGCTGTGGGAGCGGCGTAAAGAGCCGGTCGGCGGCTTCTCCAAAGGGATGAAGCAGAAGCTGGCCATCGCGCGGGCGCTGCTCCACGAGCCGCAGACCGTCTTCCTGGACGAGCCGACGGCTGGCCTGGACCCGGCGGCGGCGCGGACGGTGCGCGAGTTCATCGAGGAGCTGAAGACCGAGGGCCGCACCATCTTCCTGACCACCCACAACCTGGACGAGGCCGAGCGGCTGTGCGACCGGATCGGCCTGATGCGGAGCCGCCTGATCGCGCTGGACACGCCGGAGGCATTGCGGCGGCGGCTGTTCGGCCAGCACGTGCGCCTGCAAATCGCCAATCTGTCCGAGGCCCACCGGGGGGCGGCGGGGGCGCTGCCCTTCGTCAGGGAAGCGCTGTTGCAGGACGGCGTCCTGCTGGTCGCTGTGGACGACCCCGACCGGAACAACCCGGCGCTGATCCAGGCGCTGGTGGCGGCGGGGGCGCAGATTCAGTACGTGCAGCCGTCCGAGGCCAGCCTGGAAGACGTGTATATGCAACTGGTGGGCAATGAGCGCAGCCCGGAGGAGGTGGCGCGATGAACCCGATTCTAACCCTGATACAGAAGGAATGGGCGGATGTATTCCGCCATCGGTACGTGCTGTTCATCGTGCTGCTGATGCCGGTGCTGCTGGTGGTGATCCCGATCCTGGTGATGGGCCTGGGCGCAGACCCCAACCTGATCGCCGGGATGGGCGACGAGGTGCCGCCCGCCGTGCTGGCCCAGCCCGCCTTCGCCGCGCTGGAGCCAGAAGAGGCCATGCAGGCGTTCGTCGGGCAGCAGTTTAACCTGTTTTTCCTGATCGTGCCGTTGGCCATCCCCATGACCATCGCCACCTACAGCATCGTGGGGGAGAAGCGCGAGCGCAGCCTGGAGCCGCTGCTGGCGACGCCGATCAGCACGGCGCAGCTGCTGGCCGCCAAAAGTATCGCCGCCGCCGGGCCGGGCGTGCTGGGGCTGTGGCTGGCCGCGCTGCTGTACACCATCGCCTTACAAATCGTGGTGCCCAGCGCCGCCGTGCGCGGCATCCTGCTCTCGCCGCCGTTTTACGTGAGCGTGCTGGTGGTGGGGCCGCTGCTGACCGTGCTGGCGACCACCGTGGGGTTGAGCATCAGCAGCCGGGTCAACGACCCCCGTGTGGCGGAGCAGCTCGGCATGGTCGTGATCGTGCCGGTGCTGGGGTTTATCTTCGCCCAGATCGCCGGCCTGATCACCTATGATGTGATGATGGCGCTGGGCTTCGCCGTCGCCCTGGCGGTGGTCGACCTGATCCTGTTGCTGGTGGCGGTGCGCCTTTTCCGCCGCGAGACGATCCTGACCCGGTGGAGATAGTTGTGGTGTAGCGGCGGATTCAATCCGCCGAATCCGCCGCTACCGGGGTCACCGTCATGGCCGCCCGCACCAGGTCGGCGACAAAGTCGCGGGCGTTCAGAATTTCCAGCAGAACCGGCTCTCCCGCTTCGGTCACGTGAAGGATGCTTTGACCGACGTGCTCGGCGTGATCGACCTTCTTCCCCTGGGCAAACCAGATCATCAGCACGTCGTCTTCATGGTCATACCTCATCTTCAGGCTCATAACGGCTCCTTCTGGATGGATAGAATGTGATGACGCGGATTTCGTCGGTCTCTTCGATGAAGACCACGCGCAGCAAGTATCGTTCGCTGATGGCTTTCTGAGCAATGGGCGGGTTCTGAGAAGTATCTACATACTCAGGGTTTAATACGGTGTCGATGACTTGTTCCTCAGTGACCGGAAATGCGATCTCGTTCAAGTCGATAAACTTTCGCCGGGCATGTTTGGTGAAGCGAATACGTTTACTCATCGATCCGCCAACCCCTAGGGACGATCTGCTAGTCATTATACCGCACAGGCGATGGTGGCGGTGCGCCTCTTCCGCCGCGAGACGATCCTGACCCGGTGGCGGTAGGGCGTCGGACCTCAGTCCGCCGCCGCCGCACGATCACAACGCCCCATGCGTAGTAGTAGCGTCGCCATGCATGGTGACGCTACTCGCCCCATACGGCGAATGGCTGTAAATTGGGATCAGCTTCCCGCCTGGTTGGGGGCAACCGCGTGCTCAACTTATCGCAGGAGGGCGAGGTGGAGAAACGATATGGCGCGCTGCGTATCATCGGCACGATCTACAAGGTCATGGGGGTTATCGTCCTGATACTCACCGTGGCGGGGATCGTCTTATCTTTCCTCGGCGCATTGGCCGTGGGGTCGTTATCCGGTTATGGTTACGGTTCCCCGTACACCACAGCCCTGCCCACCGGCCTGATCGGGGCGGTCATCGGCGCGGGCATTTCGCTGATCGTCGGCGGCGGTATGGCGCTCACGTTATTCGCGGTCGGCGAGGCCATCTATCTGCTGATCGCCCTGGAGGAGAATACGCGGGCGACCGCGTTGCTGTTGCAGCGGCGAAAAGAGAGCGAATTTTAGGCGGGTGAACAGCCGGGTTCGCCCGTCGAAATTCAGGTCGCGCCCAGCATCTCGCGGTACACCTCGACCGTCTGGCGGGCGATCTCCTGCTGGGTGAAGCGGGCCAGCACGCGCTGGCGGCCCTTCTGGGCCAGTTCGCGCCGCAGGTCGTCGTCGACCAGCAGGCGGCGCAGGGCGGCGGCCAGGGCGGCCACGTCCCCTTCCGGCGTGATCAGCCCGGCGTCGCCGATCACGTCGGGAATCGCCCCGCTGTCGGAGCCGACCGGCACCGCCCCGCAGGCCATGCCCTCGATCAGCACCCGGCCAAACTGCTCTTTCCAGTTGGGGCGGGTCCGCGAGGGGGCCAGCAGGATATCGAGCTGGCGAAAAAAGACCGGCATTTGCAGACTGGGGAGCTGGCCCAGGAAGGTCACGCGGTCCTGGAGGCCGCATTCGACGGCGAGTTTTTCCAGCGCGGGCCGCAGCGGGCCGCCGCCGATGAGGTCCAGCCGCCAGTTGGTCAGGCCGTTGGCCAGCAGCTGCCCCAGGGCGCGCAGGGCGATGTCGGGGCCTTTCTCCGGCACCAGGCGTCCCACGAAGCCCAACGTGCGCGTCCGCCCGGCGATGGGCCGGGTCGGCGGGCGGAAGATGTCGGGGTCCACGCCGAACTGCGGGATCACGCTCAGCGGTCCCTCGTAGCCTTTGGCCCGCCAGACCGCCGCCGCGCCCTCCGTTCCGGCGATGGCGTGGTCCACCTGCCGCAGCACCCACCACTCGCCCAGGGTGAAGGGCAGCGGATAGTAACGCCGGATGTTCTGCCAGCTGAAGAAGAGGGTTTTGGCCCCGGCGCGCCGGGCCAGGCGGAGCGCCTGCCAGGTGGCCAGGTTGTACGGTTCCTCATCGATGTGGACGATGTCCGGGGCGGGGGTAAACCACCGCGCCAGGCCGGGGTAGTGGTGGAGGTGGTAATGGCCGTTCCAACGGATGGGGTTGACCACCAGCCGGTAGCCGTGGGTATGGGCGCGCTCCAAAGCCGTCTCGCCGCGCTCGTCCCGCCAGCTGGGCGGCACTACCACCGTCAGGTCCACGCCCAGGCGGGCGATCTCTTCCAGCTTACGCTGGTACGTGCCGACAATGCAGGCTTTGGAGAGCATCAGGACCCGCATGGTACCCCCTTCCTATAAGCACGGGGTAAGTATACCGCCGACTCGGTTTTTTGTTGAAGCGCCTGGCCGGTTCATGGCTGTCTGGCCGATGTCGGGAGCTGTCGGGTAGAGGCGGGGCAAAACAAACCCCCGGCTCACGGGGAGACCAGGGGGCCATTCCAGGGGGGGATGCGCCTCAATTGGCGGCGTGCTTGACCGGGATGGTGAGGGGCTTGGCTTCAGGGGCCTTGGGCACGGTCAGTGTCAGGATGCCGTTGTGGAAGGTGGCCTCGATGTGTTCGGCATCGACCGGCACGTTCAGGCGCAGGTTGCGGTAGAAGCGTCCCTCGCCCGCCCGCTCGCGGATGATATATCGGGCGTTCTCGGTCGCCTGCTTAAACTCGCCCGTGATGCTCAGCACATCCTCTTCCAGGCTGATGCGGATGTCCTCTGGCTCCACGCCGGGGACGGCGGCGGTGATCACGATTGCCTCATCGGTCTCGTAAGCGTCCACCGCCAGGCGGTAGGTGCGCGCGCCGCCGTCGTTATCCATCTGCTCGGCCAGCTCGCGGCTGTAACGGGCCATCTCGCGCCAGGGGTTCCAACGAATTACGGCTGCCATTGGTTTGTCTCCTCAATAGGGTTCGCGCCAGTGCGCGATATTTTTACTCGTTCAGATGCCCCAACTATAGCGGGGGAATATCAGAGAAATATCGGCAAAATATAGAAGGTTTATCGGAAAGGCGTAGGAACGGTGTAAGAACCGGCCCAGAAACCATCACACAGGGGGCTTATGAACTTTAACCAATGAGTGCGGGTATCAATCGATGTAGCCCAGGCGCTCGACGCCTGATCGTAGCGGCGGCATGAATGCCGACACCCACCCGAAACGGCGCGACGAGCCGAGCCCGCGTCTAGGGGGAGGGCGTCGCGATTCATTGCGCCGCTCGCGATTCATCGCGCCGCTACTGGCACGCTGCCTGTGCTGACGGGCGATCGTCACCATCGCTGTGGCCCGTTGGCGGACCTCGGCCTGGGGGTGTCCATCCCGCGCCTGCGTGAGTATCCGGATTGTTTTGTGACGCTCCCCACACCTAAAGCTGGGGGCTTTACGGCGCATTTTGGTAAAATTCATAAGCCCCTTGTCAGGCCCTGGTTAGGCCCCCCGGCAGCGCCCCCAGCACGGCCCGCAGGCGCATCTCCAACTCGCTGAGCATCAGGGCCGTCGCCCCCCAGACTTTGTGCCCGGCCACGTCGTAGAACGGCACGCGGACGGTCATCCCGGCCAGTTCCCGGTCTTCCTCGCGCTTGCGACCATCGTCCAGCAGGCCCGCCAGCGGCAGCTCTAGCAGTTCGGCCACTTCCGCCGGGTTGGGGTGGAAGGCCGCCCGCGCCGGGATGCCGCCCACCGTCGGCGTGACCAGGAAGCGGCTCGGCGGGATGTAGAGCGGCGTGAGCTGGCCCAACACCGTGACCGGTCCGCTCAGTCCGATTTCCTCGCCGGCTTCGCGCCGCGCTGTGGCCGCCGGGTCGGCGTCGCCCGGCTCAACCGCCCCGCCGGGGAAGCCCACCTGCCCGGAGTGCACGCCGGGATCGGGGGTGCGGCGGATCAGCAGGGTGGTCAGCGCCCCGTCCACCGGGTATACCAGCACCAGCACCGCCGCCTGCCGGGGCGTCTCGCCAGCGGGCGGGGTCGTGCGGCGCAGGTGGGGCCGGGGGGCCATCCGTTCCCAGGCAGCCAGGACATCGAAATCGGGCAGGGCGAGGGCGGCGCGGACATGGTCCAGGGTGATGGTGGGCAGGGTCATGGGCGTCAGTCGGGGGCCTCCAGGGCCAGGCGTCCGATGAGGTCTTTGCCGTTCTCGTACAGCCACTCAAAACCGCCCTCGGCGGACGTGGCCGGATTTAACCACGGGGCGTGCGCCCTGTCCAGCAGGAGATAGACCCGCTCGCCGGGGTAGCCGAAGGCGCGCAGACTATGCCGCCAGCAGCTCAGACTTTCGCACTGGCTGAGGGCGGCGTTCAGGGCCTCGATGCGGTCGTTTTCCTCCGGCTGCCATTCCGCCCCATACCGCATGTTGAGCACGGTCCGCCGGGCCAGGTGCGGCGTCCACTCCGCAATCGTCGCTTTGAAGGGCAGGACGACAAACACGGCGTCCGGTGGCGTGGTCTGGCGCGCCCATTCCATGGCGGCCATGTCGTCGGCGGTCAGGATGCCGTTGGCGTCGGCCAGCTTCCCCTGGATGGTCAGGATGTCGGCGGCTAGGGCGTAACCGCCGCCCAGGACGGCCAGTCCGGCCAGGACGACGG
>DAOTXK010000300.1:0-12542 GCA_034435395.1 Anaerolineae bacterium | reverse complement strand
GAGCGGGAGGGGCTGGTCCATTTGGTTGGCCTCTTGATTTTGCTGGGCACAAAGAGCATCGTCATGATCAACGATCTGATCAACCCCATCACCAGGAACATCCCTTGAGGCGTTCATCATGCAGGATCAGCATATGCCAACAAGGAAACAGAGTTTTGCCCAAATCCTGGAAGTGCTCGCCGACGAGACACAGCCGCTGAGCGCAGCCACCATCTACGGACTTTCCGGCCTGGACCGCGGCCAGCTGGACCAGTTACGCCAGCGTTGGCCCGACTATCCAGTGGAGCGCCGGCGGCAACTCGTACGGCACCTCAACGAAATCAGCGAGGCCAACTTCGAAATGGACTTCCGGGGAATCAATTACCTGGCTCTGGACGATGCCGACAGCGAAGTGCGTCGGCACGCCGTCGAAGGGCTGTGGGAAGATGAGAGCCTGACCTTGATGTATAAGCTGATTGACATCGCCAAGCACGATCGCAGCCTGGAAGTCCGCGCCGCCGCGGCTGTTGAGCTGGGCCGCTTCATCCTGCTGGGCGAATACGAAGCCATCAGCGAGGCAGATGCTCAACTGGCCCAGAATACGGTGCTCGACATCTTCCACTCGGATGAAGACAACGAGTTGCGCCGCCGGGCGCTGGAAGCCATCGCCAACTGCGGGCGAGAAGGCGTCCGCGAGATGATCCAGGAGGTCTATGCCCATGAGGACCTCAAGATGCGCATGAGCGCGGTTTTTGCCATGGGCCGAACCTGCGACCAGGTTTGGTCCCCCGAGATCATCCGCGAACTGAGCAGCAGCGAGCCGCCCTTGCAGTACGAAGCCGCACGAGCGGCTGGCCATCTGGAGCTAGAGGAAGCTGTGCCCCATCTGGCACGCCTGATCGAGGAAACGGAAGACACGGAAATCCTGGAAATCGCCATCTGGGCCTTGGGAGAGATCGGCGGCGATCAGGCCCGGCGTATCCTCCAGGCGATCATGGCACGGGCGGAAGCCGAAGACGACGAGGAAATCATGGAAGCGGCTCAGGACGCGCTGGATGCGGCCAGCTTGCCGGGGGAATTCCTGCTATTCGATTTCGAACCCTAGCCAGAGCCATCAGAAGCCCGGCGGTGTAGGCCGACTCTGGTTAACCGTCTGTCAAACGGCAACGATGCTTTTTCCGGCTTGTTACCTGCCAGGAAGGCTCGGTTGAGTCAGATGGACATTTGAAGTGGTTAGAAACACGTGGCCATGCCTCACGCGGTCTGCAAAAGTGGTTGGAAGGTCCTTGACTTTCTGGCTGGGTATTGTATACTATTTGTTACTGTGTAAGCAGAGTAGGCAAACCTAAATGGCCGTCACCACGGCGCTAGAACCTTGGTTCTAAGCGCTGTTTTGCCTTGCGGACAGCTCCGTCGATTCCCGGGTCCATCCCGTGTCCTGATCAATCGGTTGCTACACTAAAACGTGTCACCCTGTTCAATTGAGCGCTGAGGAGGAACGCCTTGGAGGCGAAAGACTTTCGTGCGCTGCGCATCAGCCTGGCTTCGCCGGAACAAATCCTGTCATGGTCCTACGGCGAGGTGACCAAGCCGGAGACCATCAACTACCGTCGGCTGCGGCCGGAGAAGGATGGCCTGTTCTGCGAAGCCATTTTCGGCCCGACCAAGGACTGGCAGTGTTATTGTGGGAAGTACAAGAACATCCGATACAAAGGTATTGTCTGTGACAAGTGCGGCGTAGAAGTCACCAGGGCCTCGGTTCGGCGCGAACGTATGGGCCACATCACCCTGGCCGCGCCAGTGGCTCATGTCTGGTATACGCGGCGCGTACCCAGCTACCTGGGACTGCTCCTGGACATCAGCCGTCGCAACCTGGACCGCGTGTTGTACTTCGCCCAATACGTGATCACCCACGTCGACGAAGATGCACGGCAGAAGGCGCTGAAACGTATCGACGAGGAACTGGCCCGCCACGAGGCCATGATTGGCGACGAGATCGATGAGCAGATCGAGCAGTTGCGCCAGGATCGTGATGAAGAGCTGGAAGCCCTGCAGGCGCAGATCGACGCGATCAATGAGAAATACAACAACGAATTCACCCAACTCTCCGACCAGGTGATGCGCGAGGCGCAAAGCCTGCAGAGTCGCATCGAGGCGCAGTTGGGAGAGACAGTCTCTGCCCCCGTCCGGCTTGAATCCGCCGATCTGGTGATTGCCGAAGCCGGAGAAACGATCGCCAACGAGCACCTCAGCAAAGTCCAGAACGCGGTCAACGCGCGCCTCAATGAGCTGCAGCTGGAACTCGAAGACCAGCGCCAGCGAGAGATCGCCCAGGCTGAAGCCAGCATCCAGGAGCGCAGCAGCGACGCGGCCAGCGATATTGAATCGCAGCAGGAGGAGAAACACTCACGCCTGTCCCAGATTCGGGCCGCCGCCCAGGAAAGCCGCGCCGAACTACAGCTTCTCCAACTGTTACAGTTCCTGGGAGAGCCTAAATACCGCGAGCTCAAGAGCAAGTACGGCCAGGTCTTCAGGGCGGACATGGGCGCTGAGGCGTTTTACGAAATCCTCAAAAATATGGACCTGGACAAGCTCGCTAAGGAATTGTGGATCGAGGTTCGCACGACCCGTTCCAAACAGCGGAAGAAGAAAGCGACCAAACGCCTGCGGGTGGTCGAGAGCCTGCGTAAGAGTAAGAACCGCCCGGAGTGGATGATTCTAAGTGTCCTGCCGGTCATCCCGCCCGATTTACGCCCCATGGTGCAACTGGATGGCGGGCGGTTCGCCACCAGTGACTTGAATGACCTCTATCGCCGCGTCATCAACCGGAACAACCGCCTCAAGCGCCTGCTGGAATTGGGCGCGCCGGACGTGATCGTGCGCAACGAAAAGCGCATGCTGCAAGAGGCGGTCGACAGCCTGATCGACAACAGCCAGCGCGGCAAGGCGCTCAGCCGCCGGGGCCGTCGCGAACTCAAGAGCCTGAGCGATATGCTCAAGGGTAAGAAGGGTCGCTTCCGCCGCAATCTGCTGGGCAAGCGCGTGGACTATTCGGGCCGCTCGGTCATTGTGATCGGGCCCAAGCTCAAGCTCCACCAGTGTGGACTGCCCAAGGACATGGCGATCGAGTTGTTCCGCCCCTTCGTGATCAGCAAGCTGGTCCAGTACAACTATGCCAGCAACGTCAAGGGGGCCAAACGCATCATCGAGTCCCAGAGACCTGAAGTATGGGAAGTCCTGGAGGAAGTGATCAAAGAGCGACCGGTGCTGCTTAACCGCGCTCCCACCCTGCACCGTTTGGGCATCCAGGCATTCGAGCCGATCCTGGTCGAAGGCAAAGCCATTCAGATTCATCCGCTGGTCTGCGCCGCCTTCAACGCTGACTTCGACGGCGACCAGATGGCCGTCCACGTGCCGCTGAGTGACAAGGCCGTCAAAGAAGCCCGGGAACTGATGTTGAGCACTAAGAACTTGCTCAAGCCTGCCGATGGCGCACCGATTGTGGGTCCGGCCAAGGATATGGTGTTGGGGAATTACTATCTAACCATGGACCCCAATGCGGACATCGTGGCGCTGAAGGATCGGGCAGAGGAATTCAGTTCCTGGAACCTTCTGGTAGGGAAACGTATTGGGGTTGCCGTGGATACCACGGGCCAGCGCGTGGCTGAGCTGCGTAACCTGGCGTCCAACAACGAGATCGTCCCCTTCGAAGACATCCGTGACGAAGATGGCGGGCCGGTGAAGGGCCAGACCAGCCTGGACCGTCTCATCGCCGCCACCATCGACGGCGAGGTGGACTGCATGCTCTTCAACGGCTACGAGTTCCAGCAGCTGCTGGAGAAGCACCCTGAGTGGCCGCTCGTCATCGCCAACCTGAAAGATCGGCGGCTGGTCATCGACATGGATGAAGTTGAATACCTGTACCGGCTGAATCTGGTCGACCTGCATACGCCCATCCTGTTGGGAAACTACTATGACCACCGACCGCCCCAGCCTAAACCGGAAATCACCACCATTGGGCGGGCGATCTTCAACCGTATCCTGCCGGACGGTCTGCGCTTTGTGCAGGAAACGATGGACAAGAAGGCCCTGCAGAAGCTCGTCGCTCGCTGCTACCAGCGCATCGGGGCCGATCAGACGACTGAGGTGGTGGACGCCATCAAGAACCTGGGCTTCCACTACGCCACCGTCTCCGGCACCACCATAGCCGTCTCCGACCTGACCGTCCCCGAGGAACGCGAGGCAATCCTGGATCGCGCCGACGCCGTGGTCGATGAAGCCGATCGGAGCTTCCGGCGTGGCCTGCTGACCGAAGAGGAACGTTACCAGATCACCATTGACAGTTGGACCAAAGCCAAGAGCGATCTCAGCGAGGTGATCCGGCAGCGGTTGGACCCCTTCGGCCCGATCGCCATCATGGCGCTGTCCGGCTCCACCAAGGGCGGTTTTGGCCCCATCACCCAGCTGGCGGGTATGCGCGGCCTGATGGCTGATCCATCGGGGCGTATCATCGACCTGCCCATTCGCAGCCACTTCCGCATGGGCCTTTCGGCGCTGGAGTACTTCATCTCCTCCCACGGCGCGCGCAAGGGTCTGGCGGATACGGCGCTGCGAACCGCTGACGCCGGCTACCTGACCCGCCGCCTGGTGGATGTTGCTCAGGACGTGATCGTCAACCGGGAAGACTGCGGCACCGAGGGCGGCATCTGGATCCGCGCCCGTGATGACGTGGCCGGGCAGACGCTCGACGAGCGTATTGTCGGTCGTTGTGCCGCGGCACCAGTCACCCACCCCAAAACTGGCGAGATCATCGTCGAGCGCAACCAGCTGATCGACGAGGATATTGCCGAGGCCATCCTCAACGCTGGCGTCGAAGAGGTGTATGTCCGCAGCCCCATGACCTGCACGCTGATACACGGCATTTGCGCCCGGTGCTATGGGCGCGACCTTGGACGCGGCGAAATGGTGGAGATTGGCGCGGCAGTGGGCATCGTCGCGGCCCAGTCGATCGGCGAACCGGGCACCCAGCTGACACTGCGAACCTTCCACACTGGGGGGACGGCCCAGGCCTCCGGCGACATCACCAGCGGTCTGCCGCGGGTGGAGGAGCTGTTTGAGGCCCGCAAGAAACCCAAGGGCGAAGCCGTGATGACGGACATCGACGGGATTGTGCGTCTCTCGAAAACATCCGAGGGTGTGCGGATCGCGACCGTCATCGACAGCGAGGCATTCAGCGACAAATACGAGATTCCCGCCGGTTGGGAAGTGCTGGTCGAAGACGGTGACACGGTCAAAGAAGGCCAGGCGATCATCCGTGATCCGGAAGGCGACGGCCTGATTACCGCGCTCGTGGCGGGCGAAGCCTACCGGGAAGACAACGCTGTCTATGTGCGCTATGAGCGTCGCGAGGAACGGGAATATGAGATTCCGTCCAGCGCCCGCTTGATGCCAGAGGTATACGATGGCGCGCAGGTGCACGCCGGACAGCAACTGACCGAAGGCTCCAAAAATCCGCACCGCATCCTGCGCATCCTGGGCGCGGAAGCGACCCAGATGTACCTGCTCAGCGAGATCCAGAAGGTCTACCGCAGCCAGGGTGTGCCCATTGCCGATAAACACTTCGAGATCATCATCCGTAAGATGCTCTCCAAAGTCCAGATCACGCGCAGCGGCGATACCAACCTGCTGCCCGGAGAACTGGTCGACAAGCTTCACCTGTTGCAGATCAATGAGAACATCCTGGCGGAAGGCGGAGAGCCAGCGGCGGGCGTTCCCGTGCTGCTGGGCGTGACCAAGGCCGCCCTCAGCACGGATAGCTTCCTCAGCGCTTCGAGCTTCCAGCATACCATCAAGGTGCTGGCTGGCGCGGCCATCGAGGGGAAGGAAGACCCGCTGTACGGGCTGAAAGAGAATGTGATCATCGGCAAGCTGATTCCTGCCGGTACGGGCTTCCACACGTACCAGGATCGCGAACTGTCCGCTCCGCCTGACCGCCTGGTGTACCAGGACTACTTCCTCACCGATGACGACAGCTTCGATGACGACGAGGAAATCGACGAAACTGAGAGCGACCTGAGCGATATCGCGGCTTCGTAACAGCGGTCTATCAGCAGCCTTGAGCGTGGGGAACCACCCCCACGCTCCTTTTTCCCCCGTTGGTAGAACATTTGTTTTCAGGAGTTGACAGATTCCCTTGAGTTCCTTATCATAACCCCAACGATTCCAGGCAAGAGTCAGGAAGGAACCGACGGTATGGATATTGGCGTTGTGCGCCCGGTGCTGATCTCCAAAGAAATGCGCGAATCCTATCTCGATTACGCCATGAGTGTGATCGTGTCCCGCGCGCTGCCCGATGCGCGGGACGGTCTGAAACCGGTCCACCGGCGCATCCTGTACGCAATGCATGACATGGGGCTGCGCCCTGACGCTCCGCATAAAAAAAGCGCCCGTATCGTCGGTGAAGTGCTGGGCAAGTACCACCCCCATGGCGACGTGGCGGTTTATGAGGCGATGGTCCGCCTGGCGCAGGATTTCGCTATGCGCTACCCGCTGGTTCAGGGCCAGGGGAACTTCGGCAGCATCGACGGCGATGGCCCGGCGGCCATGCGCTATACCGAAGCCCGCATGGCTGCCATGGGCCTTGACATGCTGACCGACATTACCAAAGACACCGTGGACTTTGTCCAGAACTTCGATGGCTCGCTGGTGGAGCCGGTCGTGCTCCCCGCCAGCATCCCCAATCTGCTGGTGAACGGCACCTCAGGGATCGCCGTCGGCATGTCCACCAACATCCCGCCGCATAATTTGGGCGAAGTTTGTGATGCCCTGGTCTTTATGCTGAAGAACTGGGATAAACTGGACGATATCGATGCCCCGGACCTGATGCAGTTCATCAAAGGCCCGGACTTCCCCACCGGCGGACTCGTTTACCGCAGCGTGACTGAAGATGAACAGGAAGACTCACTTCAGGCCGCCTACGCCGTTGGCCGCGGGAAGGTCATCGTCCGGGCCAAGGTTCACCTGGAGGACATGGGCCGGGGGAGAAGTCGCATCATCGTCAGCGAGCTTCCCTATCAGGTCAACAAGGTCAATCTGATCGAGCGCATCGCGGAACTGGCGCAGACCGGCAAAGTTGAAGGGCTGAGCGACCTGCGGGATGAGTCAGACCGTCAGGGCTTGCGGGTGGTGATTGAGCTGAGCCGTACCGCCGATCCCAACCAGGCCCTGGCTGAACTGTTCCGGCTCACCCCCCTGCAAACCACCTTCAGCATCATCATGCTGGCGCTGGTCGACGGCGAACCGCGCCTGCTCAGCCTCAAACAGGCCCTGCGCGTGTACCTCGATCACCGCCTGGAGATCATCCGTCGGCGGAGCCAGTTTGACCTGGCGCGGGCCAGGGAACGCGCCCACATCCTGGAGGGATTGCTGGTCGCCCTGGATCACCTGGACGAAGCGATTGACACTATCCGCCGCTCCCGCACCACCGACAGCGCCCGTGATAACCTGCGCAAGCGGTTTGACCTGACGGTCATCCAGGCCCAGGCCATCCTGGACATGCAGTTGCGCCGCCTGGCCGCCCTGGAGCGCAAGAAAATTCAGGACGAGTACAAAGAGCAGATCAGGCTGATCAAGGAGTTACAGAAACTCCTGAAAAGCCCCAAGCTCATGCGTGAACTGCTGATCGAAGAGCTGACTCAACTGAAGACCACCTATGCTGATCCCAGGCGCACTGTGATCATCGGCGGCCCGGCGACCGACGTTGCCGCCGGCCACCTCCTGATGCCGGACGAAGACACCTGGGTGGCCGTGACGACGGCTGGCCTCCTGAGCCGGGCCTACGAGAACACCCCGCCGCGCATCACCTCCAGCACCCAGACGCCGCCCCGCGCCCTGCTGGCCAGCAACACAGCCCACACACTTTACCTGTTCACCGCCAGCGGGCTGGCCGCGACCATCCCTGTGCAGCAACTCCCCCAGGCCAACGATCTTGGCGAAGGCACTCATTTCAGCGATCTGTGTACCCTGAGCAAACAAGAGGAGATTGTCGCCGCTCTCAGCTTCCCCATAGGCATTGAGGCCGGTCTGCTCTTCCTGGTGGCGACGGACGGCAGCGTCAAACGGGTCCGCATGGAGGATTTGCCGGGCGTGACGGCCAGGCATTTCACCGTCATGAATGTCGGCGATGCCAGGCTGGGATGGGTCTTCTACACCCAGGAAAGCGACCAGATAATCCTGATAACCTACCAGGGCCAGGCGATTCGGTTTCCGGCCAGCGATGTCCGTCCCACCGGACTGCCGGCTGGCGGCATGCGCGGCATCAAGCTGCTGGGGCAGCGCGATCGTGTGGTCGGCGCTGGCATCGCCGACGACCGGCAGTATGTTTGGGTCATCACCGACACCGGAGTCGCCAAGTATACGGCAGTCAGCGAATATCCGGTACAGGGCCGGGCCGGCAGCGGCGTCATTGCCATCAAGCTGCCGCCAGACGCCATGGGACTGGCCGCGGGCCTCGTTGGCCGCCGGGACGACAACATCGTCGTGGTGACCAGCAAAGGCAAATCCAAGTACATGCGGCTGAGCCTCGCGCCGAAAGGCGGACGGGCCGCCAAGGGCGATTTTGTGATCTCCTTGCGGAGCAACGAAATCGTCGAGGCGGTGGTCGCCTACCAGCCCCGCCTGGAAACGCCAGCAAACGGCAGCTAACGGCTGGTTTGCGCCCGCCCAACCACGGCCGCAAGCGCCTCATCGTAACGAGGCGCTTGTTGTTCCCAGTCAAACTGACTGACGTGCTCCCGCAACTCAACCGGCGGCGGGGCGGGATTGGCCAGGTAGTCGCGCAACCGGTGGTACACCTGCCCTTCGTAGTACAGGTACCGATCGTGATAGGCTGCCGGGATCAGATCGGGATAGTTTAGGCGGCGCGGCAACAGCGGCGCACAACCGCAGTAGATCGCCTCGCATGTGCTGACACCGAAGAAATCATGCTGGGCAGTGCTGACCTGCACATCGGCCTGCCACAACAGCCGCGCATAGTCCTCGAACCGCTCCACATAACCGTACTGGACCACCCGATCGCCCAGTGTCTCCCGCGCGACTGCAAATTCATCCGGATTCTGGCGGAAGTTCTGGCCCGCCAGCGCCACCTGGAAATTGACACCCTCGCCGGCCAGGCGGCAGAGGGCCTTCAGAAATGGACGGGGGTTCTTATCGAATTCCCACCGGTGATTCCACACGATCAGCGGCGGGCCGGTTCGCCGAGCAGCCGGGCGATGCGCATCAAACCGCCGCAGGTCCAGCCCCAGCGGGAGCACGCCCGACTTGGCCCGTATAGCCTCCACCGTGGATAGCTCCGTATAGTCCGGATAGTGCTTGAGCAGGCGCGGCAGTTCGTCGAGAAAGATTTCCCGGTGAAAGCGGCTGTTGAAGTACACCGCATCCGCCGCCAGCGCGCTGACATAGTTGATGAAGCCCAGGTGATTGTGAAGCTCTTTTCGCTGCCGTGGCCCCATCGGATACGTCAACTGGTTCTCGTGAAAATAGACGGCAACGGGCAGGCGGGCCGTTCGCGCGCGGGTCAGGGCCAGGAAGGTGGTCAAATCGAGCATGTCGCTGGCCACCAGCAGATCAGGGTGGAGATCGGATTCCAGAAACTGGCGGGCCAGCGTCACCGCCCCACCATGCATCCGCCATTGCCAGAACTGGCCGGGCAGACTCAGGATCGTCACCTGATGGGTGCTGTGCGCCTGGTAGCCGCGCATCCAGGCCGCATGGGAACCGGTGTCATAAGGCTCCACCAGGATGATCTGCATGCGCCATCTCGCCCAACAATCCTGCCAACACAAAACCACATCATCGCCTTGATGATGTGGCTGGTGGCTCACGGGACGAACAACTCAGTTCATCCCTTCCCGGATTTCCTCCGCTAGGGCGGTGGTTTCCGGGCTGGGAACGACCCCCAGGGAATGGTCCAACTCTTTGACCAGGCGGTCATAAACCACCAGAGCGCGTCGTGGCTGACCGGCCCGCTGGTAGAGGCGCATCTGCGCGCGTGCCAGGTCCTCCCGCTGCGGGAACGCGCTAAACGCGCGACTGTACAGGCCCAGCGCTTCAGCATACATCTCTTTGTCTTCGTAGATGCGGGCCAGCGCCGTCAACGCATCGACGTAGGTGCGCCGCAGCTCATCACGCCGCCTGGCCGCCCAGGGCTGCTCCAGCGCGCTGAGAAACTCGCGCTCATGCAGGGCAATGGCGCGATCAAGCAGGAGCTCAGCCTCGTCGGCTTCGGCGACCGCGCTGTTTTGCACAGCCTCGCCAAACGATACCACATCATAGTGCAGATCGATCTGGGGAGAAATGCGGTAAAAACCGGAGGAGTAAACGGTCAGATCAACCCCCAGAATCTCACTGATCTTACGTTTGGTCACATGAAAGACGTTCGTCGCCTCGCGCGTGGACAGTTCCGGCCAAAAGGTGGTGAAAACCTCGTCACGGGTCGTCATCCCTCGATCGACGAAGTAAAAAAATAACGAACGGGGTAAGGCCCCGTCCCACTGGTCGATCTGTCGACCGTCGATCAACACCTGCCCGAAGCCCAACGCCCGCACTTCCAGCAGCACCTTGCCCTCATCACGGGCCAGATAATCCAGCAGCATATCATCTGGCGCGACCGGCAGAACGGCAGCCATAGCGGGCGACGGCAGTTTCTCCAGCAGCGCATCAGGCCAGACTCGGCTGGACAGCAGCAGGCGCAGTCGACCCTGTGCACCACCGGAGACCTGGGCGACAAATTCGTGGACGGTCCCATCGGCATAATCGTAAGCGGTCATCACCACCATCAGGGGTGTAAGCGATCCAATCGTCCGGGCAAACAGCGCCGCCGCCGTGGCCGGTGTCAAGGCATCCGGCGTGGGGAGCATCAGATGGTAGGTATCCGCCAGTTCATGGGCGAGCAATTTCCACAGCGTGTCCAACGGAGTGCCAGGCCCTGGCAGGGTGAGGTACAACACGTTTTCCGAGGCGTCCGCCACTATCGCATCGATCAAAGCGTTGTGATACCGGAACTGCGGATGAAGGATCAGTATATCTTTGCTGGACTGCAACTGCCGGAAGGTCTCCCGGGCAGACTGAATCAACCTCAAGGAAGACATGCCGCCCCCTGTCAGACTCAGCTTATCCTGGCATCATGGTGGTAATACCGGGCACAGAGACCGTTACTGCCGTCAGTATAGCAGAGGGGTATTCTTACGCCAAATACACTGTTGCGACTCCTGCCAGACAGACTCATTAACGGGCATGTCGTTCAACAGGCCAACGGGAAACGCTAACTCGCCGCCAGTAAGGCGCTGGCAAATTCCAGCAGTGCCTCGTTGACCGGTCCCAGCTGTATCAACCGCACGATCCCCTGCGCATCGACCAGGACGGAGACCGGGATAAAGTCGAATCCATACATATCCGGCAGCGCCCCCCGCTCATCTATCATCGCCAGCAAATCCGCCGGGTGATCCATCAGAAACTGGCGGTAGGTGTAAGGATCATCCCAGACGTTGACGAAGGCAATCCGAAAAGAAGCCCCTGGCTGCTGGTGATAAGTGACCAGCAGCGGAAATTCCGTGATACACGGGCCACACCAGGAAGCCCAGAAGTTCACCAGGTACGGCTCACCAGCCACATCGAGACGAAACACCTCGCCCTGGGTCGTCGCCAGGGCGAAAGAGGGCAGCTTTTCGCCCACCCGCACCCCGGTCCGCATCCCGCTGTCCTGACCCAACAGGCCGCCCGCCCAGATAGTCACCGCGTTTTCGCGCCGATTGGCGCGCCCCGCCGCTGCCGCCAGTTCCAGCAACGATGGTGCCGCGCCTGTGGCAGCAGCTACAGGCGTCGTCAGAGCGCCAGGAGCTGGTTCAGGACCTGCCAGGGCGTAAAGAAGCGCCATCACCGCTGGCGTCAGGTTGCCGACATGGACAGCCACGATCCGATGATCGGCCCCCAGCAAGATACTGACCGGAATCGCCCGCAAACCCAGTCGATCAGGCAGGTCTGCCGACCCTCTCCCCGTCGCCAGGGTCGGCGGGAACTCCGCCGCCGCGAAACGCTCATAAGCCTCGATCTCATCCCACACATTGATCAACACTATCTGAAACGGCGCGGCTTCGTCAGCGTGAGCTTCGATGAGTAATGGGCGCTCCTGCCGGCAAGGTTCGCACCACGATGCCCAGAAATTCATCAGCACCGGCCCGCTAAGGTCTGCCACCGCCAGCGTGGAACCGGAGAGCAGCGGTACCTGAAGGTTGAAGAACTCCTGTCCGATGTTCAGCCCGATAGCCAGATTGGATAGCCGGGGATCGCCCAGCACCCCCTGGGCCCAGAAGGTGATGTTCTGCCACTCCAGATTCTCGGCCTGGGCCGCGGCGGCCAAGTCGGATAACTCCGTGCCCGATGGAATGTTGGCCCCTGGCGGCGACAGCGGCGGAATGGTGGGAGTCGGTGTCGCCACCTGGCCGAGAGGAACAGCCTCCACCAGGGCACTGCCGAAAGCCAGATACACCCATAAGGCCACCAGCAAC
>DAOTXK010000299.1:0-5723 GCA_034435395.1 Anaerolineae bacterium | reverse complement strand
CTCAGGGCCATTGTCGCCAGGGACTCAAGTCCCTGGCCTGTTGGCGACCGCAGGTCACGCCTCAGCCGGCGACCTGAGTCGCGAGCGCCGTGACGGTCACGCTCGCTCATTCCCCCACCACCACCGTCTCTCGCGCCATCAGCATATCCGGCACATCCCATCCTTTGAGGTCCATCAATTCCTGGAACGCCCGCCGCAGGAGCAACTCCGCTTCCACCGTGACCGGGCTGCCATCAGGGGGCAGGGCAAAAGCGTAGACCGTCTCGTCCATCGCCAACGCGGGGAGCCGGTTATCGCTGACGATCACCGACTGCCGCCAGTAGGTGTAACTCGGCGTCTCGCCGGTGTAGAAATCGGCCAGCACCTTGGCGTAGAGGACGCCCGGCAGCCCGGCGTAGTGCCCGGTCGCCGGATCGCCCACGCCACCCCATTCAGGGATCGTCGGGCCGTCGAGCAGGGTGAGCGGCGAGCCGTCCGCCGCCGTGGCCCGGACCAGCAGGATCACGTTACGCAGCGGGTTATCGGTGGGGATGTGGTGGCCAGCGCCGGTGTTGGTCACGCGGACAGTGACGCGCAGCCGGTCGCCCTCCGGCGCGGCTTCCACCTCGACGGTGGCGGTGTTTTGCAGGAGTGTTTCGTCCAGCGCGCCGGGCATCCGGTGGCTGACCAGACGGGCCGGGTTGCGGGGATTGCCGCCCATCTCCGGGAAGACGAAGTAGGCGTAATCGACGGTCGGCATGTGGCAGTCCTGGCAGGTCTGGCCGGTCTCCGGGTCGCTGTAAGGGCTTTCCAGCCATTCGCCAAAGGAATTATAGACCACTGTGCCCCAGAACGCGCCAAAATGGCACGCCGCGCAGAACTGGCTCTCCTGGAACAGCGGCAGGTAGGTCACGCGCCGCCCGCCGGACACGTCATCCAGGTTGGCGAAAAATATCTGCTGCCCTTCCTCCGGGCGGTAGAGCCGCAGGGACCGCACGCCGGGCAGGCTGGGATTGGGCAGGCCGGTCTCCGGCTGCACATAAACATCCCCGATCTTGTGGCAGAACTCGCAGAACACGCCCTCGCGGTCGATCCCGGTCACGGTGTTGAGGTCCACGTGGTAAGCGCCGCCGGGCCGGGCCGCCGCGCCGGGGACGTGGCAGGTCGCGCAGTTGCCGCCCAGGTCGGGGTAATCCAGCCGGAAGCCCGGCCCCACGCCGTCCTGCCCCTGCGACGGGGCCACCGGCACGCTGACGCCGATCTCCGGGTCGAAGCGGTACTCGGTCGGCGCGCCGGGCGTACCCGCCAGGTTCGTGCCGTTATAGAGGCTGAGGAAGCGCGGGTTGACGGCGCTTTGCGAATGCGCGTCGGCCTGCCACTCGTCGTAGCAGGGCAGGCAGTGTGAGCAGCTCAGCGATCCAGCGTCGCCCTCGTGGGAGAACCAGTCGTAGTTGGGGTTGTCGGTGGTGTAATGGGCGGTCAGCTCGATGACCACGTCCGTCGCGCCGGGCGCGGCCTCCGCCCAGCCGATGATGTGCTCCGGAACCCACGCCGTCAGATAGAGTGGCGCGTCCGGCCTGAGCAGCGGCTCGACCACGGCGATTTCGAAGCGGCCCCCGGCGTCGGCCACGGTGTAATAGTCGCCCGATTGCACGCGCACCACCGCCCCCGCCGCCGGGCCGGACGCCGTCCGCACCACGCCGGAGATGGCCGTCGTGCGCGCCCGCGTGAGCGAATGGACGCCGATCACCAGGGCCAGCGCCGCCAGCAGCGCCAGCAGTCCCAAACCCCAAAGCCTCTGTCGAGTCCTCATGTTATCAGTATAGCGCGATCCGCCGCCCGCCCCACGGCATGTTGTCACGGCGGCGCGGATAAAAAGTCATGATGACGACCCACGGGTCGGGATGGCTGAGATCGGCCCTACCCGACGCCGGCCAGCGCGATCCCCAGCGCCGGATCGGCGGTCAGCAGAGCGGCCAGATCGTCCGGCAGCCCCAGGCCGCCGGTGACGACGCGGATCGCCTCCGGGCGACCGCCATGCAGGACAGCGAAGGCCCGGCTGATGGGCGTGGGGGCGTCGGCGGCGGCCAGATTGGGAAAGGTGGGGAGTTGCTCCAGCGCGGCGGCGGCTTCCGCTCCCCAGGTCACCCGCACGAACCACCAGTTCATGCTGTGCGATTCGGCGGGGTACGGGTCCTGCGACCGGGCAGCGGCGGGGGTGTGCGCCCGCGCCCACAGCAGCGCCAGCAGCGCCACCTGGTCGTGGCTGGCCACGTCGGTCGAGGCCACGATCAGCGGGCGGTCCAGCGCCAGATGATAACCCGAATCCGGCCCATAGGTGGTGAGGGCCTGGTCCACCAGGGTGAGCGTCAGGCGCATCTTGTCGGCCAGTGGCGGGATGGTGTTGATGGCCGCGATCTTCTCGTGGAAGGTGGCGGCGTCGCGGTGCAGGACCATGCGGCTGTGATCGCTGATCCAGCCGACGGCGTTTTTGAGGCCCAGCGACGCCCCCGCCAGGACGTGTTTACCCAGGCGCGGCAGATTGACGACGTGATCCACTTCGTCCAGGATGGCGGCCACCCGCAGGTCGTCTCCCCAGTAGGCGTCCTGCGGGGCGAGACCGGGAATATAGGCCCGGTCGAAGGGCACCTCCTCAAAGCAGTGGACCGTCGCGCCGACCGATTCCGCCGCCGCCAGCAGGCCGTTCTGGCGCATGTTCTCGCGGGTGGAGCCGATCGTTGCCGTGGGCAGGTGGCGCACGAACAGCGCGCCGCTCATGTCGCCGACGTACACCGTCCCGGCCCCGGCCTCACGCAGCAGCTGTACCACACCTTCCAGGACGACGGGCGAGGTCACCGATGGCGCGGGGAGGTCCGAGTTGCAGGCGACCTTGACGAACACGGAATCACCCTGGCGCAGCCAGCTCAGATCGGTGGTCGCCAGGGTGGCGGCGCGCACGGCGTCGGTGGTCGGCGTCTGGGTCGGATCGTAAGTGTGCAGCAGGACGCGGGTGCGGTAGGCGGCGGCCCGCTGAGCGAGCGAGGGGCCGGGGAGCCAGGGTTGACTGGCGCTGACCCCGGCCAGCAGGGAGAGCAGGCTCGCGCCCGTCAGGCCGAGAAACTGGCGGCGGGGCAGGTGATCGGCGCGCATCGGTGGGAGCCTCCATGGGTTACAGGGCAACAGGTCCGCCCTTCGGCGATCAAAGTATAACATCACTTCAGGAGCGCGACCGCCGACCGACCGCGGACGGGATCGCCGCTGGCGACGCCCGCCGGGCCGGGGAACCGTCGTTGAACAGCGGCGGATGATCGCGGTGCCTTGACACCCTGTCGCATATTGTCTACAGTCAGACCGGGTGGAAGCGGAGACAACCTGTGGAGAGATTATGGCGGCGGTGCCTGTTCGATGATCGGTGCCAGCCGCCGCGCTGGCGAGTGAAAGGTGATTCATATGGCGCTGTTGACCAGGCAGGTGCTGTATGACGGTCGGGAGGAGCCACCGCCGGAGCGAGTCACCCTGCGCGCCGGGCCGCTCTCGGTGGTCTATGACAACGGCGACCTGCGCTACCTCCGGCTGGGCGAGCGCGAGATTCTGCGCCGCGTGTATGCCGCTGTGCGCGACCGCCACTGGGGCACCGTCCCGCCGCAGCTGGCCAATGTTCAGCTGGCGGCCCAACCGGAGTCCTTCACCATCGCCTACGAGGTCACCAACCGGCAGGACGGCATCGACTTCTTCTGGCGGGGGACCATCACCGGGTTAGCGGAGGGGACCATCGTCTTCACGTTTGACGGCGAGGCGCGCTCGACCTTCCCGCGTAACCGGATCGGCTTTTGCGTCCTCCATCCCAGCGACCTGGCCGGGCAGCCCTGCACGGTGATCCATGTCGACGGCACGGTGACGGAGGGCGTTTTCCCGGCGTACATCTCGCCGCACCAGCCGTTCCTTAACGTGCGCGCCATCCGGCACCAGGTCCTGCCCGGCGTCCTGGCCGAGGTGCTGATGGAGGGCGACACGTTAGAGATGGAAGATCAGCGCAACTGGACCGACGCCTCCTACAAGACGTACTGCACGCCGCTGGCGCTCCCCTACCCGGTCACCGTGGAGCAGGGGACCCGGATCAGTCAGCGGGTCACCATCCGGCTGCTGGGCGATGCGCCCAGGCTGGTCGAAAGCCCGTCGGCAGCTGCCCTCACCGTCGCCCTCGACGATCAATCCGCCCCGTTGCCGCTGATCGGGCTGGGAGTCGCCAGCCACGGGGAACCGCTGTCCGCGACGGCGGTGGCGCGGCTCAAGGCCCTCCATCTCTCGCACCTGCGCGTCAATGTGCGGCTCTACGACGGCCAGACCGCGGCGGTCCTGAAGCAGGCCGCCGAGGAAGCGCGGGCCATCGGCGCGCGGCTGGAAGTGGCTATGTGGGTCTCCGACGACGCCGATGAGGAGTTGAACGCCTTCCGCCAGGTGGTGAACACCGTCAGGCCGCTGGTGGTCAGATGGCTGATTTTCCACCGGGGCGAACGGTCCACGGGCGAGCGGTGGGTCAATCTGGCGCGGCTGTATCTGGCGGACTACGACCCTGAAGCCAGGCTCGGCGCGGGCACGGATGCGTATTTCACCGAGCTGAACCGTGGGCGTCCGCCGGTGGAGGCCCTTGATCTGGTGACCTACTCGCTTAACCCGCAGGTTCACTCCTTCTCCAACCTTGACCTGGTGGAAACGCTGACCACCCAGGCGGTCACCGTGGTCAGCGCGCAGCAGTTCTGCGGCGGCAAACCCATCGCCGTTGGCCCGGTCACGCTGAAGATCCGCTGGAACCCCGATGCCAGCGGGCCGGAGCCGCCCGCGCCGCCCGGCGAGCTGCCCCGGCAGGTCGACGCCCGGCAGATGTCGCTGTTCGGCGCGGGCTGGACGATGGGCAGCATCAAGTATCTGGCGGAGGGCGGCGCGCACAGCCTGACGTATTACGAGACCACCGGCTGGCTGGGCGTGATGGAGCGCCCGGAAGGCTCGCCGTTGCCGGACAAATTCCGGTCGGTGCCGGGCGGGGTCTTCCCCATGTACCACGTCTTCGCCGACGTGGGCGAGTTCGCGGGCGGCGAGGTGGTCATTTGCCGGAGTAAGACGCCGTTGACCGTGGACAGCCTGGTCCTGCGCCGCGATGGCCGGACGCGCGTCCTGCTGGCGAACTACACGCCGGAGCCGCAGCGCGTGACGGTCCGGGGGCTGTCCGGCGCGCTGACGGTCCGATCGCTGGATGAGACCAACGCTGAGGCCGCCATGCGCGATCCGGAGGCTTTCCGGGCGGAAGCCGGGCGTCCGCTGACGGTGGGCGGGGACGGCGCGGTCGTGGAGATGATGCCCTATGCCGTGGTGCGCCTCGATGGCCGGTGATCGGTCCGGGGCGGGCCGGGCAGGCAAGGACGGGGCGGGTGAGTGACCCCAGACCACCGCGGCAGTTCCGGGTGGACTCTATCGACGTGCGGGTCTTCCCGGATGCCGAATCGTTGGGCGCGGCTGCGGCGGCGTTCGTGGCCGGGCGCGTGCGGGACGCGCTCGCCGCCTGTGGCCAGGCGAACGTGATCTTCGCCACGGGGGCTTCTCAGGTAGCGTTCCTGGCGGCGCTCATCCGGATGGAAGGGCTGGACTGGCGGCGGGTGACGGCCTTTCACCTGGACGAATACCTGGGCATGTCCGCCGATCATCCGGCCAGCTTCCGGCGCTACCTGCGCGAGCGGCTGTTTGATCAC
>DAOTXK010000298.1:0-5354 GCA_034435395.1 Anaerolineae bacterium | reverse complement strand
CACATTATGCGGCTTGCGCGCACAGTATTTGTGCAGCAGGTATTCGGGCGGGTGTTTGGCGGAGCGGAAGGAGTCGGGCAAAATAGGGGCGTGATCGGTCATGTCTCGTTTATACGCGGGACCGGCCCGCCGCGCAACGGCCACCGGGAATGGTGAATGCTGGATGTTACGGTTGATGGGCCCGGCGTGGCGGGCGGCGCGGACCTGACGGATGGCTGAGCGTTGACGGCTGACGGCCAGTGGCTTTGGCGAGCATCCTCCCATGAAAAATTACGACGTCACCATCCCCGCCCCGCTGCGCCAGCGGCGCGACCGGCCTTTGGTGATCGCGCATCGCGGCAACCGCGTCCTGGCCCCGGAAAACAGCCGGGCGGCTTTTGATCTGGCGCTGGCCCAGGGGGCCGACGCGCTGGAGACCGACCTGCGCCTCACCAAAGACCGCCAGATCGTCTGCCTCCACGACGCGACGGTGGACCGCACCACCGACGGGAGCGGGCGCGTCGCGGACCTGACGCTGGCGGCGATCCAACGGCTGCGCCTGCGCGGGCCGGGCCTGGACCGCTACCCGGACGAGCGTGTCCTGACGCTGGACGAGCTGCTGGCCGCCTACGCCGACCGGACGTACTTCCTGCTGGAGCTGAAGGAGCCGGCCTTCACCCGGGCGGCGGACGTGTCCCTGCTGGTCGAGGCGCTGGCCGCCCACCATGCCCTGGACCGGGTCATCCTGGCTTCCTTCAGCCGGGCGATCCTGGACACGGTGATCGCGGCGGCGGAATATCCATTCGTGACCGCGCCGATCCTCGTCTTTAACCCCTGGCCGCCCGCCCGGTATCCGATGCTGGGGGCGTGGTGGCCGGTGCTGGTCGTCAACCCGCTGTATGTGTGGCTGTGCCACCAGCGGGGGCAGGTCTTCTGCCCGCTGGACCCCCGACCGGAGCCGCGCCTGCGTTACTACCGGCGGCTGGGCGTGGACTGCGTGCTGTCCGACGATCCAGGCCAGACGATCCGGGCGCTGGGGGGTGGGGGAAAGTGACGGCCTCGGCGAGCCGCCAGGGCGGGTAACCGCCTGCTGGTGGCATCCGTATGCGCCCGCTTGCCCTGCCCGCCCGACGCGGATACCATTTCCGATCACATGCGCCGTGACCGTGGAGACGTAAGGAGGACGCCCGTATGCCCGCACTGACCGGCGATAAGCCCATCATGGCCAGCGGGATCGTCACCCTGATCATGATCGTCAACCTCAAGCGGTTCGTGAGCCGGGAAGAAGCAGCCGACGGCGCGGGGGTCGACCGCTTTGAGGAGATTCGGGGCACGGCGGCCTATGCCCGCTACCTCAAAGCGCTGCCGGAACGGATGCGGCTCCCCTTCGTGCGGGACCGGGACGAAGATCAGCTGCTGGAGGCCGCTCACCAGTTGCGTATCTTTCGCGGCTACGTGCTTTCGCAGTATTTTTTCCCCACCTATCGCCTGGACGAAGAAGCCTTCCTGGCTTCGCCGGAGCGGCTGGAAGGCGACGAGGTGCTGATCGAGACCTTCCCCCTGTGGGACTACCAGGTGGCGCTGACGCGCAACGGGTTTGCCATGGTGCGGATGTTCCGCCACTTTGAGGATGTGCCGCTCTCGACCATCGCCGCCGAAATCCAGGGGGTGGAGCGGGCGCGCGATGGTGACCTGGAGTACCAGGAGTCGCGCTCCAGCTGGCGCATCGCCATGGATGTGACGGCGGCGCTGATGACAGCGATGGGGGGCTGCCTGGACCTGACCGACGACTACGGCCAGCGCATCCACATCGCCTTCGACCCGGAGCAGCGCCAGGGTCGCCTGCCGCTCCACGACCGGTATACGACCATCCAGCTGGCACATGTCCACCGTGGCGGCCAGACCATCACGCCCGACCAGTTGACAGGAGAATATGGCTCCTTCGCTTTGGGGCTGACGCGGCTGGCGACGGTCCTGCGGGGCGGGGCGGCCCGCGACATGCGCCGCCGCCGCCCGATCGCCGGCACTGACCTGCTCAACCTCGCGCCCTGGGTGACCGACCTCTGCCTGGTGACCAACGATGCCATGATCGTCTATACCATGCCCGCCCAGGACCTGAAGCTTCTGGAAGACCTGAGCGGCTATACCCGCGCCGATTTCTGGCGGGGCGTGGCGCGGGGGGTGGAGTGGCTGGTCAACCTCAAGACGGAGTGGCAGTTGATCGAACGCCAGAGCACGGAACTGCTGTCCACCATCTCCAACCTGACCGCCCGCGTGAACGACGGCCTGCTGGACGAGGACGACAAACGGCGGCTCAGGGCGCTGGCGCAGGGGGTGGCCCAGGCGTTTAACATCCTGCCGGACCTGCGTTATGCCCTGGTGCCCTCCAGCCTGACAAACGCCACCGACGTGGTCGCCATCTATGCCCACCTGCTGGAACAGCTGGGCGTGTTGCGGATCGCCCAGCACGTCAACGCCAATATGGACGAGTTGAACTCGTTCCTGAGTTATTACAGCAGCACCCAGCTTCAGTATGAGAGCCGGGCGCAGGAAGAGGCCGAAAGCCGCACCGGCCTGACCATCACCATCATGCTCATCCTGCTCTCCCTGGTGTCGGTGCCCTCGCTGATCAAGGACGCCAGCGAGATCGCCTGGCCGAGGGTGTTGGCGGAGCCGCCGCTGCAACTGGTGGCGGTGGTGGTGCTGTCGCTGTTGCCGCTGATGTTGCTGGGGATCACCACCTGGTTTGTGGTGCGCAACCTGCGCCGCCGCTGAAATTGATGCTTGCTTAAGCCTATTTTCGTTTTGCGGGCGGGGGTATCGCTGTTAGACTCCGTCCTGGCAGAGGGCAGGGCATCCCTGTTCTGCGGCGGCTGGTTGCCGTTCCTTTTTTGCGCCCGAAGGTCCCGCCGCCTGTAGCGCGTTTTTCCTGGCTCCCACTTGCCCGATCCGGCAAAGGAAGTCCGCGACGGCCCTTTGGCCGTTTTACTAACATCATTTCGGCGGTGTTCTGCGGCAGGATGGAGAACGATGGTCAGCGGAACTGGATTACAAATCACCATCATCGGTGCCGGGCATGGCGGCAAGGCAATGGCTGCCGATCTGGCCGTGCGGGGGTATAACGTCCGCCTGTACAACCGCAATGCCGAGCACATCACGGAGGTGGCGGCGCGCGGCGGGATCGAGGTCACGCTGGAAGATGGCACCCAGCAGTTCGGTCACATTCGCGTGGTGACGAGCGAGATGGCCGAGGCGCTGGAAGGCTCGCAGTTGATCATGGTGGTCGTGCCCTCGTCCGCCCATCGGGATATCACGCTGGCCTGCGCCCCCCACCTGCAAGACGGCCAGATCGTGGTGCTGAATCCTGGCCGCACCGGGGGCGCGCTGGAGGTCCGGCAGCTATTACAGGAGCAGGGCTGCGCCGCCGACGTGACCGTCGCCGAGACGGAGACGTTTCTTTTCGCCAGCCGGAGCAACGGCCCGGCGGAAGCGACCATCTTCCGGCGCAAGAACACCGTCCCCCTGGCCGCGCTCCCGGCGACCCGGACCGGGGCAGTGCTGGACATCTTGCAGGAGGTGTATCCACAGTTCATCGCCGCCAAAAACGTGCTCTACACCAGCCTGAATAACATGGGCGCGGTCTTCCATCCGACGCTGACGCTGCTCAACGCCGGCTGGATCGAACACACCAGCGGCGAGTTCCAGTTTTATGTGGATGGCGTCACCCCCTCCATAGCCAAGGTGTTGGAGCGGGTGGACCGCGAGCGGGTGACGGTGGCCACCGCGCTGGGGGTCAAAGCGCAGACGGCCAGCGAGTGGCTGGCGCGGGCCTATTCGGCCCATGGGGAGAATCTTTTCGAGGCCATCCACGACAACCCCGGCTACAAGGGCATCACCGCGCCGCGCACCCTGCGCCACCGCTACATCTTCGAGGACGTGCCCTACAGCCTGGTGCCGATTGCCGAGTTGGGACGGCGCTTCGGCGTCGACGTGTGGGGCATCGAGGCCATGATCCAGCTGGCCTGTGTTCTCCACGGCACGGACTATCGCCACCGGGGGCGCACGCTGGAGCGTATGGGGTTGGTTGGCCTTTCCCTCCCGGAGATCACCCGGCTGGTGGAGATGGGCACCGCCGAAGCGCCCATGAACGAGGCGGCTGATTCTCACCAGGGCGACCGTTAGGCACACACTGGCGCGTTCATCGGAGGGACGCCATGCGAGGAAAACCGGGTAAAGTGCTGGCGGGCAGCATCGGCGACTGCGCCCACGTGGCCGGGGTGACCCGCTTCCTGGCCGCCGCCGAAGAGGTGGGTTACGAGACGTACTTCACCGGCCCGGCCACTGACCTGGAAGCGTTCGTCGACGCCGTGGTGGCCTACGACCCGGATGTGATCGGGGTCAGCTACCGCCTGACGCCCGCCAACGCCCGGACGTTATTCCAGGAATTGCGCGGCATGCTGGCCGCTGCCGGGATGCTGGGCCGGGCGCGGGTCTTTTTCTGCGGCACGCCGCCGGTGGCCGAAGTGGCCCGCGAATTTGACTTCTTCGACGCCGTGTTCTCCGGCGAGGAGCCGCCGCATCAGGTCCGGCTGGCGCTGGAAGGCCGGACGGCGGACGACGCTGGTCCGTCGGCCTTTCCGGGGCGGGCGGTGGACCGCATCCGCTGGAAGGCCCCATATCCCATTCTGCGGCATCACTTCGGCCTCCCCGCGCCGTCCATCGCGCCGACGGTGGCGGGCATCGCCCGGATCGCGGAGGCGGGCGTGCTGGACGTGATCTCACTGGGCGCGGACCAGGACGCGCAGGAGCACTTCTTCCGCCCGCTTCAGCAGGACCTTCGCAGCCGGGGGGCCGGGGGCGTGCCCTTCCGTACCGAGGAAGACCTGACCGAACTGTATCAGGCTTCCCGGCGCGGCAACTATCCGCTGCTGCGCTCCTACTCCGGCACGGCGGACCACCTCCAGTACGCCGACCTGCTGGTCCGGACGATCCACAACGCCTGGTGCGCCACCTCGCTGTTCTGGTTCAACGCCATGGACGGGCGGGGGCCCTCGCCGCTGGAGCAGTCGATCGGTGAGCACCAGGCGCTTATGGCGTGGCACGGCGAGCGCGATATCCCGGTGGAGGGCAACGAGTCCTATCACTGGGGCATGCGCGACGCGCCGGACGTTGTGGTGTGCGCCTCGGCCTATCTCTACGCGCACAACGCGCGGCGCACTGGCGTGCGCGACTACATCCTGACGTATATGTTCCAAAGCCCGCCCCACCTCTCCAACGCGATGGACCTGGCCCGCGCGCTGGCGATCCTGGAGCTATCGGAGTCCTTCGCCGCCGCCGACTTCCGCATCTGGCGGCAGACGCGCACCGGCCTGCTC
>DAOTXK010000297.1:0-28042 GCA_034435395.1 Anaerolineae bacterium | reverse complement strand
GCGCCCGCCATCGATCACGCCGACTGCGCGCCCGTCTGATACGCCGACGACTACCACCACGCCGCCCCGCACACCCCGTGTCACCGCCACCGCCCCGTCGCTGGCTCTCCAGCCGACGGCCACTCGCACGCCGCGTCCGCCATCGATCACGCCGACTACGCGCCCGTCTGATACGCCGACGGCTACCACCACGCCGACCCGCACGCCCCGCGTCACCGCCACCGCCCCGTCGCTGGCCCTCCAGCCGACGGCCACCCGCACGCCGCGCCCGCCATCGATCACGCCGACTGCGCGCCCGTCTGACACGCCGACGCTGACCCACACGGCCACCGCCACTGACACACCGAGCGCCACTCCCAGCGATACACCGACGACTACCGCCACACCAACCCGCACGCCACCTCCGCCCTCCCTCACGCTGACTGCGCGCCCATCTGATACGCCCTCGCCCACCGCCACACCGACATGGACGCCGTCAGCGACGCCGGTCCCGCCGTCTCCGACGCGGACACCGTCGCCGACGCTGGTCCCACCGACCGCCACCCCATCGGCCACCGTCACGCCGGCCCCTGTCCGGCCCGTGATCACCGTCCCGTCAGCGGGAGATACTGTCGGGGCGGGGGCGGTGAGGTTCGGGGGCCGGGGCGGGGCAGGTGACCGCATCAGTCTGGTGGACGCGATGGGCAGCGTCCTGGGGACGGCGGATGTTGGGGTGGGGGGTGAATGGGCCGCCGTCGCCGACCTCAGCGGGCTGCAAGGCGAGGTGACGATCACGGCCCTGGCGCTGGATGAGGGGGGAATGGTCCGGGCACAGTCGGCGGGCCTGACGATCACGGTCGCGCCGCAGCTGGCTCCCCCCACCGGAGCGGAGTTTCCCGACGACCCTGGCCCGCCGGGGGCGAGGGTCGGGCTGGCGCTGACGATTATTCTGGGACTGACGCTGGTGACTGGGGGGCTGGTCCTGCGGCAGGCCGGGCGACTGCTGAGTCTGCGCGAGGAGGACGAGCGATAGACCTTTTGGGATCGTCAGGGGACATCAGGGGCGGCTCAGTACCGCCCCTTGTTGTTGGTCCTGCCAGATGACGCGCTGGCCGCGCCAGCCTGCCAGGCGGCTTAGCGCCCTCCCGGGGCGGAGGCAGGGGCGTCGCCATCCTTGTCGGCCGTGTTGTGGCGTTGCAGGCTCCTGCCCTGAATGCTCCCCTCCTGGGTCAGCGAGGAGACGGTGCGCACCAGTTCGTTCACCCCGATGGGCTTGCCAAGTATGGCATCCACCCCGGCGCTCATCACTTCGCTGAGCCGTTCCCGGTCGGTGCTGTCGGTGATGACGATGATCGGCACATAACTGTTGTGGGCCAGGCGCTGGATGTACCGGCAGATTTCCAGGGCGTTGACGGTGTTGACGGCCAGGTCGAGCACCACGGCATCCGGCAGGCGGACGGTGACGGCATGGTAGGCCGCTCGCATCTCGTCCACGGTGTGCACCTGGTAGCCGCTGCGGGTCAGGATGATCTTCAGCGTGTCGGCCACGTCCCAGTTATCTTCAATGAGCAGGATGTGCTGGCCGGTCCCGCTGACTGCTTCCGGATGCAGCCGCACCCAGGGCTGCTCGCGGATCATCTGCTCGTGCACCGGCACAACTTCCATCCGCACCTCGATGCGCACCTTGCCGATGTGAACATCGTCGCCGTGCCGCAGGCGGTAGGGCTTGTTGGGCTGGATTCGTTGCGCGTTGACGAAAGTGCCGTTGGTGCTTTCCAGGTCGATGATCATCAGGCGGTCGCTCTCGGCGATGATGGCGGCGTGCTGGCGAGAGACACCCTTCTCCAGCCCTCCATAAGGGGTGAGGTCCAGATCGGGATAGATGTTGGCTTTGACGTCGGAGCGACCCAGGATAATACGGTTATTGACTTCCATCCGCACGGTGATCGGCGTGCCGTGGATGATCAGCTCCACCACCCAGGGCGCGCCCAGGTCCGCGTCCAGCGGGCCGGTCTGGCGGGGGAGGGCGGCTGGCGCGTCCGAGTCCGCCAGGCGGCGTGTTTTGAGCTGCTCATATAATTCTTCGGGGCGAGGGAAGTCTTTAGGACGGGGGGTTTTGTTAAGCATGAATCACGCTCCACTCCAGGTGGACAGGGCGGCTACCGAATCTCTCCTTCGCTTTCGACTCCGAGGCCCGCTGGAACCGGTTGCTGTGACCTGCCCAGCGGACCGGGGCCTCGGAGGGGAAAAGCCCTTATTTGCCAAGAACGAATTATAAAAAATAAATAAATTTTGCCCGCACCCAGATCGTAAATTACTGTCAACGTCAAGGTTATAGTACCCTGGTACTGCATTGGGGTTTCCTGACAATACGCCAATCTTTGCAGACAATATATAGACAATTCGTTGAGACCTTTTTGTCTCACAGCGATACACTTTAGTATTCAATAATTATGGTGAAAAATTGCTCCCTGGCGAGGCGGTGCCAGAGCCAGGAGTCCGGCTGTCGATTCCCCGATCCTCGTCAGTCGGGAACCCCGCCCCCGCGCTGCCCGGTGGCACCAAGGCCCGGACTGTTGTAGCCTATGCCGTGTAGCGGATAGTTGAGAGGTCAGGGGGGATTTTTCCATGAGTCAAACCCACATCGCCCAACTGCGCAGCGATGACCCGGAGCAGCGGCGGCAGGCCATCATCGCGCTGGGCAAGGCCAGAGACCGGCGCGCGCTCCAGGCGCTGGCCCACGTATACCGCCATGACCCGGTCCCGGAACTCCGCGATCTGGCCTACAAGGCCGGGCGTTATATCACCCAGCAGACCCAGCCCCAGACGGTCCAGCCTCCTCAGCCGCTCCCAGCCGAGACGTATGCTCTCGATATAAGATCGGAGCCAGACACCAGCCGCCAGGCCGACGACGACGCGATGGCCGGCGGGTGGCAAGACCCCAGCCGCCTGCCCGCCGAAGTATCTTACGGCACGGGCCTGAGCACAGCGGTCGCCGTGTCCAAGCAGGACGTTGAGCGGGCCACCAGTTACTACAACCGCGCTCTGGACCTGATGATGAAGCATGACCCCGTGAAGGCAGCGCAGGAGTTGCTGCGCGCCCTGGAACTCAATCCCAACCTGGCCTACGACCTGCCGACCCGCAACCTGGCCGCCGGGATTCTGCACGTCCAGCCGGAGGAAGCGATCGCCGTTCTGCGCGATCCGGCGCGGCGTCAGCTATATCTCGGCGACACCGACGCCAGGAGCAGCCAGTGGGGGCGGAAAAAAAGACAGGCCAGCCTCGCAAGGAAGTCACCTGGAGCGATGTTAACATCGACCTGGCCATCATGTTTGTGGTGACGGTGCTGGTGCTGGTCATCGTCATCATCATCATGGATGCCAACGTGCCGCCCGCTTACAAGACCCCGATGACGCAGGTGCTGTTAAGCGCGGCGGCGTTTGCCGGATACATGATGATCTCCGCCCTGCTGAGCAACGGTGCCGTGCACCTGATGGTCAAGTTTTTCATCGGCGAAGCCTCCCTGCGGGAGACCTACCACACCCTGATCCCGATTCAGACCGGCGTCCTGGCCGTGTTTTATGGGGCCACGGTGCTGCCCGTGTTCGATCCCAACTACGCCTGCGCGGCCCCGCTGATCGGGCTGGCGGCGGCGGCTGGCGGCTGCTACTGGATGGCGCAACGGCTGGCCGACCTGCACAACATCGGCCTGTGGCAGGGCTGCGCGGCGCTGATCATCGGCCCGATCCTGCTGGCCATCCTGACGGCCATCGGGTTTGCGCTGATCCTCAGCGCGATGATGCCCATGATCATGGCGATGCCGACGTAAGAGCGCGTTCCCCTCGTTCACGTCCCCGGTGGTATACTGTGCGCCGACGTTCACCGCCTATCACCGGAGGAGCGGCGCTATGACCTATGTGGCAGTCGAGGGCGTGATCGGCGTCGGCAAAACCACGCTGGCCCGCCTGCTGCAACCGGCGCTGGGCGCGCAACTGGTGTTGGAGGTCTTTGAGGAGAACCCTTTCCTCAGCAGTTTCTACCAGGACCGGGCGCGTTACGCCTTCCAGACGCAGATCTTTTTCCTGCTGAGCCGCTACCACCAGCAGCGCTCGCTCAAGATGGCCGCCCGCCCGCTGATCAGCGACTACATCTTCGCCAAGGATGCGCTCTTCGCCCGCCTCAACCTCAGCGGCGATGAGCTGGATATGTACGAGCGGGTGCACGACGCGCTGGCCGAGCGCATCGAGACGCCCGACCTGGTCGTTTTCCTGCGGGCGGATACCGACGTGCTGATGCGGCGCATCACCCAGCGCGACCGGCCCTACGAGCGCGGCATGGAACGCGACTACATCGATAGCCTGCGCCGCGCCTACGACGCGTTTTTTGCCGACTACCCGCACGCGCCAGTCCTGACGCTGGACGCCAACCGGCTGGATTTTGTCGCCCGCGACGAGGACCGCCGCGAGGTCACCGCCCGGGTGCTGGCCGCGCTGGGCCGCGCGCCGCGCCAGGAAGCGCTGCCCGGCTTCAACGGCGAGGGGCGCGGGGTGGTGGTTGATGCTGCTGGCCTGCCGGGGCCGGAGACCCCGCCGCCGGACTTGGCGGCCAGCGAGCGCCGCCTGCGCGACTTTCAGAGCTTCCACCACTGGCTGGACGCGGCCAAAGGCTTCGACCCGGACCCGTTCTTCAATTTCATCCTGTTACAAGAGGAGATGGGGGAGCTGGCCCGGCTGCTGTCCCAGAAGTGGGGGGCCAGGCGGGATCAGGGCGCGCCGCCCCCGCGGGAAGATTTCGGTTCGGAGATGGCCGACGTGCTGGCCTACCTGCTCAAGCTGGCCAACTACCTGGGCGTGGACCTGGAGGCGGCCTACCTGGAAAAGATGCGGGCCAACGCTTCCCGCAAGTGGCGGTGAGCAAGCCCGTCCCAGCCCAGAACGACGGCAGGGCGACCGGGCAGCGCCCCGTTCCCCGTCAAATTCGTCGTGATGATGTCGGCTCCATTGTTTCAGGTCGCCCCCTGTTCGTTATTTCGGGCCAGCGCCGCTTCGATCAGGGCCGGGTCCAGCGGCTCCAGCGGTTGGGTGGTCACTTTGTAGAGGTTGGCCAGCGCTTTGCCCAGCGCCTCCGCATCGCCCTGCTCCCGCCGCCACAACTGGTCCTCCCAGCGGACGTAGGCCGGCTCGGCCAGGGTGGCCAGGGTCGCGCCCAGGGTGCGCTGCACCTTTTGCACCAGCTTGCGCGCCCGCATGATCTGTGACGCGCTGAGCAACTCCTCTTCCGCCACATCAAGCATGTCTTCCAGCGCTTTGAGGTCCACCCAGACTTCGGCGAAGCCGGTGAAGTCCAGTTCCGGTTTTTCGCTGCCGTGGGTCAGGGTGTCGATCTTGGCGTTGAGGCGGCGCAGCATGGCCACGATCTGGGCGTGGGTGCGCTCCACCGGGTTATCGCTGCGGCGCAGGGCGCGCAGCTCGACGTTGGCCGAAATGGGGTTCTCCACGTCGTCAGGGTTGCGCTCGACGTAGTCGATGAAATCGAGCAGTTCCTCTTTGCAGGCTTCCGCGCCCTCCAGGCTGAGATCGTAGGGGATCGTCTGCACGTCGGCCAGCTCCAATGGCAACGCCTGCTCCTTACGGACGACGTGGGCCACCGGCTTGCGGACCATGTGCCGGATGCCAAGCTGGTAAAACATGCCCGGATGGTAGTCGGTCAGGTCGACGATGACCAGCGGATCGTTGACCAGGTGGTAAATCGTATCCGGGGTGACCAGACCGGGTTTGGCGGCCGGATCGGCCCGGACGCAGGTATACCCGTAGGCTTCCGCAGCTGGCTTGATGATGTACTTAAAAACTCGCTCGGACCGACGCCGGACATCGCTGTTGCTCGGCCCGGCCACGGCGATCACAAAACAGGTTTTGTTCGGCTCCGGTTTGCCCATCGTTACGCCCCCCAGCGGACTCGCCACCTTGTGATAAAATGCAGGTATCTTCTATAGTTTAGCGTTTATTACGGCTGCATTCAACAATGGCAGGTTCCAATATCCCAACCATGATCGGCATTGATGCGACAGGCCGGCCGTCAGGCGATCTTCAGGCATGACGGATGCTGGCTGTGGCCGCGCCGTTCACCAGCGCGGAATTACGAATGCCCGTATAGTATAGGAACTGGCAATCTGCTCACAAACGAAAGGTGTCACATGAGAACAGCCACCGTTTTGTTGCTGATGGTCGTTTTACTGGTGGGGGCGCTGCCGCTGCCAGCCCTGGCGGCGGTGCCCGTGGCGGATCTGATGGCGCTGGCCGCCTACATGCCCGCTGACACGGCCCTGTACGTGGGGGTGCGGACGGATGACGCCTTCATTGGCGAACTGGATGGCCTGATTGGGGCGATCATCAACCGGCTGCCGCCAGCGGCGTCCCCCGGCCCATTCAGCCTCCGAGCGGCGCTGGACGCGGGTATCGGCGACCTGATGCCCGGCGGCACCTTCCAGAGCGCCGTCCGTAACTGGCTGGGTGACACTGCGGCGCTGGGCGTGGTATCGCTGGACACCCAATTCGATGACGACCCGTCCAATGACGAGGATGTGCCGGTCATCTTCGCCGTCGCCGTCACCGACCGGGCCGCCCTGGAAGCGTTCATCGAGAGGGTGGCCGGGGGGCGCGTTGAGGTGACCACAGCGGGCAGTTACACCGTTTTCCGGAGCACTGTCGAAGGTGAAGAGGGCGTCATCATGGTCGGCGATAGTGTGGCATTGATGCCCATCTTTGTGCCGGTGGAGGTGATGGTGTCTGGTTTTGCCTCCACCCTGGCCGAGGACGAAGCGTTTACCGGCGCTTTCCAGCCGCTGCCAGAGGATGCCTACAACGTCCTGGTGTATGTCGAGGGAACCGTCATCGCCGCTGCCCAGAGACGCGAACTCAGAGGGCTGGTGGGCCGGGCCCAGCGGCTGAACGCGCTGGCCGGGGCCGCTCCCAGCGACGTGGCCATCGGCTTCACCACGCTGGATGGGCGCGTGCTGACGATGGACGTTGCTGTCCAAATGGACCTGGAGGCGATGGCCGGGGCCGGGCTGACGCTCCCCTCCACCACGCCGGTGGACTTCGCCTTTGCCCGCCACATACCAGCCGAGGCCCAGTACGTGATCCACGCCACGGACCTGTGGAGCGGCTACCAGGCGCTGCTACAAAACATCCGCGCCATTGCCGAGATGCAGGGGGACGACCCGGATGAATTTGACTCCGGTCTCAACTTCGTGATGCTGGCCATCAAAGGGGCGCTGGGCCTCGATCTGGAGGAGGACGTGCTGTCCTGGATGACGGGCGACTTCGCGCTGTTCCTGAGCGGTGACCGGGCGTTTTTCGACCGCATCTACGACGACCCGGTGGCCGCCATGGCCCTGGAGACGCTGCCCGTTGACTTCGGCTTCGTGGTGGAAGCGACCGATCCCGCTGCCGCGCGGAACGTGTTCGCCCAGCTTTCCGATACCCTGCCCGCCCTGCTGGCGGACGCGCCCGATGTCCAGGCGACGGTCACGCAGGAAGCCATCGGCGACGGGAACGCCCTGGTGCTCCACTTCCCTGTTGAGGAGGCGGAAGTGGCGCTGGAGTCGCTGGACATCCTGATCGGGGTGAGCGGCGACGTGCTGGCCATCGGCACGCGCGGCGCGGTGACGGCGGCCCTCGTCCCGGGGGATGGCCTGAGGAGGACGCCAGGCTTCGCCGCCGCCAGCGAGTACCTGCTGCCCGGCCCGACCTCGGTCTGGTATGTGTCTAACGAGGGCGTGGATGTCCTGGCCGACCTGGTGATCCTGACCATGGTCGGCCCGACGATGGGCGATGTCTTTGAGGAGATCTTGGAGAGCCTGGAGTCGCCCACCCCCTCCACGCCGACCCCGGAAGAGCGCGCCGAACGCCAGCGCCAGCGGGAAGAGCAGCAGCGGCGGATGTTCGCCACCATGCGCGGCCCACGGGCGCAGGTCCTGGACGCGCTCAGCCTCATCGAGAACCTGACGATCAGCACGGCTGTGCTGGACGACGGCACCAGCCTGGCCCGCGCCACCATCGCCCTGGCGCTGGAGTAAACGCGCCCGATCGCCGGATGCGACATGGGGCGGCAGCAGGACCTTCCCCTGAGCGCCGCCCCGCTGGTGTTCTCGCCGGGGCCAGTCGCGGGCGGCAGCTTACAGGCTGAATTTCCTCTTGGTCGGGTGATCTGCCGTGTTGTCCACTCTGGCCTGGGTGAGGCTCACCCGCCACCAGCCGAACAAGGCTCCCATGACCACCAGACCCGCCGCCTGAGGCACGGCCACGCCGATGATGAGGGCCACGAACAACGGCAGATCGATGGTCTGTCGGCGGCAGCGGATAACCAGGTGCCGGGTCTGGAGTTCTCGCAGGAAGTCGCCCAGCACGTCCGCCGGTCTGGCATCGTCTGGCGCGTCGGCGGCGTCGGCCTCCGGGTCCAGTTTCCCCAACCAGTAGGCCTCCGCCAGCGTATCCGATTCGTCGTTCTTCGGTTTCATTGGCGCAGACACCGATCATCCCCTCGTGGTGGTGATTCGACCTGCCCCAGTAGACCACAGCCCGCTGCGCCGTGCCTGACCCGCGCCTGACGCTTGCCGGGCAATCATCGGACAGGGGGCATTTCGCTCAACGCTTCCGCGGGTTGCCGGGCCATGCGGACGTTATCCCGCGGCTTCGATCAACAGGCGGTAGGTCGCCGGTTGGGTGGTGTAGGGAGTCATGCCGCTGATGATCAGCACGGCAGGGGAATCCGGGCCAACCTCCACCGTCCATTGGCCCGCCGTGCCCCCGCCCGGCATCAGCAGCCGCCGGACGCGCAGCGGTGGGCCGCTTTCCACGACCTCGATCAGGAAATGCTGAGGCAGGAAGTTCCCGATTCGCACCCAGCCTTCCATGTTCCAGCCGCCGGAGTCGTCCTCGGCATCATCGAAGTAGCCGATCTCCGGGATGCTGATATCGTCCAGCACCCAGCCGTTGCGGGTGAAGGCCTGGTCGGTCACATACTCAAAGCGCACCAGCGCCTCGCCGCCGACGAAGGGCGTCAGGTCGACCTCCTCCGTGATCCAGTCCGCCTTGGGCAGGAGCACCCGCTCAGGGTGCGCTCCCAGCGTGACCGGCACCTCCAGCGGCTCGCCGCCCCGGTTCACGGTGAAGATGGCGGTATCGCCCACGGCGTATTCGTTCAGGCGCTGCACCAGTTGGGTGGGGGGGAAGGGGACTCCATCGATGGCGAGCAGGATGTCGCCAGGCAGCAGGCCCGCCCTTGCCGCGCCGCTTTCGGGAACCAGGGCGGTGATCATGCCGGTGCCGGGGTCATAGTTGATGCCTATAAACGGGGCCGGGCGCGTCGCCGTGCCCCCACTGCTGAAGCCCGTGATGCCCGCGGCGAAAGCCCGGTTGTTGGGGTTCTCGCGGGTGGTGGCGGGCGTTTCCAGCACCGTCCAGGTCAGGCCGCCATCGGTGGAGATGCTCAGGTAGCCGTAATCCCAGAAGGATGTCATCTCGAACCAGGAGGCGAAGCGCAGGGTGGCCCGGTCGACCGCGCTCAGGTCGAAGGCGCGGGTCAGCCGGGGATTGCTCTGATCGGAGCGGTTGGCCCAGTAAAAATGGTCGCCGCTGGGCGCGTCCGTCGGCACCACCCGCACCGCCTGGTTACCCTGGAAAGTCACGGTCAGCGGGCGCGGGGTATCGCTCCCCAGGCGGATGTAATGGGCCCCATGCTGGTTGATGGTCTGCTCCGGGGTCGAGGCCGGGTAACGGTCAACCGAGCCGGAGAGGGACGCCCGAAATCCAGCCAGGTCGATCAGCCGGTAATCATAGCGGCCGTCGCCTATAGTCGGCGTATCCACCAGGTTGGCGACCAGCCAGTCCGCGAACACATCGGCGAACGTGATCGGCTGGTCGGTGACGGGATCGGACGCCTGGATGGCAGCCAGGGCGTGGTTGATGCCGGTGATGCCGTCGGCTGGCTCCCGCGAATGGGTCAGCACGAAGTCCGGGCCAAATCGTTCGACCAGGTAGGTGAAGAACAAGGAGGCCGCCCCGTAGTACGGACTGGCCTGGTCGATGTCCCAGGCGTTGAGTTGCACGGTGGGGTTGGCCAGATAACTCTGGATGGAGAAAGTCTGCGGCGTGACGGTCAGGAAAGCGCCCAGTTCGGCCATGCCTTCGATCACCCAGGTCTCTTCGTTGAGGTCTTCGTGGTGCTGGATCATGTGGACGAACTCGTGAGCCAGCACATAAAAATAGGATGGGCTGTCGACAGGCACGTTATCCACCGCGATCACGAACATCTCGTGCTCATTGCTGGTGCTGATGATCGGTTGCGGGTAGGTGCTGGCGTCGTTGAAGTAGCCGCCGATGGTCTCGCCGAGGTGGGTGGCGTGGAGGATGTAGATGTGTGGATCGTGGTCGATGCCGGGGTTAGGCTCCTGCCCGAAAAGGGCGCGGATTCGGGGGAAGAGCGCGCTGTCCAGCGTGGCGGCGATCTGGGCGAGCCGCTCCGGGTCGTAGGCGATGCCATCCTCCACCCACAGGTAAACGCCCGGCGCTGCTGCCGCCAGGCAGGCCTCGATCACAAAGTGGCGCTCTTCGTCGCTGTTGCTGACGGTGAAGGTCGCTCGATCCCCGATCTGGTAGGCGGGGGCGGGCGGCACGGTGATGGCCGCCGCTCCGGCCACCCCGCTCAGCCGGCCGGCCAGGTCGATGGCGTCGCGGACGGGTATGGCGGTATTTTCCAGGAGGTGCAGGGTACGCTCGGCATCACGGCGGTCACCCTGCGCGGAGGCGGTCCCGGTGATGAGGGTGGCTGCCAGGACGACTACCCAGGACAAGAGCCATTTGCTGCCGTTCATGGGACTGGCTCCCCGCTCTGCTCGACGATGTCCCCCCTTGTCGTGACACGAATGCCGATAAGTCCGCTCTGGAATTTATCGCCAATGGTACCACCGTTCCCGCCTTTTGGCGACCTGATGGCGCGCCGGAAACCTGCTTCCTCGCACGTTACCTGTTTGAACGGCCGGAGGGCCGATTCCCCCGGCTTGGCAGCGAGGGAATACCCGTTATAATCGCGGGGCCGGAAATGGATTTCTATTGGTGACAGGAGTTACGCAGTTGGCCGGAGTCATTTACCATGAAGGGCACAAAGCACACCAAGAGCGCGAAGAAAATCTATAAAAACCTTTGTGTTCTTCGTGAACTTCGTATCTCTGTGGTAAAAAAATAGGACGGTCAACCTGGAACTGCGTAACTGCTGCGTGAGTTGGAGAGTACTACGTGGTGATTTCACTGGCGAACATCGATATTTCCACGGCGGTGGACCTGCCCCCCGCGCTGGCCGAGAAGTACCAGCGCCTGCAATCGCTGCTGGCGGCGATGGGCCGCGTTTTGGTGGCCTATTCCGGCGGGGTGGACAGCACCCTGGTGGTCAGGGTCGCCCATGATGTGCTGGGCGACGACATGCTGGCCGTCCTGGCCATCAGCGAGAGCTACAGCGCCGCCGAGCAACCGGGGGCCATCGCCCTGCTGGAGGCGATCGGCGCGCCGTATCAACTGGTGCGCACGCAGGAGGTGCACGATCCGCGTTACGCGGCCAACCCGGCCAACCGCTGTTATTTCTGCAAGACGCACCTGTACGACGAGTTATGTGAGCTGGCCGAGGCAGGCCGTTTCGACGTAATCGTGGACGGTTCCAACGTCGACGATGGGGGCGATCACCGGCCCGGTCGGCAGGCGGGGCGCGAGCGCGGCGTGCGCAGCCCGCTTCAAGAGGCTGGATTCACCAAAACCGAGGTGCGGATGCTGGCCCGCCACCTGGGCCTCAGCAACTGGAACAAGCCCGCCATGGCCTGTCTCTCCAGCCGCGTGGCCTATGGTCAGGCCATCACGCCGGAAGTTCTGGTCCAGATCGACCGGGCGGAGGGTGTCCTGCGCGCCCTGGGGCTGGGCCAGCTGCGGGTGCGCCACCATGAGGACGTGGCCCGCATCGAGGTGCCGCCGGAAGATTTCCCCGCCGTGCTCGCCCATCGGGAGCGCATCGTGGCCGATCTCAAGGCGGCAGGCTATGTGTACGTCACGCTGGACTTGCAGGGCTTTCGCAGCGGCAGCGGCAATGAGGCACTGACCCGTCGTGGATGACCATCGCCCCCCTTACGAACAGGTGGGTGACTTCGCCCGCCTGGATCACGACCGCCTGGCCCGGCAGGGCCTGCCGGAATTCGTTTACGCCGAGAGCAAGACGCCCGATCAGGTGGCGGCCATCATGGTCCGCATGGTGGAGCGGCAGGGTTGCGCCCTGGCCGCCCGCGCCAACGCGGATCATGCCGCCGCTGTCCGCGCTGCCCTGCCGGAGGCTGGCTATGATGCGACCTCCCGCCTGCTGACGGCTGGCCAGATGCCTCGACAGGCGGCGGGACGGGCGATGGTGGTGGCGGCAGGCACCTCCGACCTGCCCGTCGCCGAAGAGGTGTTGGGCGTGCTGGACTTCCTGGGCGACGGCGTGGAGCGGCTGTACGATGTCGGCGTGGCGGGCGTGCACCGCCTGCTGGCCCACGTCGAGGCGCTGGCCAGGGCCGACGTGCTGATCGTGGTGGCGGGTATGGAGGGCGCGCTGCCGACGCTAGTGGGCGGCCTGGTCGCTTCGCCGGTTATTGCCGTGCCGACCAGCGTGGGCTACGGCGCGAGTTTCCAGGGGCTGGCGGCGTTGCTGGGCATGTTAAATAGCTGCGCGCCGGGCGTGACCGTGGTCAACATCGACAACGGCCTGGGCGCGGCTGCCGCCGCCCATCGCATCCTCCATAAGCTGCGCCAGTGGGGCAGAGTTTCCTTCTCAGACGGGACCGAAGCTGAGATATGACGCGGATCGCCTATCTTGACCCGTTCGCCGGGGCCAGCGGGGATATGCTGCTGGGCGCGCTGGTTGACGCGGGCTGGCCGCTGGAAGCGCTACAGGCCGTCGTTGAGGCGTTGGGGCTGGAGGGTGTGACGGTCCAGGCGACGCCGGTCCGCCAGCACGGCCTGGCCGGGACGCACGTCGACGTGCGCGCGCCGGAGGCGCAGCCGCTCCGCCACGCTGCCGACCTGATCCGTCTCCTGGAAGGGGCGGCGTTACCGGCCACCGTGCGGTCGCGGGCGGTGAACATCGTGACGGCCCTGGCCGAGGCCGAGGCGAAAGCCCATGGCGTGCCGGTGGAGGCGGTGCACTTCCACGAGGTTGGCGCGGTGGATACGGTGGTGGACATTGCGGGCGTCGTCGCCGGGCTGGACGCGCTGGGCGTGGAGCGCCTGGTCTCCGCGCCGCTGCCCTGGTCGCACGGGACGATCCCGGTCGCCCATGGCCTTTATCCAGTGCCGCCCCCGGCGGTGGTTGCGTTGTTGACGGGCGTTCCCGTGGTTGGCGTGGACCTGGCGGGCGAGACGGTGACGCCCACCGGCGCGGCCCTGATCACCGGCCTAGCTGACTCCTTCGGGCTGATGCCGCGCCTGCGGGTGACGCGAGTCGGCTACGGGGCGGGGACCAGGGATTGGCCGGACCGTCCCAACATGCTGCGTCTGGTGATCGGGGAAGCTGCCGCGACGCCGGTCGCCGCTGAAGCGGAAACCCTGACCGTGCTGGCCTGCAACCTGGATGACATGGTCCCCGAATGGTACGGGCCACTGATGGAGGCGGCACTGGCGGCGGGGGCGCTTGACGTATGGCTGACGCCCATCCACATGAAGAAGGGCCGACCGGCGGTGGTGGTGGAGGTGCTATGCCGCCCGGATAAAGCCGCCGACCTGCGGGCGCTGCTCTTCCGCCAGACCACCACCCTCGGCATCCGCGAGTGGCAGGTCGAGCGATGGGCCTTGCCGCGCGACGGGCGCACCGTGGAGACGCCCTTCGGCAGGGTGCGGGTCAAGGTGGCTGATCTGGGCGGCGGGATGCACAAATGCTCGCCGGAGCATGACGACTGCGCCGCGCGGGCCGCCGAACACGGCGTCAGCGTGCGGGAAGTCTGGCTGGCCGCCGTGGAGGCCACCCGGCAGTTCCTGCCCTCAGCCCAGGGGCCGCTCGACCCTGGCCGGTAGGTGTGCCGGGATGGGGCCGCCCGGTTTGCCTGGCGGGCAGTTGTGACTCGCCGGGGCATCCGATACAATGCGCGCTTATAACGGTTTGTTCATACCTGGTACTGGGAGTGGAGGCGATGATAAAAACGACTCAAGAGCTGAAGCCGGTACTCCACCGCATGCGCGAAGAGCTGCGGGTCAAAGTTGAGGGTCTGAAGGACACGCTGGCGCTCGACGGCACCGGGTATACCAACCATCAGGCGGACGACGCCACGCAGGCCTTTGACCAGGCCAAGGACCTGGCCCTCCGCACCGATTGCGAACGTCGATTGCGTTTGGTCGAGGATGCCCTGACGAAGCTGGAAAATGGCACGTATGGCATTTGCGAGCGCTGTGGCGCGCCGATCGATCTCGCTCGCCTGGAAGCCATCCCATATACGCCGCTGTGCCTGGATTGCGCCGAGGCCCGCGACTATCGCCGGAGCTGATCCGTGATGCGTTTGATAAAATGGTTGATGTTGCTGGCCGTGGCACTGACCGTGATCGTCGCCGACCAGTTGACAAAGACGCTGGTGGTCGCCAACCTCGAACCCTACGAGGAATGGATGCCCATTGAGGCCCTCCGTCCCTACTTCACCATCCACCATGTGAGAAATACCGGCGCGGTTTTCGGCATCCTGCCCGGCGGGGGCACGCTGTTGATGATCATCGCCCTGGTCGTGGTCGGGGTGATCATCTATTTCTACCGCCAGTTGCCGGAGCGGGCCTGGCTGGTGCGGGTCGCGCTGGGGTTGCAGCTGGGTGGGGCCGTCGGTAACCTGATTGACCGGGTGCGGTTGGGTTACGTGGTCGATTTTTTTGATGTTAAATTCTGGCCGGTGTTTAACATCGCCGACAGCAGCATTGTGGTCGGCGTGTTCGCCTTGCTGATCCTGATGTGGTGGGCGGACCGCCGCGCCAAACTGACCCTTCCGGCCGGGGATCAGGGGCTGCCGGACAGCCGGTCATCAGAAGACGGACCTTCCTCGGTCGCCCCCGGATGAAGTCCACCGCTCCCCGATAAAAGCAAACCGAAGTCTAACCTTCTGCTCTCCCCTTTTTGTTGACAGAACATGTGTTCCGATCTATGATAGGGACAGACACGGAATAGAACAAAGGTTCTGCATCGGAGAAGGAGCGCGGTCCATGGCGACAACGACGTTCCAACCCAACTATCAGCTATTCACCGGCATCGACCGGTTGCGGAGACGGCTGCACGGGCGCGGCCTGTGGTTCGGTTTGATTCTGCTGGCGGCGCTGGTGGCGTTTGAGTTGTTCAATTTCGCCACCACCGAATTCGCCCTGGACAGCCTGTTCGGCGACCGCGAGGCGCTGGGCGTGGCCACCTGGGCCACCGTGCTGGCCATCGCTTTCTGCGGCATCGACTTCGCCGGGCTGTCGCGGCTGTTCACGCCGGAGACCGGGCGTAAGGAGCCGAAAGAGATCTGGCTGTTGACCGGGGCATGGTTCCTGGGCGCGGGTATGAACGCCCTCATGACGTGGTGGGCGGTGGGTAGCGCGCTGTCCGCCAACCCCGGGCTGGGCAACGAAATCCTCAATCGGGCGGATATCCTGCACTACGGCCCGATCTTCATCGCCCTGCTGGTCTGGCTGACGCGCATCCTGATCATCGGCACCTTCGCCTTCGCCGGGGATCACATCTTCACCACCGCCGAGAAGGAGGCGGGTAAGGTGGTCGAAGGCCGGGCGCGCCCGGTCTTCGGCGGTCGCCGCCAGTCCCCGCAGGGGCGGGAAGTCGCGCGCACGGTGCCTGGGCCGGGTTCCGCCAGCGCCCTGCCGGATCACAGCGAGGTCCGCAGCGCAGCAGTGGAGTCTTCGTCGTATTACGCCCGCGCCGCCGACTATCCGGATACCCGCCGTTCCTACGACTCGCAGCGGGGCTTCTTCGGCCAGGGGGCCGGACGGGGATATCAAAGCCCGGCAGCCCCCCGGCGCGAAGAGGCGTTGTCCCAGTCATCCCTTCCGGAGCGACCGGCGACGCCGCTGGAGACGCCGCGCCGGAGTTATACGCCGACCATCCGTGACAGCCGCCCGGCCGCGTACCAGGCATCGCCGTCAAATGCCAATGGGCGGGCCAGCACCACGCGCACCATCGGGACGCCCGGCAACGGCAGCGCCTCCCGCAGCGCCAACGCCGCCCCCAGACCCTCTGCCACACCGGACTCGATTCCGGCCCAGATGAGCATGGAGCTGGAATACGTCAACCTGGAATAGGCCAGCCTGAGGGCGGCCTCCTGGTTACGAGCTTCAGCGGGGAGCAGGGCCGGCCCGGTATGCTCGCCTGAGCCGACGGGCAGGCCGCTTCCCGCTGAGGGGACGCATCGCCTGCCCGTGCCAGGCTGGATCAGTCGACGCGCGGCGGCCCCTGCCGGATGCGGGCCAGGGTCCGGTCGGCGTCGGGCATATCCCACATCGCCTCGATCCACCAGGTCGCCCCGGCCTCCCCCCAGCGACGCACCTCGGCGGCAGCTCCTTTGGGATCGTCGCCCGGCGTCGTGCCCTCGACCACGATGTCGAAGGGTGTGGTCAGCGGGCGATTCTGGTCGATGTAAGCCTTCATGTCCCGGATGTCATCCGGCGTAAGCGCCTCGAACTTCCCCTGGTCGTTCAACTTGGCCGGCAGCAGTCCGTCCCAGCGGAGCGCCCGCCGCATCGATCGCTGGCGCGGCCAGGCTCCGACCACCCAGATGGGGATGCGGGGCGACTGCACGGGCGGCGGGGGCGGGTGAGGAAACTTCAGCTCCCTGATCTGGTAATGTTTGCCCTGGTAGGTGAAGGGCTGTCCGCCCCACAGGCCCGTCAGGATGTCCATCCCCTCATCGAGAAGCTCGGCGCGGGTCTGGCGGTCCGTCACCTCGCCGAACGCTTCGAAGCCGGTGTCCACTGCCCCCAGCCCGACGGACAGAATCAGACGCCCACGGGACAGGTTGTCGAGCGTCGCCGTCTCACTGGCAAGCTTCCACGGCCGCATGCGGGAGATCGGCGTGAGCATGGTGCCCAGGCGGATGCGGGTGGTACGCGCGGCTATGGCTCCCAGCAACACCCAGGCGTCGGTGCTCCACACCGCCTCCCAGACGAAAAAGCCGTCCCAACCCGCCGCCTCCGCCTCCTGGGCGCACGCCAGGGCGGTATGCACGTCTCCTTGGGGAAACACAAAACCGTATTTCATGCGTAACCTCGCTTATCCCCTGCCCGTTCTTCCTGGCCGTATCCTGAGTATACGTCCTTTCGCCTGATGCCCTGGGCCATGTGGCGTCGAACCCCGCGGACCAGGCTGACGGCCTGTTGCGGACTGGCCGCCGGTCCGGGTATGCTAGGCCGCCGTCACAAGGTGTGTATATCCTCACCGGACGGGCGAGGGAGCCATGACCGAGTACCTGGGACCGTTGGTCGATTGGAACAGCCCGGACTGCGTGGCCGTATTCGACGAAGTGCCGCTGTGGTCCGCCATGTTCGGGGCAATGCTGCTGGAACATGTCCCGCTCCAGCCCGGCCTGCGGGTGCTCGATCTGGGCTGCGGGGCGGGCTTCCCCCTGCTGGAGCTGGCGCAGCGGTTGGGGCGTTCCTGCATGGCGTATGGCCTGGATGGCTGGCGGGTGGCGCTCCAGCGGGCGCGCCAGAAGATCGCTGTCTGGGGGGTGTCCAACACCCGGCTGGTCCACGGCGACGGCGGGCGCATCCCGTTCCCGGCGGGCACGTTTGACCTGATCGTCTCCAACCTGGGGATCAACAACTTCCAGGACCCGGCGCTCGTCCTGCAAGAATGCGTCCGCGTGTCCCGGATCGGGGCGCGGCTGGTGCTCACCACCAATCTGCGCGGCCACATGGAGGAATTTTACACCGTTTATGCCCAGGTCCTGCGTGATTGCGACCGGGCCGATCTGCTGCCGGCGCTGGAGGCGCACATCCGTCATCGCGTCACCGTCGACGCGGCCTGTGCTGAACTGGAAGCAGCCGGGTTCGCTGTGCGCCAGGTGCACGAGCGGACGTTCACCATGCGCTACCTGGATGGCAGCGCCTTCCTGCGGCACGCCTTCACCCGGCTGGCGTTTATGGAAGCGTGGCGCGAATGGCTGCCACCGGACGTGGACGCCGCCGTCTTATTCCACCGGATCGAGGATGGCCTGAACCGGCTGGCCGCCGAACGCGGCGAGCTGGCGCTGACCATCCCCATGGCTTACCTCGAGGCGGAAAAAGCTGACTAACGTCGACGCGCGGATGTTATCCCGGACAGGCTCTGGGTGCCTCATCTTGCGACACGGTTGAAGATCGGGGTATGCTGGGCCTGATATGGACCGACCGGGGAAGCCGATCCCATGACCGAAGCCCAGGAACCGGATATCATCCTGATTGCCGAGGCGGCGGGCGAGCGGCTGGACAGGCTGATCGCTGATGAGCTGGAAGACCTGTCCCGCACCCACATCCAGACGCTGATCAAGGATGGCCGGATCACGGTCAACGGCCACCTCAGCAAGCCCTCCTACCGCATCGAGGGCGGCGAGGTGATCGCCGTCTACCTGCCGCCGCCGGAGATCAGCGAAGTCCTCCCGGAGAACATCCTGCTCACCGTGCTCTACGAGGACGACGACCTGATCGCCATCGACAAGCCCGCCGGGATGGTGGTTCATCCCGCTTATGGCAATGACACCGGCACGCTGGTCAACGCCGTGCTCTACCGCTGGCCGGAGCTGGCCCAGGTTGGCGACCAGCATCGGGCAGGCATCGTCCACCGGCTGGACAAGGATACCTCCGGCGTGATCGTGGTCGCCAGGACACCCCAGGCCCACCGCGCCCTGGCCGAGCAGTTTGAGTCGCGAGCGATCCACAAACGCTACCTGGCGCTGGTGGAGGGCAACCCGGACAGCGCCACCGGGCGCATCGAAGCGCCTATCGGACGCGACCCCCGCCAGCGCAAACGGATGGCGGTGAGGCGCGAGGGCCGCGAAGCAATCACCGAATTCCGCGTGCTGGAATATTATGCCGATCACGCCCTGCTGGAGGTGCACCCGCTCACCGGTCGCACGCACCAGATCCGCGTGCACCTGGCGTTCATCGGCCATCCGGTGGTCGGGGATACCACCTACGGCTACCGGAAGCAGCGTATCCGGCTCAAGCGGCACTTCCTGCACGCCGCTGAGCTGACGGTGCAGTCGCCCAGCACCGGCCAGCCGCTCACCTTCTCCGCCCCGCTGCCGGCCGGGTTGCAAAACATCCTGGACAAGCTGCCGCGCTAGGGACCGGCGTTATCATCGTTGGGGGGCTGGTTGGTCGAAAACCGGGCGGGTATGCCACGTGAGGGAGTGATGGCCGTGGTGCGGCGGGTTTATCGCGCGTTGGAGCGGCTGACGGCGTCCGTTCAACAGGCAGCCGGGCGGTGGCTCACCATCGGGATCGGCGTGGCGTGCGTGGGCATCGGCGTGGCGCTGACCATGACCGTGATCGGCGGCCTCATCGGCATCCCGCTGCTGGTGTTTGGGGTGGCGCTGCTGCTGCGGGGCATGACCGAGCCGGCCTAGGTGCCTGCTGCCAACGCCCAACGACCCCGCCTGCTGGCCGCCTGACGATCAGCCCGCGAGAAGCTGCTCGTACACGTCCAGGATTTCGTCGACCATGCGGTCCACGCTGAAGTTCGACTCGAGGCGCTGGCGGGCGGCGGCGGCCATGCGGCGGCGCAGCTCTCCGTCCTCCAGCAACAGCGCCAGGCTGCTGGTCAGCAGATCGACCCGTTGCATCGGGATCAGCAGCCCTGTTTCCCCGTTGATCACGATCTCCAGGGTGGAATCGGCGTCGCTGGCGATGACCGGCGTCCCCAAGGCCATGGCCTCCAGCAGAGCCATGTCCGCCCCGGCCTGCGCGCCGGACACGATGAGCACATCCAGCACGGCGATGATGGCGGGCATGTCGTCGCGCCAGCCGAGAAAATGCACCTGCTGTTCCAGGCCGTAGCCGCGCGCCTGCCGTTCCAGGGATTGGCGCAGCGGCCCATCGCCCGTGATCAGCAGGTGGGCTTCCGGGTGGCGCGCCGAGATATGCCAGAATGCCTGCAGGGTGGACATCGGTTCATCATGCTGCCCGTCCAGCCTGCACGCCAGGCCGATCAACGGCGCTTCGGGCGAGGGAATGCCCAGTTCAGCGCCCAACACGGCCCGCGCCCCCTGGCCCACCCGCAGCTTGTCGGAGGCCAGGCCGTAGTGGACGGTGGTGATGTGCTCCGGGCGGATGCCTTCCGTGGTGAGGGCGAAATCGCGGGCGCAGGCATTAACCGCGATCCCGTGGTCGATGCGCTTCCACAGCCAGCGGTTCAACCAGCGCGTCGTCCACCGTCTGGCGGCGGCGCGTTCCGCGTAGCGGCTGCTGACCACCTTACTCACCCCGGCCCACCGCGCGGCCAGCACCCCGTACACGTCGGCATGGAACAGATGGGTGTGGACTAGATCGGGCTTGTGGCGGCGGAAGTAGCGCGTCAGCCGGGCCAGCAGGCCGGGGGCGACGGCATGGGGCAGTACCTCCCGGTACACGGGGATGCCGGCATTCTCGGCGGCGGCGATCATGGCGGCAGCCGGGTTATCCGGCGTGGCCAGCAGGACCAGGTCGGCGTCCACGCTGCGGCCCCGCAGGGCGGGCAGGAGGGTCAGCAGGTGGCGTTCCACCCCTGCCAGGCCATTGGCTTTGACCAGGTGAGTGACACGCATGGGTCAGGCTTCCGGCTCAATAATTGATATTACATGGATTGTGCCTTTAGGATACAATAACGCCATCGATTTTGACAACTGTAAACACGTGATCCGTCCAGATAATTCTATCATAGCTGAAAATCTGCCGCCCGTCCCTAAAAATAAACTAAAAACGCCCCGGCCTCCCGCAGTGTTCAGGGAGGTGCCAGGGGCGCAGCCGTCCGATGGCGGCGGCGGGCCGCGCTGGGGGGACATTACGCCCTCGCCCGGAACCACTCGATGGTGCGCCGCAGCCCCTCTTGAAAGCTCACCTGCGGTTGGAAGCCCAGCAGGCGGCGGGCCTTGCGGATATCGGCCCGCGAGTTCATGATGTCGCCGGGGCGCGGGGCGTCGAATACCGGCTGGATGGCGGTGTTGAGGTGCTCGTTGATCCGGTCGATCAGTTCCAGCAGGGTGATGCGGTCGCCGCAGGCCAGGTTGATCACCTGCCCGGCCACTTCAGCGGGGGCATGGCAGGCCAGCAGGTTGCCGGTTACCACGTTATCGATGTAGGTGAAGTCGCGGGACTGCCGCCCGTCGCCGAAAACCACCGGTGGGCGACCGTCCAGCATGGCGGTGATAAACAGCGGGATCACGGCGGCGTACTGGCTGGTGGGGTCCTGGCGCGGGCCGAAGACATTAAAGTAGCGCAGGCACACCGTTTCCAGACCGAAGACCTGGTAGAACGCCTGGCAGTAGTATTCCCCGGCCAGTTTGGCGGCGGCGTAAGGGGAGAGCGGCTGGGGGGCCATGTCCTCCCGCTTGAATTCGCCCGGCAGCTCCCCGTAGGCCGAGGAAGAGGCGGCATAAATCACCCGCCGGACGCCCGCCCGCCGCGCGGCATCCAGCACGTTGATCGTGCCGGTGACGTTGGCCGCGTGGGTGCCCAGCGGATCGTCCACGCTGCGCGGCACCGATGGAATCGCCGCCTGATGGAGCACGTAATCCACGCCAGCCATCGGCCCGTCCAGCGCGGCGCGGTCGGTGATGTCGATCTCATGGAACTCGATACGATCCCGCAGGTGGGCGATGTTCTCCGGCTTGCCGGTGGCGAAGTTGTCGATCACGCGGACGGCATGCCCGGCATCAACCAGGGCTTCGACCAGGTGGGAGCCGATAAAACCCGCCCCGCCCGTGACCAGATAGGTTTCATTCATGGGGGTTCTGTCGCTGTCGATGACGAAAAACCTCCAGCCCCACAAAGGCGACCAGCGCCAGGAGCAGCGTGAGGCCGATGAGGACGGTGGCTGTCGGCGGCGGGGTGCGGTTGACGATCACCGCCATAAAACCCAATCCCACACACACGGCGTATAACACCAGCACGGCGTTACGCGGGCTGAGGCCCATCTGGACCAGTCGGTGGGACGTGTGATCCTTCCCGGCCTCGGCAGGGGAGCGGCCTTCCCGCAGGCGAGTGAAGACGACCAGGGAGATGTCGAAGACCGGCAGACCCAGCACCAGCAGCGGCACCGACCAGGTGGAAATGGACAGCGGCATGTTAAAGCGCAGCTTGATCGCCAGCACGGCCAGCATAAACCCTAACACCAGACTGCCCATATCCCCCATGAAGATGCTGGCCGGGCTGAAGTTGAAGATCAGGAAGCCGATGGCCGAGCCGCAGATCGCGGCGGCCAAGCTGGCCACCAGGCCCTGCCCTTCCCCCACGGCCAGGATAAAAAAGAAGCCCGCCGCGATGCCCGTCAGGCCGGCGGCCAGGCCGTCCATGTTATCCAGGAAATTGACGGCGTTGGTGATCGTCGCCACAAAGAGGATGGTCAGCCCGGCGTCCGCCAGCGGCAGGCCGGTCAGCCGGATGCGGACCCCGGCCAGGACCAGCACGATTCCGGCGACAAACTGGGCCAGGAACTTCTGCCAGGGGGGCAGGCTGTAACGGTCGTCGAGCAGGCCCACCAGCGCCAGCCATGACGCGCCCGCGCCGATGGCCAGCGTCTCCACCAGATAGTCGCGGGGGCTGAACAGGATCAGGGCCAGCGCCATTCCCCCATAAATGGCCAGCCCTCCCAGGTAGGGCGTGGCTGAGGTGTGAATCTTGCGGCTGCTGGGGTGGTCCACCACGTCAAAACGGCGCGCCAGCCCCCGCGCCACCGGCGTCAGGCCCAGCGCTGCCGCAAAACTGGCGATCATGATCGGCACGAATTGCATCATGGTCCTTCCTGACGCCCCCTGATGTGTCTGCCGGGGAGGCTGCCTCGCCCGCGACAGTATACCGCGTTGTGTCGGGCAGGCCAAAGCATCCACGCAGGGCACGGCCTCCCGGCGGCGGAGCTTACGTAACGAGGCCGGTCATCGATCACTGGCGGCAACCGGTTGTCCGCTGCGATTCTTTCTTGGGTCCGGCAGGCCCAGGGCCAGCAGCAGCGCGCTGCCCCCCAGGACCGCCGCCAGCGCAAACAGCGCGCCGTAGGACGCCAAGTTGACGATCACGCCGCCGAACAGCGGCCCCAGCAAGGCGATCACGCTGAACGTGTTGGACAGCCCGCTGTAGATAGGTCGGTAGCCTTCCGGTGCGTATTCCACCACCCAATTCAGGAAGCCCGGCACGAAAGCCACGTTGAGGACGCCCAGGCTGATCCACAACAGGTGCAGGCCCAGGACACCAATCGCGCCCGTGCTCAGGATCAGCAACGGGCCCAGCGTCGCCGCCAGGGTAGCGATGCGGATCACGGCGTGTGAGCCGAGTCGTTCGTTGACGCGCCCCAACCCCAACGCGGCCACGGTGCCCGTCAACGTGGTCAGCAGCACCTGGTCGCTGATGGCGACGGCGCTTTCCTGGCCCAGCTGCTGGGTGGCGAAGACGATATAAAACGGGATGGCGATGGCGCTCAGGTCATAGACAAAGCGCATGACCAGGTAGTGGCAAAACCCGTTATCCCCTCGCAGCAGGCGGGCCAGGAAAGCGCGGTACTGGCGCAGCGAGGGGGAATCCTTGGGCGGCGGGGAGTGCCCCTCCTGCACGCGGGTGTATGATAATAGGGCCAACAGCAACAGCACGCCCGCGATGGCCAGCAGCAGGGCGTAATTGTTGGGGAAGGAGGGGCCGTTCGCCCCCAGGATCAGACGCACCAGCGGCGAGATCGCCACCGCCGTGATCACGCCCGTTGTCGCCTGCGCTGCCCCGAACAGCCAGCCGCGCAGCTCGTTGCCCAGGCTGCTGCCGATCACGTCCATCCAGGCCACCACGGCCAGGCCATCGCCCACGGCCAGCGTGGCATACCCGCTGAGCAGCAGGGCGATCAGCAGGCCGGGCTGCCCCGGCCCGGCCAGGACCATCAGCGCCGCCACCGGCAGGTACCAGCCGCGCGTTGGCAGGGCGGGGATGGTGACATAATGCTTTTTGCATCTGGCCCGGTTCACCAGGGGAGCCACCAGCAACTGCGGCAGCAGCCACGGCAGCTTGAAGGCCAGCCCGGCCAGCCCGACCAGTATGGGGCCGCCACCCAACTGGGCCACGAAATCCGGCGGCAGGACCGAGGGATTCAGGATGCCGAAGGCTAGGCCGAACAGCACATAATCGCCCATCAGAGCCAGAAAGTTCCGCCGCCGCACCCGGGGGTCTGAGATGTCGACCGTGGCTTCAGGTGGGGGGGCGGTCGTGATAACTTCGGATTCCACAGCACAAACTCCCCTAGCGCCCTGCGGCGACCAGACAGGGCGGGACACCATACGCGGCGGCGTGAGCGAAGGCGACGCCACCGTGCCTCATCATTCATGTCATGGCCCAGGACCGGCGCGGCGGTTGACACCCTATTTGACCGCCTGCGCCCGAAGCAGGCAAACGCTCAGAACAGACTCAACTGTCGTGGCACTTCTGGCTCGTCGTTCTCCGGCAGCGCGCCAGACTCGGCCTCTTTGATCAGGTCCGGCACGCGCTTCATGTCGGCTTCCATCTCCGGACGCAGGTTCGGCGTGCGCAGCACGGCTGCCGGGTGGTACATCGGATAATAGATGCGCCCGCCCATTCGCTTGGGGTGGCCGTGAATCTTGCTGATCCGCCCGTCAGGGAAATACTTGGCCATGCTGAAGCGTCCCAGGGTGATGATGATCTTGGGATTGATCAGCGCGATCTGGCGGTTGAGGTACTCCTCGCAGGCTTCCAGTTCCGGTTGCAGCGGCTCGCGGTTCTGGGGCGGGCGGCACTTCACCACGTTGGTGATGAACACCTCCCGGCGGCTCAGCCCCACGTCGGCCAGCAGCTGGTCCAGGTACTTGCCGCTGGCCCCGACGAATGGCAGACCCTGTTGATCTTCATGGAAGCCGGGCGCTTCGCCGATGAACATGATCTCGGCGTTCACCGGGCCGGAACCGGGCACGGTATGCGTGCGGGCTTTGTGGAGCGGGCAGTTCCGGCAGGCGGCGACTTCTGCGGCGATGGCCTCCAGTTGAGTCTGGCGCGCTTCCAGGGATTCGGTCATGATCCATATCCTTCCTGGCTGCTGATCGGCTGCTGACGACTATACTCAAAACCGAATATTTGTTCCAGACGAAACGACCTGGGTGAACTGGTCCGTAAAACGGATGCGCGGCGACAGGGCCGCCCACCGTTTTTCCAGCCGCGCCCGGTACGCCTGGTCGGCGGGGGCGATGCGCAGGTCATAGGCGTCTTCGCCGTTGTCGCGATAGTAGTGGCGCTTGAGGCCAAACTGGGCGAACTCATACTTGCGGTAGAGGGCGATGGCCGGGGCGTTGCTGACGCGCACCTCCAGGGAGATGATCAGCGCATCCATGTCCAGCGCCCGGCGGATCATGCCAGCCAGCAGCAATTCCCCCAGCCCTCGCCCCCGATAGTCCGGATGGACGGCGATGGTGCTGATGTGCGCCTGCCGCTGCCGGAACCAGAAGCCGCCATAACCCACCACGATGGAATCGCGGCCTGGCATTTGTCTGCCAAGCAGCCGGTTCACCAGGCCGGGCAGGCCATTCCGGCTGGGAGGAGTCGCCGCTTCGCCCGGACTGTCGAGGCTCAACGTGACCATCGTGCTGGAGGGGTTGTGGCTGATCTCGTAGCGGTAGGTGTTGTATGACCAGGGCATCGGGAACGACAGCCGGTCGATACTGACCACCTGGGCGATGTCCTCGTGGCGCATCGGGCGCAACACATAGCCGGGCCGGGCGTTCATGGGTGGGGCACTCCGGGTTGATGTAAGTAGATGGGCACCAGCGTGAACGGGTCGTCGGCGTCGCCCTGCCGGAAGCGCGCCCAGGCCCGGTCCGCCAGGAAACCGGCACGGCGCAGGCGCTCTGCCGCCGACGCCAGGGCCAACGACCGGCCCGCCTCAACGGCCCCGGCCATCTTCGCCCGACCGGCGGCATCGATCTCGCCGCTGACCAGCGTCGGCGCGTCCGGCGCGACGCTATCGATCAGCTCTTCCCAGCTCATGATGGCTGGGGAAGCCTCCGGTTGCCAGACTTCGCCCGCCCACCGGAAGCGCTGGGCGCAGACCCGTCCACGCCCGATGTGCAGCACGGCGATCAGCGTCCCGGCGAAGGGCGGCTGGCTCGCCGCCAGGATTTCCAGCGTGGGCACGCCGATCAGCGCCAGGTTCAACCCCACTGCCAGACCCTTGGCCAGGCCCAGGCCGATGCGCAGCCCGGTGAACGAACCGGGGCCGAGCGCCACCGCCACCGCCTGGAGATCGGTCACGTCGACTCCGGCCCGCGCCAGCAGGTCGTCGATGGCCGGGGCCAGTTCGGCGGTGTGGTAGTCCGCCGTCTCCCAGGAGGCTTCCGCACGCAGGCGGTCGCCGTCGTGCAGGGCCAGGCTGATCACGCGGGTGGCCGTATCAATGGCGAGCAACATGGCCACAGTTATCCTGTCGCGTCAGGGCCTGAAATCGCCCCACGTTTAATACCTCCCGGCACTCCCTCCGGTGGCCGCACGCCGCGCCTGTCGTGTCCATCGCGGCGTTGTTCAGCCGCCGAACGTGCGGCGGCGGTACTCCTCCAGCAGCTCAAGGTAGCGCTCGCCCGACGCCTCAAAGAGGATGTGGCGGCGGTCGCCGTCCTGGAACAGGAAGGTGATCCACAGCCGCTCGTCGGGCAGCAACGCCGCCACCCGCTCCGGCCACTCCAGCATCAGCGGGTTGTCGTCCAGCAGCAGTTCATCCAGGCCAAAGGTCAGCGCATCGGCCACGCCGGAGACGCGGTAGGCGTCCACGTGGTAGAGCCGCCGCGAGTCGGCCTGGCGGGTGTGGTCGTGCACCAGGGTGAAGGACGGGCTGGTGACGGGCGGGATCGCGCCCCAGCCCTGGCCCAGCCCCCGGGCGAAGACGGTCTTGCCCGCGCCCAGGCCCCCCGACAGGCAGATCACGTCACCAGGGCGGAGCATCTCCCCCAACCGATGGCCCAGGCGGGCGGTCTGCGCGGCGCTGCGGCTGACGAACTCCAGCGTTCCGGGTTTCAGAATGGGCACGGTTCCGTCGTCCTGTGAGGCCCCGATGGGCGCTGCGGCCATTATACCGCCTCTCCTTCAGCAGTGGAACGAGCGGTTTTGCGTTGCGTTCTGCCCACACTTGCGCTAGTCTTGCCCAAACGAAATAAATCGGTTTGAAGATCACAGGGGGACATTCTTATGGCCCGCAGGCCCCAAGTAATAATGGTTGTTGTGGCGCTGGCCCTGGCGGTTATGGCCTGCAATCTGACCGGGGGCGACGGCGAACCGGCGGCGCTCCCCACGGCGGATGTGCCGACGGTCGAGATTCGGGTGCCGGTCAACGGCATGTCGTTCGCGGAGGGGACCACCGTCATCGTCCAGACCGTGGGCCTGGACTCCGGGGCGGGCGTCAGCCGCATCGACCTGCAGGTTGACGACCTGCCCGCCGGGTCCATGGCCGCGCCCAACCCCGCCGGGCAGAGCGCGTTTATCGCCAACTTTGAGTGGCAGGCGCGCGGTCAGGGCCTGCATTCGGTCACGGCCATCGCTTTCCGGTCGGATGGCACGGCCAGCACGCCGGCGGTGATCAACGTGAACGTGATCGAAGCACCGCCGACCCAGCCCCTGCCCACCCCTGCGCCCACGCAACCCCCGACCGAAACCTCTCCGGCGCAGCAACCGGCTCAGGCGCAACCGACGGAGGTCCCCCCGCCCACCGCGCCACCGCCGACCGCCACCCCCAGCGGCCCGCGCGGGACGGTCACCGCGGGCGTGAACGTGCGCGGCGGTCCCAGCACGCTCTATCCGATCATTGGCGGGCTGATCGCGGGGACCG
>DAOTXK010000296.1:0-25268 GCA_034435395.1 Anaerolineae bacterium | reverse complement strand
GCCGCGCGCGGCAGACGCGGCAGCTCACGGCGGGCGGGCATGAACGGGTCATTCCAGAAGCCGAAACCCGCCGTGCCTCGCAGGGTCTCCCCGCTGCCGGACGCCCAGGCCCGCACGGACATCCGCAGCGGTGGCCGCCAGGGGAAACGCCGCCGGGGCCGCCCGGCATAGTCGGTGATCTGGGCGTCGGCGTAGGCGTCAGCTGTCGCGCCGGGCAGGATCAGCCGCAGGCCGTCCGGCTCCTCTTTCACCAGGCCCCCGCCGACCGTCCAGGCCGTCCAGCGCGAGGACAGGCCCCCGCCTGCCCAATCATCCTGCACCCGTTGAGCCACGTGAGGTCCGCCGTTTAATCACGTCCCCTGCCAAAAGGGTAAGTGCTTGCGCCCAAAAACGCAACTGATCGGTACTGGCAATCAACAAGGGCGATCCTTACCGACCGCCCTTATAGTCCGATCAATCGTCAGTTACAGGGCAGCCATCACCTGTTCCAGCGCCTGGCGGCTGGGGCGCATCTGCGCCTCCGTCAGGTGCGCCAGCGGCGTGTCCACCAGCGCCAGCGAATCGAGCATCGAGGGGCGGTCACGGGTGATGTAAATCAGCCCGGTGATCAGCTCTTGTCTGAGGTGTGCTTCTTCCAGGACGCGCATGGCTTCGATCTTGTCGGTGGGATCGTAGTCCTTGCCCAGGGGGCGCAGCCGAATCCAGGTGCCGTCGTGCATCTGCACCTCACGCACGCCATCACCATTGCCGATCAGATACTCCTCGTAGTCGTCGAGGATGATCTCCTCCGCCATCGGGATGAAGGTGATGTCGTGCAGCGGATGGGCGTGTTCCTTGCCAAACGGATAGCTTTTGGTGGAATCCGGGCTGTTGTTGAAGGTCACGCAGGGGCTGATGATGTCCAGCACCGCCGTGCCATTGTGATGCAGCGCCGCTTTGAGCAACTCCGTGACTTCCTTCACCGAGCCGGAGAAAGAGCGGGCGACAAACGTCGCATCCGCGGCCAGCGCTTCCAGACAGATGTCGATCGGCGGCAGGTCATTGGTGCCGATCTTGCTGAGCACCTGCCCCATATCGGCGGTCGCCGAGAACTGCCCTTTGGTCAGGCCGTAGACGCCGTTGTTCTCCACGATATACACGATCGGCACGTTACGGCGGACCATGTGCTTAAACTGGCCCAGTCCGATGCTGCCGGTATCGCCGTCGCCGCTGACGCCGATGGCCCGCAGGTGCCGGTTGGCGAGAATCGCGCCGGTGGCGGCGGATGGCATTCGCCCGTGCAGGCCGTTGAAGCCGTGCGAGCGGCCCAGGAAGTAAGCCGGGCTTTTGCTGGAACAGCCGATGCCGCTCATCTTGATGATGGTGCTGGGGTTCAGGCCCAGTTCGAAGCAGGCGGTGATGATCTGATTGGAGATCGAGTTGTGTCCGCAGCCAGGGCAAAGCGTCGTCTTTCGACCGCTGTAATCCGACTTGGTCAGGCCAATCTCGTTGATCCGTTCTCTACCCATGGTTCTCGTTCTCCTGTTCCCACAACTGCCCCACCAGCCAGGCGGCGGTGAGCGGCAGGCCGTCCAGATGAGCCAGCGACACGATGGCCGCCGCCCGTTCCGGGATTTCGAGGCGCATGATCTGCGCCAGTTGTCCTTCCATGTTGTTCTCCACCACGTACACCCGCCGGTAGCGGGCTACAAAGTCGAAGGCTTCAGGGGTGAGGGGCAGCGCCCGCAGCCGCATGTAACTGAGCGCCAGGCCATGCTGGGCATGCAGGATGTCCCGTGCTTCAACCACGGTCGGGTCCACGGACCCGAAGGCCACCACGGCGACCTCGGCCCCGTTAACCTCATCCATGACTGGCTTGGGCACCAGGGTGCGGGCGGTGTCGTGCTTGCGGCGCAGCCGATCCAGGTTTCGGGCGAAGTCCTCCGGCAGTTCGCTATAGATGGCGTATTCATTGTGGCCGGTCCCGCGCGTGAGGTACGCCGCCATGGGGTGATCCGTGCCCGGCAGCGTGCGGTACCCGATGCCGTCCCCATCGACATCTTCGAAGCGGGCGAAGCGTTCAATTCTGTTCAGGTCTTCGGCTGTCAGCACCTTGCCGCGATCCATCGGCTGATCGGGATATTGAAAGGGCCTGCTCATCCACTGATTCATCCCCAGGTCCAGGTCACTGAGGACAAAGACCGGCGTTTGCAGGCGCTCGGCCAGGTCAAACGCCTTCCAACCGAACTCAAAGCATTCCTCCATGGTGCCCGGCAGCAGGCAGACGTGCCGGGTATCGCCGTGCCCCAGGAAGTAGATGAACCGCAAATCGCCCTGCGACGTGCGCGTCGGCAGCCCCGTGCTGGGGCCAACCCGTTGCACGTCCCAGATCACGCCGGGCAGTTCAGCGAAATAACCCAGGCCGGCGTATTCGGCCATCAACGAGATGCCTGGGCCGGAAGTGGCCGTCATGGCCCGCGCTCCCGCCCACCCCGCGCCCAGGACAATGCCGATAGCCGACAGCTCATCTTCCGCCTGAACAATGGCATACGTGGCCTTGCCGGTTTCGGGATCGCCGCGCAGGCTGCCCAGATAACCACGAGCCGCGTCGATCAGGCTGGTGGACGGCGTGATCGGATACCAGGCGATGACGCTGACGCCGCCAAAGACGGCTCCCAGCGCCGCCGCCGAGTTTCCATCAATCATGATCAGGCCCTCAGTTTTATCCATTGGCTCGACATGGAAGGGGTCCTGTTTGGTGAGGTGCGTGCGCACGTACTGCTCAGCCGCTTCCACGATGGCCAGGTTCAGGTTGATGGCCTTTTCCTTGCCACCCAGATAGTAGCTGGTGGAATCCTTGATGTACGCCATGGGTATGCCGAGCAACTCCGCCAGCGCGCCCACATACACCATGTTGGCCACGTAATCGCGCAGGCGCTGGGGCACATCGGCCTCCTTCACCAGGTCTCGAACCGGGATCGGGTAATAGACCAGGTCGTCGCGGCTGAACGTGATCCGCCAGTCGTCGGGATAGATCACCACACCGCCGGGTTCAACGTTGTCCACGTCCTCGCCGACCGTGGCCATATTCATGGCGACGAGAATGGATGCCCGGTCCTGACGGGCCGTATACCCGTCTTTGCTCAGCCGGATGTAGTACCAGGTCGGCAGCCCCTTGATGTTGGAGGGGAACAGATTTTTGCCGCTGACCGGGATGCCCATCTTAAACAGGGATCGCAGGATCACATTGTTGGCCGTCTGGCTGCCAGAACCGTTGACCGTCGCGGCCACGATGGTGAAATCGTTGACAATAGCCTCGGCTCCAACTGGTTTAGGGACGGCTTGAGGACCAACCACACTCATGAAAAAACTCCTTACTCGGTCACTGAATCCGTGTGCGTCGCTGAATCGGGGCGGTCAGCCAGACCATTGGGTCGAATGGGCGTCGGTACCTCATCGGGTACCAGGGAAGCAGCCACCCCGGCAACAGTGGGATATTCGCTGCCAGGGGCATCGCGGTGACGCAACAACCGGGTGTGCTCCACAAACGTGGCCAGGCTGCCTTCGACATCGCCCCGGATGATGGCGTCGGCCATATGTTCGTGGTAGGTCCACACCTCGCGCAGATACTGGTAATCGGCGTAGATGTGATATTCTATGGCTTCATACGCCTCCCAGAAAGCCTCCAGGACCGCCGTCGCAAAGGCGTTCTCCAGGCGGGAGAAAATGGTCAGGTGAAATTCCCGGTGTTCCTGATGAGGAATGCGCACCGGCGTGCCATTTAATTTCTGCCAGGCCCCGGCCACCAAAGCCCGCAGGCGCGCATGATCTTCCGGCAGCAGGCGGCCCACCGCCTCGCGCCACATCCCCACCTCAATGCTGAACCGCAAATCGCTGAAGGCGCGGAAATTGTCCCGATCCACCGCCAGCGCATACAGCACGCTCAGGCGCACCGCCGGGAGAAAGCTGTATGGCCTGACCCGAATCCCCGCCCGCGGGCGCACTTCCACCAGCCCCAGCATGCGCGCCACTTCCAACTGCTCGCGCAGCTTATTCACGCTGATGCCTAAGGCCGCGCTCAGTTCCGTCAGGGTAGGGAGTTGATCGCCTGGCCGAAATTGCTGCTCCACCAGGTAGGTGAGCAGTTCAGAGGTGATGTCCGGTGGCAGCATACCAATCCTCTGATTGATCGGATCAAACAGATTTACCCTATAATATAACATGCCGACCGGCTTTTGGGCAATATCTGGACTCGTTTAAGGCGGGCCATCCTCAGGCCGGCCGGGCCGCGCCTCGTTCAGGGTCTCATGACCCGCGAACCAACCCCCTTCTGCCAGACCGCAGAAACGCCGACTTCCCTCACAAAAACAGGTATAATGGTGGTATTGAGGGGATGAAATCGCACCCGACCGCGACTGGCTCTAAAACGCAAACCGCACTACACTAGTGACCAGGCATCTGCCAGACCCGACCCCGTCCACTGGCAACGGCTTGATGCGCGCTCCGGACCCACACCTGCTGGAGTTTGAATTCGCATGAACACAGTATGGCCCCTGCCCCGGATATCTTACCGGGAACTGACCACCATAAAAGAAACCCGCCCGACTGCCCTGCTGACCAGCAAGGGGGTCTGGTCCGCCGTTAAGTCGATGCTCTCCCTGCCCATTGTCATCCAGGCGGAGCCGCCCCACGTCCAGCGGGATTACCTGGAGACGCTGGCCCAGGGCCTGCCTCAGGAAGTCGAAGTGGTCTACGGCGTCGGCGGCGGGCGGGCGATGGACGCCGCCAAGTTCGTCGCCTGGTGGAACAAAAAACCGGTGATCCTGATTCCTACGGCCATCCCCGGTGATGTCATGCTCACCTGGGTCTGCCGGGTGCGTGGCGGCGGCGGCATCACCGACGTAGAGACCGGCGTGGCCCGGGAGTGCATCATCGACTGGGATGTCATCCGCGCGGCCCCGGCGCACCTGCGCGGCGGCGGCATCGTGGACGTGTTAAGCATCGTCACCGGCCTGCTGGACTGGCGTTATGCCGCCGAGCGCGGCAAAAACACCCCCGAACAGCGGTTTGTCCCCTGGGCCGCCGGCATCGCCGCGGCGATTGCCCAACAGGCGTTCCGCATCGCCGATGGCGTGGGGCGCGGCGAGGTGGAATCGCTCAAACTGCTGCTGGACTTTCTGGGGCTGGAGGTCCAGTTGTGCAACCAGTTCGGCCACTCCCGGCCGGAAGAGGGCGGTGAGCATTATTTTGCCTATGCCATCGAAAATTACATGCCGCGCCGCACCCCGCACAGCGACATGGTCGGCCCTGGCATCCTGTTCGCCGCCGCGCTGCATGGCCAGGACGTCCGACCGCTGCGCACCGCCCTGGAATCCGCCGGGTTGCGTCTGGATCAACTGAATCCGCGGGTCGTCCGGCAGGTGGCGAATGAGATGCCCACCTATGTCATGGAGCACGGGCTGCCCTACGGCATCATGCATGACAGTGTGCCGGAGTCGGAGCAGGTGGCGCGGGCGATTCACGAGGCGGGATTGGACGAAACTGGCCCCGCGTGATGTTCCCAGGTGGGCATTCGGAGATGACGCCGTCCGCGGAGGCGTTGAGTCATTTTTGCGCTTCCTTTCGGTCGTTTGGCGTCCATGTCCACCACTACTGGGTGCCAGGGGTACATCTCAGTTTAGGGACAAGAAGAGACCCTTGTCTGCAAATGGCTTCTACCTCACCCCTCACTCCCCTCTCCGCAAGCAGAGAGGGGACTCTTGCACCCACCGACTCCCTTCCCCCGTTCTGGGAGAAGGGCCAGGGATGGGGGCGTTCTGGGAATGACGACTGGCGCACCAACTCACCCCCAAGATGAAATGTTCCGGGGTGCCAGCGCCCATTTGACGACAACCTTTGCTCCATGCTAAGGTAGACAAAAACAGGATGTCCCAGCCAGAACCCTGGCGGTGAGGTCTTATGTCCACCTACGAGCGGCATGTCCTGTTTGTCGATGATGACCCCGACATCCAGGCGACGATTCACGGCCTGCTGGAACCACGCGGCGTCAAAGTGACGACGGCCGCGGATGGGCAGGAAGCGTTACGTCTGATGCAGGCCGGGCTGCACCCAGACGTGATCATCGCCGACCTGGAGATGCCCAACATGGATGGCTTCGCCTTATTCCAGGCCGTGCGCGCCGTCGATGAGTGGTCTCCGGTGCCCTTTATCGTGCTGAGCGCCCACGATGAAAAACCCACCATTCGCCGCGCGCTGATGCTGGGCGTGGACGATTACCTGAACAAACCGATCGATGAAGAGCGGCTGTTGCTGACCATCTACAGCAAGGCGAAACGCACCCAGGAACTGACCCGCTACGCCCAGGCTGCCTACGATACGCTGGCCTACGTCCGGCGCGACATGGCCCGGATGTTTACCCACGAACTGCGCACGCCGCTCGTCTCGTTGAATATGGTGGTCGAACTCCTCTCCCGCCACGTCGACGATCTGAGTTCCCAGGACGCGCAGGACCTGATCGCCACCCTGCAAACCGGCCTGATCCGCCTCAACCGTCTGGTAGAGCAGATGGTGCTGCTCATTCAGTTGGATACGGGCGAGTTACAGAAGTTGATCAAAGAGGCGGCCCGTCCCGGCCCGCTGTGGGACGCCGTCACGGCAGCCGTCAGCCAGGCGCGCAACTTTAATGCCCGCCAGCGCGACGTGGAGGTGAAGTATCTCCATGGCGACGTGAGCGGCGAGATCGTCGCCGAATGGAAGTCTCTGCGCCACGCCATGGCCGAGGTGATCGCCAACGCCATGGCCTTCTCCCCGCCCGACGAGCCGATTGAGGTTTTCCAGCGGATCGAGGATGGCTACGTCCGGGTCTCCATCGTCGATCAGGGCCCCGGCATCCCGGAAGATAAACAGCGGACGCTGTTCCGCCGCTTCCAGCAGGTCGAGCGCGAGAAACACGACCAGCAGGGCATCGGCATGGGGCTGTATCTTTCGCGCAGCATCATTGAGGCCACTGGCGGCACCCTGCAACTCAAATCGGGAGAAGGTAAGGGAACCGAGGCCATCATCAGCTTCCCCCTGGCCGACGCCAAACGCCGCACCGCCACCGACTTGCCAGAACCACCCTCCGCGCCGGAGTAACACCCTTCCCGCTGACAGATAATGATCCCGCCCTCTCGCCGCCGCATGGGGTTTCTGGCGGCCCCCAACGGACCGCCGCTACCTTTGTTTCCAAAGGCTGTGACACCTCGTATAATGGCCGGGGATCGGCCACTGACCCGGAGAAAAGGCAGTCTTGATGGCAGACAAACGCCCCCACATCACCATCTACACCGATGGCGGCTGCGACCCCAATCCCGGCCCCGGCGGCTGGGGGGCCATCCTGATCCACCCCCAGAAAACCAGGGAGTTATCCGGCAGCGCGCCGGACACCACCAACAACCGCATGGAGCTCACCGCCGCGGTGGAAGCGCTGCGGGCGCTCAACCAGCCCTGCATCATCGACTGGTACACCGACTCCGAGTACCTGAAAAAGGGAATCACCGCGTGGATAGAGACGTGGGCCGCCAACGGCTGGCGTCGCGACCGCTCCCGAAAAACGCCCATCGCCAACGCCGACCTGTGGCAGGAGTTGTATCGGTTGCGCCAGAGCCATACGATCACCTGGCATTGGGTCAGGGGACACAGCGGCGATCCGTACAACGAGCGGGTTGACGCCCTGGCCAGCGCGGCCATCCTGCAACCTCAGCCCACCACTGATCCCTCCATGACCTGCGTCTATCTGCGCATCGCCGGGAAACAGACGGAAGGGCCGTTCGGCTGGGCGGCCAGCATCGTCCGGGGGGAGAAGACGCAGCGGCTGTGGGGCGGTCATCCTCACCTCACCATGAATCACTTCCTGCTTCACGCCGCGCTGGCCGTGCTCCATCAGGTCCCGGCCACCGAGCCGATTCAGTTCTACACGAACAGCAGCTTCCTTTATGATGGCCTCACCAAATGGGTCCACGGCTGGCGGAAAAGCGGCTGGAAGAAGCCCCGGAACTTCCGCGCCGAATGGCAGGCGCTGGATCGCCTCAACCAAACCCGCGCAATTCGGTGGGTTCGCATCCGCGACCAGGTGCCGGACGAGTATCGTGCTCTGGAGAAGCTGGTGACGGAAGCGCGCGACGCCGCCGAGACCATGCCGGCCCCGCCACCTCTGGTCGACGATGGCCTTTCTGACCGGCCTGTTTTTCGCCCCCCAGACAGCTAAAGGAGACAGACACATGACCGTCGAGTTCGGTCTGGTCGTGCCCGCCGGGCCGCCCAAGGGACAGCTCAACAAGTGGCTGGATGACCTGGATGCCGTTGTGCCGCAGGTCGAGGGGAGCTTCACCGGCCTGTGGATGACCGATCACTTCTTCTGGGGCGACGAGCCAACCTACGAAGCCTGGACCGTGCTCACCTTCCTGGCCGCCCGCTTCCCGCAGTTCAAAGTCGGCCCGGTCGTCCTGGGGCAGAGTTACCGCAACCCGGCCCTGCTGGCCAAGATGGCCGCCACCTTACAGACCCTCTCCGGCGGGCGTTTGATCATGGGCATCGGTGCCGGGTGGAAAGAAGACGAATACCACGCCTACGGCTATCCCTACCCCAGCCCCGGCGTCCGCGTCGAGCAGTTAGAAGACACCCTGGAAATCCTCACCCGTCTGTGGACCGAGCCGGGCCGGGTCAGCTACCAGGGCCGACACTACCACATCACCGATGCCTACTGCGAACCCAAGCCGGACCCGGTCCCGCCGATCATCGTCGGCGGCGGGGGCCGCAAAACCACCCGCCTGGCCGCCCGTTTTGGCAGCGGCTGGAACATGCCCGACGCGAACTATGACACCTACCGTGAGCGGATCACCATCCTCAAGAACCACTGCCAGGACCTGGGGCGCGACCCGGCCTCCATCGCCTGCGGCTGGTTCGGTCGGCTGGCGCTGGGGCGGACGGAAGCCGCAGCTCAGGCGCGCGGCGGCGGGAAGTGGACTCGCGACAATGCCTTCGTCGGCACCCCGGCCCAGGTCGTGGAGGAGATGAGCCGCTTCATCGCGCTGGGTTGCGAGCACTTCATCGTGGAAGTGCTGGACATCGCCGACCCCGACGTTCTGGGCATGGCGCTGGACGAGGTGATCGCGCCGCTGGGCGCTTCCCGGCCATGACGCCCGGCCGCTCACTGCCCTGGCTGGCTCGCCTCCGGTTCGGCTGGACGCGCGGCGGGCGCGTAGTACAGCACAAACGCCCGTTCCGGAGGCACGTCCGCATACGGCGTGCGGGCCGGGGGTTCCAGGTGGGGAAAACGCTCCCGTAACAGTTCCGGCGTGCTCACATCGGTCGGCTCGACGTAGAAGGCATAATCGACATCGCCCGGCAGGGTGGCCAGCAGGGACGCGGTCACCTGGCGCGGCGACAGGCCCTCCACGTCCAGGTGATCCGTCATCAGCGCCAGCGCGCCCCCCGCATAGGCCACGTTCACATCATCAGACACCAGGAATAACCGGGTGCCCGGCGGAAAATCCACCGACCGGATCATGGCGTCCACCCCGTCCATGTTGGGGCGCACCTGCCGGTTGTACAGGCGCAGATGCGGCCCGAAGTAGTAGGCCGCCTGGGTGATGGTCACCGCCGCCGCCAGCGCCATCATCGCCAGTTGATGCCAGCGGGCGCTGCGGCCTGGCCACAGCAACGGCACCGCCCAACGAATGCCCACCGCCATGAACAGCGTCAGGGCGGGAAAGATCACCACGTAACGCGACGCGGCGGCGCTGTCCACCAGCAGGCTGTTGCCGAGTGACGTGCCCACCAGCCAGGACAGGAGCAGCCACGGGCCAGGCTCCCGCCAGCGGCGGACGACGACGGTTATCCCCAGCAGGAACAGCGGGATCAGCACGGGCAGGATCAGCGGCGTGTCGCCGCCGTAAAAGACGGTGTTCTCCGGCTGATGGACGTAGATCAGCAGCGTCGCCGCCAGGCGTTCGAACTGCTGCTGCATCCCTGCCCCGGTGGCCAGCCGCTGCCAGTATTCCGCATTCAGGCCGGAGACGCCCAGCCGCCCGGTCAGCGGCCACTGGATGCCAACCAGCGTGTAATAGATGGGCACGGCCACCACCACCGCCGCCAGCCCGGCCACCATCAGCCCCCGGCGGGAGGGGCGCGGTCGCCACCACAGCGATCCCAGCCCTGACCAGAACAGCGCCAGCGCCGGGAACAGCCAGCGCCCGCCATCGTAAAAATATTGGGTCAGTCCCAGCGCGGCCCCGCCCAGCGCGAAATAAACCCGCCGGTTGGTCCGCAGCCCCTGGGCCAGAAACGCCAGGGCCAGCGTGCCGAACAGCGGATCGGCGATGTTGTTCAGCCCGATGCGGCTGAAATGATAGTGCGGCGGGAAGGTCAGCAGCATAAGCGCCGCCAGCAGCGCCGTCCGGCGGTCAAACAGGGCGCGGGCCAGCACATACAGGGCCGGGACCGTCAGCGCGCCGATCACCGCGCTCGCCGCCCGGAAGCCGCCCAGCCCCCGGCCAATGAGCGCCACCCCGCCCGCCTGCCAGTAGGGGTAAATCGACGGGAACGGGATCATGCCGCTGAAGGGCTGGAGCAGCTTCACCTCGTGGCCGTCCAGCGCCGACAGGGTGGGCAGTATGAAGTTCAGCTCGTCCACCAGCACGCGCACCGTCTCACCCAGCCGCCAGAAGCGTAAGATCAGCGCCGCCGCCGTGATCCCCAGCAGGAGCCAAACCTCCTGCCGCCGCGCCGCCGGTCGACGGCCGGGCCAGCTCAGTCCGCCGAGTCCTCCGATCAGCAGGATCATGCCGCCGACCAGCAATACAAACTGCCCATGGGGCGACATGTCCGCCAGGAGGCCGAGGCCCAGCGCCTGCCCGTTCACCTCCGCCAGCAACGCCAGCGCCAACACCCCCAGCGCCGCCACCCGCCAATGGGAACGCTCCGGCGTCAGCGGGCCGCTGGTGGGCGCGGGGAATGACCCGACGGGCCGCCCCGCTCGCAGCGCCCCGCTCAGCAGGACGCCGCCCATCACCGCCAGCAGCAGACCGCCCCCCACGCCCTGCCCATAGGCCGGCCACCGCGCCCCGCTGACCGGCTGAAAACTGGCCGCGCTGAGGATCATGCAGCCGCACGCCCCGGACGCCAGCAGGCGCGAGGCCAGCGCCCGGTTGGCTCCCACCCAGGCCACGAGTCGCGCCCGCCATCGCCCGCTCGACCAGAGCGCGCCTGCCCGGAGCGCCGGCAGGATCAGCAACCGAAACCAGAACGCCAGGGAGATGACCAGCATCCCGCCGAACAGGACTATCCCAGCCGACTGCGGCAACAGCAGAAGAATGACGGCCAGGATGGCCAACATCCCGCCGAAGACCAGCCAGCGAAGCAGGTCCGGCGGACTGTACCGTGGGTTCTCATGCCCCATCGGACGTTTCCCGCGCTAATGCCCGACGTTCCGGGCGACAGCCTAGCACAGGTCATCCGCTGGCGCTACACCTTCCGCCATTCAGGCGTGTTCTTACGGGTGGGAACGGTGGACGCGGCCCAATATCCGGGACCCCAGTGGATTGGCGGCGTATGGCGGCCAGGCACGGCGGCGGTCACGCGCCTAGTGGCCGGGGCTATCTCATGGTAAATTCAGGACACAATCAGTGAGAAAGCGACATTGCATGACCAAACGAGTCATCTTCCTGATGTCGGATACGGGTGGCGGGCACCGCGCCGCCGGGCGAGCCATCGAGGCCGCTCTGCAAATCCGCTACCCTGACCAGTTTGAGACATTTTATGTGGATGTGTTCCGCGAATACACCCCACCCCCGATGAAATACGCCCCGGAGATTTATCCCAAATGGGTCAAACACAGCCTCACCACCTACGGCTGGTACTTCTGGATTTTTGACCAGTTGATGAAACTGCCGCTGGCGCGCACCACCCTGCCCCTCCTGATCTCCGAAAACCGGGTCAGGCGGCTGGTGACCGACTACCAGCCCGATATCATCGTGGTCCTGCACGGCGCGTTCTCGCGTTTTGTCATCGCCGCGCGCCACAAGTTAAAACTCTCCATCCCCATCATCACCGTCATCACCGACCTGGCCAAGCCGCACGTTGCCTGGTATCACCCCGGCGTGGATCGCTGCCTGGTCCCCTGCGAGGCGGCTTTCAAACGAGGGCTGAAGCTGGGCGTGCCCGCCCGCAAAATGCGCCTGGTCGGGCATCCGGCGCATCCCAAGTTCGCGCTGTACCAGGGTAGCCAGCGCGACGCCCGCCGTCAGGTCAACTGGGCGCCAGACGTGCCAGCTATCCTGTTATTGGGCGGCGGCGAAGGCATGGGTATCATGGACGAGATCGCGCTGGCGATCAACGCCCGCGCCCTGGACGCGCAGCTGGCCATCATCTGCGGGCGAAACGAAACGTTGCGCCAGGAGATGCAGGCGGTATCCTGGAACCAACAGACGTATATCTATGGTTTTGTGAACAATATTGAGATCATGATGCGGGCCGCCGACGTGCTGATCACCAAAGCCGGGCCGGGAACCATCGCCGAGGCCGCCATCAGCGGGCTGCCGATGATCCTGAGCGGCGCGATTCCCTTCCAGGAAAGCCCTAACGTGGACTATGTGGTGAACCATCACGCCGGCGTTTACGAGCCGACGCCGGAGGGCATTGCCGCCATCCTGGAAGAATGGTTATCGCCCGGCAACGGCACGCTGCGCCAGCTGGCGCAAAACGTCCGGAAGATCGCCTATCCCAACGCCACCTTCGACATCGCCGATGAGATCGCCGCTTTTTGTGGCCTGGGGGAGTCCGACCGCCAGCACCAGGAAGCGCCAGCGCCGGGCGTCGGTCTTGGCGGCGGGTCGCGGTAGGAGAGGCAGCCGTGCGAGAAATTAACCTCCACTCCCCGGCGGTCCGGCGGGAACCCATCAAGCGGTTCGTGGCCGTGGCCGGGAACATTGGCGTGGGCAAGAGCAGCCTGACCCGCTTGCTGGCGGAAACGCTCGGTTGGGAGCCGTTTTATGAGGCTAACGCGGAGAACCCGTACCTGGCCGATTTTTATCAGGACATGGAGCGCTGGAGCTTCCACTCCCAGATATTTTTCCTCAGCCGCCGCCTGCAACATCATCGCCAGCTGGTCGACCATCCCGGCAGCGTGCTCCAGGATCGGACGGTATACGAAGATGCCGAGGTCTTCGCCCAGAACCTCTACCGGCAGGGGCACATGAGTGCCCGCGACTATGAGACCTACCACGCCCTGTATGAGGGAGTTTCCGCCTTTCTGCCGCCGCCTGACCTGCTGATCTACCTGCGGGCGCGGGTCGGCACGCTGGTCGAACGGATCGCCATGCGAGGCCGCCATTACGAGCGGCAGATTTCCATCGACTATCTGGCCCAACTCAACGACCTGTACGAGGAATGGATCGCCGGCTGGAAGGCCTGCCCGTCCCTGATTCTGCCCGCCGACGACCTCGACTTCGTGCACAGGCCGGAAGACCTCGAACGGGTCCAGGCCGACGTCAAGGCCCACCTGGCGGCGCTGTAGCGACTCCGCCCCCAAAAGTAAGGGCGACCGGCTGGTCGCCCTTTTTAATTGTCATCCGGTGGTCAATTTTTAGGGCTGGAACTGGGTCTGGTAGATCTCGTTGGCCTCGTCGGTGAAGGCATCCAGGGTGGCCTGCACGTCCGCGCCATCCAGGATGTCGAAGAATATCTGCTCAGCCCGTTCGCGAATCACGTCATAACCGGCCACCGGCGGCTCGGCTTTGGTGTTGTCCAGCAGCGCGAAGGCCGCCGCAAATTGCGGGTCCTCAGCCAGGTAGTCCTCCAGGTCAGCGGCGGCGCTGGCCCGAACCGGGAAGTAGCCGCTGACGCGCACCCAGCGGGCCTGCTGCTCCGGCTCGCTCATCCAGCGGACGAACAGCCAGGCCGCCAGCTCCTGCTCCGGCGTGGACACCGGGATGGACACCGACGCGCCGTAGACGTTCTGGGTCGGCTCCGTTGCCCCCAGGTCGCCATAGGGGATCGGGGCCAGCGTCCACTCGAACTCACCGGCCTCGCTCTCTTGAATGGCCGAGCGCACGAACGGCAGGCCGGAGCTGGAGCCGACATAAAACAGATTCACCTGATTGGCGAAATCGCTCTGGTCCCCATAGCGCTCCGCGATGCGGTTGGCGCAGCCCTTGGCCAGCAGGTTCTGCAGGAACGTCAGGGCGTACACCGTCTCCTCGCCGTTGTAGACGTACTCGTCATTCTCACGGTCGAAGATGTCGCCGCCCAGGGCGAAGGTCGCCGCGGCGATGAAGCTGGCGTCAGTGCGGATGGAATATCCCATACGGCCCTCGCCGCTCTCCGTCCAGGCGCAGGCCATCTCCTCGAACTCGGTCCAGGTGGTCGGCGGGGCGTCGAAGCCCAGTTCCGCCAATCCGTCCAGGTTCACCCAGAGCATTTCCATGGACCGGTTGGGCGGGAAGCCGGTGCGTATGCCAAACGTGGGGTTTTTATCTTGCAGGAAGAAACCCTGGAAGAAGTCGGCCTGTTCCGCCTCGTTGTAACCCCACTGCGGGTCATTGACAAAGATGTCCATGTCCACGAGCGCGTCGTCGAGCGCATAGGTCGCCGCCTGGTTCTGGTAAGCCACCACCAGGTTGGGCAGCTCGCCCGCGGCGATGCCGGCCACCATCTTCTGGTAAATGTCGTTGTAGCCGCCCTGGTTGCTGGCTTCCACCGTGATCCCCCAGGGATTGTTGGTGTTGAAGTCATCCACCATCTCCATGAGGGACTGCTCGCGCTCGTCCGTATGCTGATGCCAGTACACAACGGTCGCACCACTGGGATCAACACCGGCCAGCGGCCCTTCCGTGGTCGGCTCGGTGGGCAGGTCGAAGGTGGCCACAAATTCGCCACCCTGGGCGCCGACCATCGGTGCCAGGCTCAGCAGCAGCGCCGCCACCAGCAGGAAACCCAAAACACGATAACTGCTCATTCGATCTTCTCCTCCGCATAGATTGGATATTCCCGGGGACTTTAAGATGGAGTGCAGGTATCTTGGGGTATCAGAGGCCATCCCACTCCTTCCACTCCCGCGACGAAGCTAATGGCAGTATACCATAGCACCACTACGAGTGTAAACGAACGGTGTTAAAACGGCGTTAGAAACGTTTTATTACTTCTTTAAGACATTCAACGCCTGATACCCTGGGCTTGCGCCCGCCAGGTCTGCCATCCGTCCGGCTGATCAATCGCGCCCGCCGGGCAGAAAGCCCATTAAGACCACTGGTACCAAAGCACTACCGACTGCGCTCGCACAAATCGCCCATGATAGTTAGAATATCGTTAGAGAAAAGTAGTGAAGAAACATGACATTTGTCGCGAATCTTGACATATAAATGTCAGTTAGTTAAAATGTTAGAAGAAAAAAATCATCAGTGACCCTGACAAATATCCCATAATTTTGCGACAACAAATCATAATACTGAGCCGGTTTGCTTTTAAGAAGCACCAAAACTAGGATTTGAGAAGTAGGGATTCCTATCTCAACGCTCGTTCCCGCCCTGGGCGCAGTTTTGGTGAGCAACGTGGTTACGAAGGCCCAAGATCGTGAACCCTCCTCCTAATGGCTTTGTAAGCAATCGGGTGCTCAGGCTGAACGTCGGCTTCCTGTTAAGTCAGAGTCTGGGAACCAGCCGCGAGGTTGGCTTTGAGGTCCCGGAACTGGCCGTGGCTGATGACCTGCAACTGGCCCATCTGCGGGGCACCCTGCGCCTCAGCCGGACCACCGAAGGCATATTGGTCCAGGGCACACTGAGCACGGCGCTGGAAGGCGAATGCCGCCGCTGTCTGTCGCCCCTTCAACTCCCCATCACGCTGGAGCTGGAAGAGCTGTACACCCATCCCCCCAATGCGGGGTCGGAGTTCCACGTGGGGGACGATGCCATCCTGGACCTGACCCCACTTCTCCGCGAGGAGATCATCATCAACACACCACTTGCCCCCCTCTGTAAACCCGATTGTGCTGGATTATGTTCTCAATGCGGCCATAACCTCAACGATGGCCCTTGTGGCTGTGAGCATAGCGACATCGATCCGCGTTTCGCCATCCTGATGCAACTGCGGGACCAGGACTGACAGGCTCTTGCGGTGTAAGGGGAGAGAGTCTTGAAACAGTATGAGGCAGACGACAGGGAATCATCGGATGCTGTTACCGAACTTTTAGAGAAGGCTGAACGCCAGGGGTTCCTCACCAGCGAAGATATCTTCGAAGCCATCGCCGACAGTGACGACGACGCCATCGACCAGCTTGACGAAGTATACATGATGTTACAGGCCGCCGGGGTGGAGGTCTACGACGACAAGGACGACCCCCACGACGACCTGGACGAAGACGAGGAGGCCGAGGATTTTGACCTCTCCGGCATTTCCTCGGACGACACCGTCGGGCTGTACCTCAAGGAAATGTCACGTGTCCCGCTGCTGACCACCGAAGAAGAGGTCGAGCTGGCCAAGCGGCTGGAAGCCGGGATCAAGGCCAGTATGGCCCTGGCCCGCCTCAACGGCCAGAACCCCCAGCGCCGGGCCGAACTGGAAGCCATCGTTGAAGACGGTCGAGCCGCCCGTGAACACCTGATCAAGGCCAACACCCGCCTGGTCGTGTCCATCGCCAAAAAATATATGGGCAGCGGCGTGCCCTTCCTCGATCTGATCCAGGAAGGTAACCTCGGCCTGATGAAGGCGGTGGAGAAGTTCGACCATACGCGCGGCTTCCGCTTCAGCACCTACGCCACCTGGTGGATCCGCCAGACCATCACCCGCGCCATTGCGGACCAGGGTCGCACCATCCGCGTCCCGGTCCACATGAGCGACCGCATTCGCCGCCTCTACAAGACCGCCCGCCAGCTCGAACAGGAAAACGGGCGCAAGGCCACCCCGGAAGAGATCGCCGCCGAAATGGGCATCGAGCCGCGCAAAGTGCAGTGGATGCTTAAGGTGTCCTGGCGTCCCCTCAGCCTGGAGCGGCCCGTCGGGGAAGAGGAAGACTCCGAACTGGGCACTTTCATCGAAGACGATTCGACCCCCACACCCACCCAAAGCGTCAGCACCAACCTGCTGCGCGAAGAGGTGGAAGCCGTGCTGAGCACGCTCACCCCGCGCGAGGCGCGCATCCTGCGGCTGCGCTTTGGCCTGCAAAACGGGGAATGTTACACGCTGGAGGAGGTGGGGCAGAAATTCGGCCTGACGCGCGAGCGCATCCGCCAGATCGAAGGTAAGGCCCTGCGCCGCCTGCGCCATCCCCGCCGCAGCCGACGCCTGCGCAGCTTCCTATCTTAACTCCCGAAATGGTCCAGACACCGGGCAGGGGATGGCCTGCCCGGTTTTTTTGTGCGGCGGCCTCAATCCAGGATCAACCGCGCCCGGCGGAAACGGGCCCTGGCCCCCAGCAGCAGGGCATCCAGCGCCAGCAAGATGGCGGCCACGCCGATCATCCGATCGACGCCGCGCTCGTGCAGAAGGGTTTTAAGTGTCACTTCCTCCTGGCAGGCTATCGGCGAGACACGTTTGCCGGGGCGCATTCGCATCGGGCCTAGTTTTAAGTGTCGCTTCCTCCTGGCAGGCTATCGGCGGCGCGCCTGAGCCGCTGGCGGTAATCCTCAAAAGCCGCCCGTCCATCATCCGTCAGGCGACAGATCGTGCGCGGCGTCTTACCCTGAAAGGTTTTTTGAATCGCCACGTAACCGGCGTTTTCCAGCTTGCTCAGGTGAGAAGACAGGTTGCCTTTGGTCAGGCCGGTCTCGCGCAACAGGTAAAGGAAGTCAGCGCACTCCACCGTGTAAAGGATGGTCGTGATGATCAGGCGCGCCGGTTCGTGAATGATGCGGTCGGCGTCGAGCATGTCCCGAATATCGCCCGCCATCGTCACCCGTCCTCCGGCAGCCGATAGCGCCGCAGATAGATCGCCAGCGTCGCCAGTCCCGACAGGGCCAGGACGGCGCCCATCGTCACGAAGTACAGCGCGCCCCCGCTGAAGGTCCCGTTGTTGAGCGCCACCAGCATTCCGATCACCAGCGAGAGCGCCGCCAGGACGTAGAAGCGGACCAAACCATAACGGTAGCCCATGACGACCAGCACGATGGCCAGCAGCACGCCCTGCGTCATCGCCATGGACAGCGCCCACTCCGGCAGGCTGGCGGCCGAAATGATCGCGGCCACCAGCGCGGCCCCCGTCATACTCCCCACCATGAGCCCCAAGTAAAGGCCGATCCGGGCCCGCAGAGAGCGCTTTTTAGGCGCGGGCCGCCGGTAGGAGACATAGCCCGTCCGGGGGTAGGTGAGACGGTTCTTGAGGGCGTCAATCAGGGTTTGGATACCTCTACCAACGGCCACCTCAACAACACCAGCCAGAACGATCAAGGCCAGCGCCAGCAGCAGCGCCAGGGCCGTGCCGGGATCAACGATGGGAGTCGCCGCCAGCGCGATCACCAGTCCGCCGACCAGGAACAGGAACCCCGCCGCGATCTCCGGCAGCCCGTCCTGGTACCAGTACCGCTGGGTGCGCTGCGCGACTCTGTCCAGGTTATCCGTCATTTCCACCTCCATTATCCGCAAACAAGTTTGTAGTGCAAACCAGTCTGCGAATATAATAGCGCGAAATGCCGCGCCTGTCAAGCCCACCAGGAATCACCGGGACGGCGTGATGACCGTCACCCGCCGTCCCGGTTTCCGCCGCCGATAACGCTAGTACTGGCCGGAGTAGTAGACATACACCGGCGCTTCTTTGAACGCCTCGCTGTTCGTCCAGTCGAACAGCCACTTGGCATCGGTGATGCTCAGGTTCACGCACCCGTGGCTGTGCCGGTAGCCGAAGCCATCATGCCAGTATGTCCCGTGCAGGCTGATGTCGCCGTCGAAGTACATAACATAAGGCACGTTCTCCAGATAGTAAAAGTCGGACGCGCCCTCGGCGCCGGTCATGTAATCGTTTTGCAGGCGCGCCCAGATGTGGAACAGCCCTTCGTTGGTGCTCCAGTCCGGCAGCCCGCTGCTGACCAGCGTGGCATACACCATCCGGTCCTCCTCATACGCCACCAGCGTCTGCTCGTAGAGGTCCACGGCGACCCAGCGCCCGCCCACACCTTCCGGTCGCGGGGTGGGCTTGGCGATGGCCACCCAGGTGTGGTACACCCACTCATGGGGACCGATCAGGTACCAGTTGTGGCCGTCAACTTCCACCGTGGCGTAAACGTTCAGGCGCTCGTAGCGGCGGTGCAGCCGGGCCGGGTCGATGATCTGCGGGCCGCCAGGGACCTCTGCCGTGTACGTGTTGATCAGAATCCAGGCCAGCGGGTAGGTCAGCGGCTCCACGATCTGCACCCCGGCGAAGCGGCTGGCCCGCTGCACCTGCACATCGTCGCTGTGCACCCACTCCCCCTCGTTGATCTCCACCCACTCCCCAGCCTGTTGGCGGGCGGTGACGAAATTGAAGCCCGGACTGATGGCCCCGATGATCTCGCCATCCGGCCCATCGCGGACGATCACCGGCTCCGTGGCCTCCTCGCCATGCTGGAGGCGCATGAACGTATACTGAGCCAGCGCCGTGAGGTCCGGGGTCATGGGCAGGACATTGGGTTCCGGATGGGCGGCCATCTCCGCCTCACATTCCGGTGTGATGGGCTGTTCGATGGAGAGGGCGGCGCAGCCCGCGCCGGCCGTCACCGGAAGCGGGGCAGCGAATAAAATCCCCCCGGCGACCAGAGCGGTCAGCAGCAACCCGCGCAGTAAACGTTTGAGCATGGCCGGTCTCCTTCTGACAGTATGGCAGGCGCGTCCCATCGCCTCCACCATACCAGAGCGACGCCCCGGCTGATGGACGCGCCGCTGGCGTCTGACCTACGCCTGCCCTACGACCGCGTCAGCCGTTCACCCCATCCTGACGCGCCCGCAGTCCGCTTCCAGCGAGCCAGCTAAAACCGCCCGTTCATCGTCCCGGCGTAGCCCGTCAGCTCCGCGTAGCCGTAGCCGGTGGTCTCCCCCGTGATGTGAACCGCGCCTTCCCAGTAGGCGATGGTCTCCCGTAATTCCTGATCGGCGGCCAGCGGCGTCAGGGTGAGGTCGAGCGGGCCGCCCTCGCCCCCGTCGACGTGGATGCGCCAACCGGCGGGATAGACCGCGCCGGTATGCGGGCTGGTCCAGGTATCCGTCACGTCAATCGTGAAGTCATCCGCCCGGAGCTGGCGCGTGCGCCCATTCGGCCAGACCAGCAGCCCGCCGAAGGCCGGGTCATGGCCGCCGCTCACCCGCCGGATGCGGCCCAGCATCAGGTCGCGGCCGTCATCCAGGTGCAGGCCGAACCAGTCCCAGCCCTGCGCATCGTCGCCCAGCGCGCCGGTGCTGAATTCGTGGTCCATCCAGGTCGTCCCGCTGACGGCATAGGCGGTGCCGCCGACGGTGATCGTCCCTACGGTCAGCAGGCGGGTCAGAGAGTAATAGTAGCTGGCGTTGCCGGGTTCGTCGCTTTTCCGGCTGAGGCCGCCCTCCCCCTGCAACGCCGGCGGCCTGATCTGCTCCAGCGTCAGGTCGATGGCCACCGCCTCGGCGGCAACCGTGAGGCGGGTCCGCGCCGCCTCGTCATCCAGCGCCACAGCCTCCCAGTCCTCCAGCCAGACGTGGTACCGGGGATCGCTGGTCGCCCCGGCCAGCCCTGCCGCGCCCCGGCTGAAGCGTTGCTGCTGGTAAAAGCGGTCGGCCTCCACATCCGTCACCGTAAAATGGGCCAGGTAAATCTGGTTGGTGCGCCACTCGGAATCCGAATCGACCGCCTCCGGCGTTATCGCCCGGCGGAAGATGGTGAACTGGTAGCCAAAACGCCGCCCGGTCCTGTCGGCCAGATTGCCGGTGTAATACCACCACTCGGTCTGGAATGCCGGGTGGGGACCGAAATCAGCGGGGAACTGCCAGGTATAAGGGCCTTCCGCCCGGGCGAAACCGGCGATGTCCGTGGGAATGTTCAACAGTTGGGCGCTGACGCGGATGTCATCGCCCGCGCTCGCGTCGATCAGGCCGAGGCCGAACACCACAATCGCCAGGCCCAACACACCCAATAGGACGACCTTCCACATATCTTTCCTCTATCACCGAAGCCGGCTGTCCATTCCCTCCGTAAGGCGCGCCGGAGCGGGCTACTCTTCAGGGCAGTAAGGCGCGCAGTTTATCCCGCCATGTTGGGCCGTACAGTACATCTATCGCCCGGTGAAAGAGCGCGCGCTTGAGCGGGTTGTAGGGATACCAGAATAGCTCCACCGGCAGCCGGACGCGGTCCACGTTGATCGTCTGTGAATAGGTCATCTCCAGCAGGCCCTCTCGCCCTTTGGTGCGCCCGTAGCCACTCTCCCGGACGCCGCCCCAGGGCGTCTCCGGCACGCCGCTCACCAGCAGATGTTCATTGATGGAGACGCTGCCGACTGCTAGGCGACGCGCCAGGCGCAGCCCCCGCTGGCGATCCCGCGTCCACACGCTGGCCGTCAGCCCGAAGGGGCTGTCATTGGCCCGCCGGACCGCTTCCTCCTCGTTTTCAACCGCCGTAACCACGATCACCGGGCCGAAGGTCTCCTCCCGGCAGATGCGCATATCCGGGGTGACGCCGGTCAGGATCGTCGGCGCGTAAAACATCCCGCCCCCGTTCAGCCGATAACCCCCGACCACAACCTGCGCGCCCCCCTCAATCGCTTCGCGCACCTGCGAATCCACGGTCGCCAGCTGCGCCGGCGTGGTGATGGCGGCCAAAGCCTTGCCCGCCGCGCCGTCCGAACCCTGGACATGGTCCACAATGACCCGCTTCATGGCCGTCACCAGTTGCTCGGCCACGCGGCGCTGCACAAACACGCGCTCGACCGAGGCGCAGGTCTGGCCGGCATTAAACATCCCGCTCCACACAATGCCCACAGCGGCATGGTCGATGTCGGCATCGTCGAGCACGATGGCGGCATCCTTGCCACCCAGTTCCAGCGTGACCGGGATCAACTTCTCGGCGGCGGCCTGGGCGACTTTTTTGCCGTTGGCGACGCTGCCGGTGAACACGATGCGGTCCGGACGCGCGTCGATCAGCGCCGCGCCGACCTCCCCGTAGCCGTGTAAAACATGAAAAACCTCGCCAGGAATGCCCGCCTCATCGATCAGGCCAGCGATAACCTCGCCCACCTGGGTGGCGAACTCGGATGGCTTAAAGAGCAGGCTGTTGCCGGCGATCAAAGCCGCGGCAATCGGCCCCAGCGAAAAGAACAGGGGGTAGTTCCAGACGGAGATGAGCAGCACCACGCCAAACGGCCGCCGTTCGATCATGAACCGGCGCTGCGGCACCAGGCGGACGGGCACAACGACCGGCGAGAGGACGCGCGCCGCCTCCCGCACGTAGTAGTCAAGCGTCTCGATGGTCGCCAGGTACTCCAGCATGGCCTCCTGGATGACCTTGCCCTGCTCGGCGACCAGCATATGCAATACCCGATCCTTGTGGTGGTAAAGCGCGTCGCGGAGCGCGGCGATGAAGGCCACCCGCCGCTGCAAACCAATCCCCTCCCAGGCTACCTGACCGAGTCGCGCTTCCGCCATGGCCGCCTGAATTTGTGACGGCGTGGCGACCGCCACCTGGCCCAGCACCTCGCCGGTTGCCGGAGACCGGGAAACGATGGTCTGGGCAGTGAACGGCGCGGGGCCCTGCCCATCTGCAGAAGAATCGGTTGTTCTGGCCTGGTCGGTCATCGAACCTCCCGCAACGGGTCCAACCGTTAGAAGCTGTAACCAGCGGACGGCCAGTCCGCCGCCACCTACAACTTTGTTGTAACACGGGCCTTGCCGGGCGGCAACCATTCTGGGATCCCCACGCTGCCCCCGGTGAATGGTTGACAGACCCCGCCGTCAGCACTAGGATCGAGCTAAAAGGCAGTCCTACCAAGCGGGAGAAGGTTACGTGGCAGAACCGACAGCCAATATCTTTCAATGGTTCGGCGCGGGATTTTTCGGGGCAGTTATCGGCTGGTATACCTACTACATCAACCGCTACCGTACAGGGGCGTTTAACCTCAACGACATCGGCACGCTGCTGGGCATCCTGGGCGGGGCGGGCATCATGGCGCTCTTCCCTTCCCGAACATCCCTGTTTGCCGCCTACGGCATCGGCCTGGGGATCGGCTTCTTTGGCTATTTCCTGATGCTCAACGTCTATGTCCTGCTGTCTCGACGCAGCGACAGCCAGACGTTCTCCTGGGAGTGGTTCCTGGACGGGCGGCGCAAGCAACTGGCCCCCGACGAGTACATCCCTGAGAGCACGCGCCCCACCTCCACGCCCATGCTCCGGCCCGCCAGCCCGGAGATCGTCCCCGACGATTCACCCGCCATCCCGGCATCAACCAGCAAACGCCGGGCCCGAACGGCCCCGAAGACGGAGGACGAGGAATAGGCCCTCCTCGCCATGGCCATGAACCAGCCGGAGCGGCCAGATGCTGATTTCCTGGTCATTCCTTATCGCGGGCCACGGCTGACGCTGCTGGCGGTCGGGTACGGCGGGTTGCTGCTGTGGTGGCTGTCTTTGGAGGACACCGCCATCTGGCCGGTGATCGCCCTGGCCGCCGGTCTGGCGGTGTTGGTTGGGATTCTGATCACCGTCAGAACCCTGGCCGGCAGGCGTTTCCCGCCGGGGAAAGCCGTGCCCGGCCTTTTGTTAGGGGGGGCGCTGGTCGGCGTCCTGTGGGGGATGGCAGCAGCGCTGTTGATGGTGCTCAAAACAGCCGTCCACGGCCACCTCGCCCCTGATTACCCGCTGCCCGTGATTGGGGCGACGCTGGCCCGTATCCTCGCCTGGAGTGTCTCCGGCGCGCTGCTTGGGCTGGGAATCGGCCTGCTCAGGATCGCGCACCGGGCGTCCAGGAAGAACCGGAGCCATCAGGCCCCCCTCAGCTCGCCCGTCGTCACTGGTCGAGATCATTAACGTCCGGGCGCTCCCCCTCTGCCGGACGCCCGGTCAGCGATGGCCGCGCCGGGAGGGCGTCCTTGACAGGCCGTTCCATCTGCCCGGCAGGTTTCTGGAATTCCCGGAGCCACTGTTTAGCGTCGCGCTTGCGGCTGTCACGCGGCTCAAAAAGCTGGATGGCCAGGTCCATTTCCTCTGCCGCCCGCTGGGGATCGCCCAGCCGGTAGTGACACAGCGCCCGGTAGTAGTAAATTTCGGGGCGCAACGGCGCGCGTTCCCGGGCTGCGGAGAAGCGACGCAACGCTTCCTCGTAATCCTCCTCCGCATAGGCGATCATGCCCAGGCAGTAGTCGGCCGCCCACTGTTCTGGATCAAGGTACAGGGCATAATCAAAGTCGGCGCGGGCGTATTTAAGATATTCCTCGTTGTCCGATTCCAGATAAATAAACCCGCGGGTGGCATACAACTCCGCATTGTACGGTTCCTGGGCGATGGCTTCGGACAGATCGGCAATGGCATCTTCATATTCGCCAGTGTCGAGGTGGTGTAGCCCTCGCTCCAGGTACCGCTCGACCAGCGTTCGCCCCCCGGTGAACGCCCGTAAGATCCCCACGCCGCACCTCATCTACCAGTAACTCTCCATTCAGTATAAATAAGCCCAGGCACCCCGGTCAACAGCTATTATCGCTGACAGACCGTTGACAAACCCCCGCCCATTCGCTAAAATTCGCCTGCCTATCGCGTTGAGCTACCGGCTCTGGAATCGGCGTCGGCGCCGTGGTATAATACCCGGCCAGATGCCGACGTAGCTCAATCGGCAGAGCAAGCGCCTTGTAAGCGCTAGGTTATGGGTTCAAGTCCCATCGTCGGCTTTGGGATCGCGTATGGGGGTCGGTGTCCCGAGCGGCAAAGGGGGCGGACTGTAAATCCGCTGGCGGAAGCCTTCGTAGGTTCGAGTCCTACCCGGCCCACACCACATACAGGTTCAGATGCCCACATAGCTCAGTCGGTAGAGCACGCCCTTGGTAAGGGCGAGGTCATGGGTTCAAGTCCCATTGTGGGCTTTTTTAATGCGACAACCCGTCTTTTATCAGACAAAACAGGCTGTCGGTTTCATTTCAGGAGGTTGCGCAAAGCATGGCGAAGTTTGAGCGGACGAAGCCGCATGTGAACATCGGGACGATCGGGCATGTGGACCACGGCAAGACGACGCTGACGGCGGCGATCACCAAGGTGCTGGCGATGAAGGGGCAGGCCAGCTTCCGGCCGTTCGACTCGATCGACAACGCGCCGGAGGAGCGGGAGCGGGGCATCACCATCGCCATCG
>DAOTXK010000295.1:0-8899 GCA_034435395.1 Anaerolineae bacterium | reverse complement strand
AAGACCACCCGGCCGGCGGGGTTTTCTTGCCCGCATCCGGGCACGATCATGAATCGGCGGATCTGACGTCGATGACTTTGGGGCGGGTTTCTGCCGATTTGGGGATGGTGATGGTGAGGATGCCGTCCTTAAAAGTGGCGGTCGCCTCCTCCGCCACAATGGGGCTGGGGATGGTGATGGAACGGCTGAAATGGCCGAAACGCCGCTCTTTGCGCAGGTAGTTGGCTTTTTCCTCCGTTTCTGTTTTTTTCGTTTCTCCCTGAATGGTGAGAACATCGCCGGTGATTGAGACCTCGATGTCTTCCCCGGTTATGCCCAGTAGCGGGCTGGTCTCAATGACAACCGCGTGTTCGGTTTCGTACATGTCCAGCGCAATGCTGGCCCCGCTGACCGAAGCCAGTCCTTCCTCCAGAATGCGGTTCATGTTGTGGCGCAGATTCTCGCGCAGGCTGGCGAGTTGCTGCAAGGGATCCCAACGCTTGAGATTCATTGCTGTTTTTCCTCGTCCCTCTGTCGCTTGTGCCAGGGTTTAGACTTCATTTCCCGTACTGTACTACGTGAAAAGCGCGATTGCGTTGCGTCGGGTGAGCTGTGGCATCACAGCTTCTCCGGATGACCCGCCGGTTCAACAGTTGCTGAAAACAAACAAGCCGCGTGCGACTCTGCTGAGCGGCTTGTCAGCGTTCGGTTGCGCAACAGGAGATAGCCTACGGGGTGCCGCGACTCTCGATTAGCTCAACAATTTGCAGAAGGACCTGGCGCACGCTGGACTTTTGCGTGGCCACGCACGGCATCACCGTGACATTCGGGGCCGCCTTGGTTCCGCGGCGCACCTGGGACAGGCTGGCGGCACCATCCAGATCGGTCTTGTTGGCGGCCACCAGATAGGGTACAGCATGGAAGCTGGAGAAAAGCTCGATCAACTCGCCCACCTCGGGGAACGAGGGTGGGTCCGTGCTATCCGCCAGGACGATAAAGCCATTCATTTCTGTGGCCAGAATCTCCCACATAAAATCAAAGCGAGCCTGTCCGGGTGTGCCATGCAGGTGCAGAATCTTATCATCCAGTTCGACCCGGCCATAGTCCATGGCGACAGTGGTTTCGGCCTTGATGCCGCGGTCTTCCGTAGTGATCCGGCGTTCAGTAGTGACCACGTCGATATCGGAGATCGTTTTGATAAAAGCTGTTTTGCCGGAATTGAAGGGACCGGTAACAATGATCTTGTAGATTTTGGACACATGTCCCTCCCTGAGGGATTATGCCCCCGCATGCCATCGATCAGGGTGGTGTCTATTGTACTCGTTGTAACGGGTTAGAACAATGCCCGCGCTACGACTCACCGTCTGCCCGGACTTCCGTGGCATCTGGCCTGTTCCGGAAGTCCACAAAACGATAGCCGACACCCCGTTCGGTGATGATGTATTTGGGGTTGGAGGGGTCTTCCTCGATCTTCTCGCGGAGGTAGTTCACATAGAGGCGGACATAGTGAGCTTCATCCCGGTATTCGTAGCCCCAAACCTTGGCCAGCAGCTGCTCATGGGTCACTGTCCAACCAGCGTTTTCGACCAAATGATAGAGCAGGCGGTACTCAGTTGGGCGCAGCTTAATGGACTTTCCCTCAACAATGACCTCCCGCCGATTGAAGTCGATGCTCAGCCGGTCGTCTATCTTAAGAACGGCGTGGTCGGGAGTGCTGGCCGGCATCTCGGCCCGGCGAAGGACGGCGCGCACGCGGCTGACCAGTTCACGCGGGCCGAACGGCTTGGTGATGTAGTCGTCTGCGCCCAGCTCCAGCCCGTAGACCCGGTCATCCTCTTCACCTTTGGCCGTCAGCATGATAACCGGCGTGTTCGAGAATTCGCGCAGTATCCGCAGAGTCTCAAAGCCGTCCAGATCAGGCATCATCACGTCGAGGATCACCAGGTCGGGCAACTGGGTGCGAATCACCTCCAGCGCCTCCAGGCCGTTATGGGCCTCCAGGACCTGAAACCCCTCAAGTTCGAGGTTCATCCGGATGAAACCAATCATCCGGGTTTCATCATCCACCACCAGGATGCGCTTGGCTTCTCTTGGTGTGGAGCGCGGCAGTCTGGCAGTCATGGTTCGAACAACAATCCTTATCCGTCGGATCAGTCGCGGTAGAAGCCGTACACCTCTTCTTCTTCCTTACCCGGCAGAACCTCGATGAAGTTGATACGCCACCAGGGAAAGATGATAGTGTTGACTTCCGGCAAGACGTTTCTCACTTCTTTGCCATCTCGATAGCGCGGGTTCATGCCAATCAGAACCTGATCTTGAGGGTGGGGGAGGTCTTCCACATCCACCACGATGGGGTCATCACCAGCGACGTGCAACAGAAGCGAAATGGTCATGGACTGTCCTCTCCTGGCCACGCAGGCATGATGGGGGTAGGTCCGTCAACTCCTAGGATACGGACTACTTAAAATAAATATGAACCACAAGTTTACCGAGCCGAATTTCGTCCCCGTCACGCAGGACTCTGGGTTGGTTGGGCGTCAAGCGTTGCCCATTGAGGTAAGTGCCATTGACACTGCCCAGATCGACCAGGGTCAACGTGTCCTCGCCCCGGCGCACGGAGGCGTGTGTACGGGACACACCTTTTTCCAACGCCCCAAACGCTGAGAGGTCGAGGTCGGGGACGGTATCGCTGTTCGGGTCAAGTCGCCCCAGAATGGTCTCCTGGCGGGGCTTCAATACCAGCGGTTCAGCCGCATCGCGGATGTGAATGATGATGGATGCGTCCCGGCTGAATCGAGCGGTACCCCAGGTCGCTTTCATTCCCAGTTCGTCCGGAACGTTTTGCAGTTGTTTGGTGGCGGCAGCAGCGCCCGACTGGTCGCCAAAAAGAGTCTGGCCACATTCCTCACAGAACAGAGTGCCTTCGCGGTTCTCGTGTCCACAGTATGGGCAGATTTGCATGCTGGAACCTTTCCTGTTCTTGTTGGTTTGAACAGAAATCGTTATCCTGAATCCTGGTCGGACGACAGATCGTCAGCCGGGGCAGCCAGGAGCAGGGCACGTGTGCCATACTTGAGGGTCTTCTGACCTTCCTCAGACAGCATGGCTGTGCGGGCCACTCTTCGGGCTTCGGCGATGGCGGCATGGGCCAGATTCTCCTGCCCGCTCTCCAGCAGACGAGTGGCCAGACTTTCCAGTCGGCGCGTGGCTTCCTGCACCCGCCCTTCGGCGATCGCTTCCTGCGCCTTTTCCTGCATTCGATAAAGGGTGAGCTTTCCCAGCGCGTCCAGGATGGCCAGCGGCGGCGGTGCCTGAGCTGCACTCTTGGAAACCTCCACCGAGAAGTCACTGATGACCTTAAAATCGCGAAAGCCGTCATACAGGATGTCGCCTGTTGCATCCAGACGGATGGCAGTTCGGAAGCCTTCCTGAGTCAGGGGGGGCATTTGCAGTTGCAGTATCACGCTGATGGGGCGGTCTTTTTCCAGGCTTCCCAGCGGGATAACTTGCTCGCCGACGGGCAGGGGTTGAGGACTTGGGGTGAGCTTGAATGCGTATTCCAGGGTGACATCGTTGTCCGGCGCGACGGACAGCCGAAGCCGCTCAGCAAAAGCGGCCCCCAGGCTCCTGACGTGGTCATTCAGGAAGCGCACAACCGCGGAAGGCGAGTTGATATATTCTGAAGTGCCACCCGTGGATGACGCCAGGTTATCGAGAAAGACATCGTTCCATTCCTGTCCGATCCCGATGGCGCTGATGCCAATGCCTTCTTTATTAACTTCATTAGCCAGGTCCAGACAGTGCTGTTCGTCGCCGTAGGTCTGGCCGTCGGTCAACAGTATCAGATGATTGACATACCTGGGGTTTAGCGACCGGCGCAACTCCGCGATGCCCGCTTTCAGTCCCTGAAAAATCTCGGTGCCCCCGCTGGCGGCCATGGTGCTGACCATCGCTTTGAGCGTGGGTTTCTCAAGCACTGGCGTGGCCCGGAAGACGACCTCTGCCCGGTCGCTAAATGAGATGACCGACAAGATGTCATCAGGCCCCAGGCTGTCAATGATACGATGGGCGGCTTGCTTCACGCGGTCCAGCCGAGGGCCTTTCATGGACGTGCTGCGGTCGATAACCAGGGACAGGTTGAGGGAGGCGCTGCGACTGTCTTCACGGGCGTAGCGCATCTCCGGGATAATCTCAATCAGAAGGTAGATGACCTGCGGTTCATCCAGGGGCGTTAACACACGTTTGCTCGGGGTCACCCGCAGGCTGTAATAGGGGAGAGGAAACCCATCTCGTTTGAGCGCAAGATCGTATTCCCGACGCGCCGATTCGTTCGCCAGGACTTCGTAAGCCGCCGCGATGTCGCGAAATTGAGTGGCCGCTCCGGGGTTGGCGTTCACGTCCGGGTGGAAGCGGCGCGCGGCACGTCGGTAAGCCGCTTTGATGTCATCCGCATGCGCTTCCGGGGGAACACCCAGAATGGCATAATAGTCCTGGGTCGTTTTCATCTGACCACCGTTGTCCCTGCCTGTCAAGAGCGATTGCGAGCATGTGGGTCAGCTTGGGATCTGCAGTAAGATGGCTGAAATGTTATCGGAGCCGCCGCAGGCGTTCGCGGCGCCAACCAGACGATCGCAGGCATCCTGTGGCGAGGCCGAATTCAGGATAATGTCCAGTACCTGGGCTTCCGGGACCATGTTCCAGAGACCATCGGTGCACAACAACAAGTAAGACTCAGCGGGCAGCCGCCGTGTTACGGTGTCCACTTCCAGGTTGTCGCTCTGGCCGATTGCCCGATAGAGCACATTTTTCTGGGGATGTTGGGCCGCCTCTTCCGGTGTAAGTTGATCAAGCTCGATCAGTCTTTGCACGAGCGAGTGATCGCGGGTAATCTGCTCCAGGCCAAATTCCTTGGTGGCCAGGTATGCCCGGCTGTCGCCCACATGCACCACGTGGACGATATCACCGAACAAGGCAGCGGCAGTAATGGTCGTTCCTCCTTCAGGAATGGTATTGACCACAACTTCGTTGGCGAGTTTCACGGCCTCCATCAGAATCTCAGTGGCAGTGGGCTGGTCAGGCTCGTGGTCGCTGTTGATGAGCATGGGCAGGACAATTTTGCTCGCGACCTGCTTGGCCAGCACACGAGCCGCAATGGCGGAAGCTTTTTCTCCATCGTGATGGCCTCCCATGCCGTCTGCCACGATGAACAAGCCAAAATCAGCAACGTTATCGACATTACCTTGCGAAACGAAAAAGGACAGGACTGAGTCCTGGTTATTGCTCCGGACCATTCCCACATCGGACCGCTGTCCGTAGACGATGTGCTGATTGGGGCGCTGGGCCAGCGCGCTCTCCAGGGTGGGCAGCTGGCGCGTGGCCCCCAGGATGGGCGGATGTTCCTCGGCAGGGGGTTCAGAAAGACCGATTGCTCCAGCGGTCAGGTCTTCCAGGGCGGCATCTCCCTCCGTCGCCTGTGGAGGCATGACTGCTTTAACTCTGCCTTTGATGGCTGTTGGCTCAAGCCCCAAGATGCGCCGCAGGATGTTCATGATGCTGTTTTCTCCGCCGAGGGTTACGCCGTCAAAGCGTAGATGTGGTGATCAGCCGAGCCGATATAGACTACGTTGTCCAGGATAAAAGGTGATGACGGAATAGGCCCCCCGGTTGCGAAACTCCAGCGCAACCGGCCAGTTTTGGCGTCTACGCAGTAGACATTTTGGTCAATGCCGCCAAAGTACACGGCTCCGTTAGCCAACGCCGGGGAAGATGTGATCTGATTCTTGGTTTCGAATTTCCAGCGCTCTTTGCCGGACTCAATGTCCAGCGCATACAGGCAACCATCCACTGACCCGACGTAAAGGGATTTGTTCTCTGGATCGATGGCCGGGCTGGACCAGACTGGTTTCTGGGTGCGGAACCGCCAGATGGCATAGGCATTCTTAATGTCGAAGGCGTAGACGTGCCAGTCGTTGGACCCGAAATAGACTACCCCTTCATAGACGACCGGCGAGGAAGTGACGCCGCGCCGGGCCCGGTATCGCCATTTTGGCGTGCCGCCCAGATCGAGGCCGATGATTTCACCAGTTTCGGCCCCAAAGATAATGTGTTCGTCGGTGACGAAAGGCTGAGTGCGGATCGGCCCCCCTGCATCGTACTTCCAGATCACCCGCCCATTGCTGGATTTGGCCGCGTACAGTCTGCCATCGTCACTGCCAAAGAAGACGTGTCCATGCGCCACGCGGGCCGTGCAGCGCACTGGTCGTTCGGTCATGATCGTCCAGACGATGCGTCCGGTGTGCATGTCAATGGCATAGACGAGCGTGTCTTCAGACCCGATGATGACGATGTGATTATCCAGGTCAAGCGCTGGTGAGGCGGCGAGGCCGCCTTCGGTCGCGAACTTCCATTTGAAGGCCCCATCGCTGGCCTGCAGGGCGTAAAGGTTGTTATCGTAGGTTCCCACGTATACGGTGCCGCCGTAGACGACTGGCGACGAGCGGACCTCATCCTCGCAGCGGAACTTCCAGATAGGGACAACCGAACCGCCTTCCTCCGCCAGCGCCCCTTCTTCAACATCCGCCCCTACCGATGCAATGTCGCCCACGCGGGAACGGCCCAGTTTTTCCAGGGCCGCTTTCATATCCCGCGCTGACGGAAAACGTTCTTCCGGTTCATAGGCCAGCGCGCGCATGACGATGGCTTCCAGGGCCTCAGGCACTCGGCTGTTGAAGTTGCGAATAGGGCGCTCGGAAAAGCTGAAGGGCGGCTCTAATCTGGGATCGCGCCGGGTCATGATGTGGTGCAGGGTAGCACCGACCGCGTAGATGTCACTCAGCGGCGTGGCCTCGCCCTTGTATTGCTCAGGCGCGGAGTACCCTTCCGTGCCGATCATGGTGCCCTTTTGCCCGGATTCGAATACTTTGGCGATGCCGAAGTCGATCAGCCGCACGTTCCCATGCTGGTCGATCATGATATTGGAAGGTTTGACATCGCGGAAGATGATCGGATCCCCTTCGTGCTCGTGTAAGTAGGCCAGCACATCACACAACTCGATGGCCCATTTGCGTATCGTTTCTATGGAGATCTTCTCCATACTGATCGAGTTGAGGATGGCTTCCAGGTCTTTACCGCTGATGAACTCCATCACCAGGTAGACATGGTTGGCGTCGGAGAAATAGTCGTAGATTTCCGGCATGGCGGGATGACTCAAAGAGGCCAGGATATCGGCTTCCCGCTCAAAGTTGCGAATAGTCATCTCCCGAATATGGGGGTCGGTGGCCAGATTGAGCATCTCCTTAACCGCCACATATCGGGTGACGTTAGGAAACCTGAGATCGCGCGCTTTATAAACCGAGGCCATGCCGCCAACGCCCAGCACTCCCATGATGCGCCAGCGGTTCTGTAGGACTGTGCCTGGTTGTAAGGAATGCCCTTGAGGACTGTCTGGCAGGTTGCTGAGTTTAGTTGTATCAACCATCTGGAGAAGCGTCCTAATCTTCTGCGCTCAGTTCGTGTTACAGTTATGGTGTCGATACTGATAAGATATCATGAGGTTTAGGTTATTATAGTGGCGTAGAGGGGTTCGTGCAATCTACTTGATGGGTTGAATGTGATGGAGCCTGGATCGGCTTTGGCCATATACCTGCACCTTCCTTTCTGTCATCGACGATGCTCTTATTGCGCGTCTAACACATATGCGGGGTTGGAAGCGCTTATCCCCTGGTACGTCGATGCCTTGTGTAGGGAGATCATCGGGGTGGGCCGAACGAGGGAGCGCCCTGACGCGCATACAGTCTACCTGGGCGGCGGGACACCCAGCATCCTGTCAGCCCATCAATTGGGACGGATACTTGAGGCGGTGAGGAGTGCCTTTGCCTTATCCGAGGATGCTGAGATAACCATGGAGGCCAACCCCACACCCGCGGGCAGGATTGATTTCCAGGCGGCGCGGGGGCTGGGCGTGACCCGGCTGAGCGTGGGGGCGCAGTCTGCGCAACAGGCTGACCTTCGGCTGTTCAATCGCGGGCATGACTGGGATGACGTTGTCCTGGCGGTGAAAGAAGCTCGCCGGGCGGGCTTTGAGAACGTCAACCTTGATCTGATATATGGCGCACCCGGACAGACTCTGGCCAGTTGGAGATGCACTCTGCGACGGGCGCTTGAACTGGCTCCAGAACACCTTTCTCTTTATGCCCTGAGCGTGGAACCGGATACGGCGATGGATGCCTGGCTGGAGCGCGGCGAGCTGAACAGGCCCGATCCAGACCTGGCAGCCGATATGTACGAGTATGCCAGTGAAGTCTTGCCGCAGGCCGGTCTTCAGCAGTACGAGATCAGCAATTGGGCGCGTCCTGGTTACACCTGCCGGCACAATTTACAGTATTGGAGATATCGGCCCTACCTGGGGTTCGGAGCTGGGGCACATGGATTTGTCGATGCGCTTCGCTATGATGTGGTCAGGTCTCCCCGCGAGTATATTGATCGGCTTGATGGGCCGCCAGAATGGCGGGAAAAGAGACACCGTTTTCTGCTGTCGCCTGCCGTAAATCTGGCGGGTGTCGAGCCGGTGAGCGAGGCCCAGGCGCGGTCAGAAAGCCTGTTCCTGGGTCTGCGACTGACAACCGAAGGCGTGTCGCGCACCTGGTTCGTCCAGCGCTTCGGCGAGCCGGTGGAGACTTATTTTGGCCCGGAACTTGAGCGGTTGTCTGGATGGGGACTGATCGATATTCACCCTGATCGTATTGTCCTGACTCCGCAAGGGCGGTTAGTCGCGAACCAGGTCTTCAGTTTCTTCGTGTAGTCAAGAACCCTACGCCCCACGCCCCATCAACCCGCGCACCAAGTCACACAGCGCGGCCACAGGAGGGAACCCTGGCGCAAGCGCTTCCAGAAAAGCCCGCGCTCTCTTGAAGTAGTGGGC
>DAOTXK010000294.1:0-4396 GCA_034435395.1 Anaerolineae bacterium | reverse complement strand
AGGCCGGTGCGGGGCGGGTCCACCACGGCGGCGTCAACCGACTCCTCGCCAGCCGCGATCAGCCCGCGCAGCACCGGCCCCACGCCGCCCTCGATCAGGTTGACATGTCCGAACTCGGCCAGGTTTTCGTCGGCGTCGGTTACGGCGGGCGGGTAGCTCTCCACCACCGTCACCAGCGCCGCTTGCTCCGCGATAAAGGCGGAAAACAGCCCAACCCCGGCGTACAGGTCCAGGACCGATTCCGGGCCGCGCAAATCCAGCCGCGCCAGGACGAGATCAACCAGGATTTCGGCGGCGGACAGGTTGACCTGAAAAAAACCGCCCGCCGTCACGCGGAAGCGCCGACCCTTCACCTCATACACGGAATGGGCGTCGCCAATCAGGTTGACCGGCTCATTGTCGCTGAGCAGCAGATTGACGCTGACCGGGAAGTCGGCTTCCAACGCCGGGGCGAGGTCGTCCCTGGTGCTGAGGATCAACATTCCCTCGCCATCACTGCCAACCTGCACCTGGACCTGCTCCACCTCTCCATAATCCATGTCCAGCGACTCGATCAGCGCCATGGCGCGGGGATCAAGGATGTAACACCACTCCACCGGCTCGATGCGCGACGGGTCGGTGCTGACGAAGCCCAGCCGACCGTCCGGAGTCACATGAAACGCCGCGCGGGAACGGTAGCCCCATTGCTCCGGGCTGGGGATGGTCGCGCGGGTCAGGCGCTCTGGATTCCTGATCCCGCCGATGCGCCGGAGTTGATCCAGCACCACGTCGCGTTTGTAACGGAGCTGCGCGTCGTAGGCGATGTGCTGAAAGTGGCAGCCGCCGCACCGCCCCGGCCCAAAATGTGGGCACGCCGGCGGGACCCGATCCGGCGAGGCTTCCAGCAGCGCGACGCCTTCCGCGTGGGCATAGGAGCGTTTATCCTCCACAATGCGGGCGGTGATCCGTTCGCCGGGGATGGCGTAGGGCACGAAGATGGGACGCCCCTGCTGGCGGCCCATCGCCTTGCCACCGTGCACCATATCCGTCAGCTCCAGTTCGATCGAGTCGTTTTTGGCCATGGTTCTGTGCCTCCGGGGGTGGAGTATAACGCGTTTCACGGCCTGGCCGTCTCCAATCGGAAAGATTGCCAGGACTGCGGCCCCAGGACGCGCTATAATCCTCGCCGGTAGGAGAGAGGATTCAACCCTGAAACTGGAGCCTTCCTCATTCCTTTCCGATCATCCGCCGCGCCGTCCGGGGTTGTATCGGCTCAAGCGCGGGCTGATCGGGTGGGGGCTGATCCTGTGTGGAGCCGCCATCCTCGGCCAACTGCTGCTGGCGCTGGGCGGTTACCCGGCGGCGCTCCTGCCGCTGCTGATCGCCTTCACCGTCGCCCTGAGCCTGCCGCTGCTGGTCGGCACGGCGATCAACCCGCCGGTGACGGCCACCGGGCGCGGCCTGATCGTGCGCCCGATGTTTGGCCGGGAGCGGCTCGTGCCCTGGGAAACCATCCGGGCGCTCAAGCCGCACACGCTGCTCCCCGCCGACGAAGGGCTGGAGCGGCTGCTTTATGGCCGCCGCAACCGCGCCCCGCGCCAGGGGATGTGGATCATCGTGAGCGGCGCGCTGCCCATCCGCTTCCGGCTGGCCGCCTGGATCGGCGGGCTGGGCAACGTGGCCGCCTTCGGCATCAGCGCTGCCACGCACGAGGATTATGAGGGCCTGCTCCGGGCGATCCGGCAGCGGACGGGCCTGGCAGAGTCAACACAGGAGGGGTGAACCCATGGCCGGTTTGGAGACACGGGGCAGGTGTAATTTCTGCGGCCAATCGTTTGCCAGGCGGGGCATGGCCCGGCACCTGGCCGCCTGCCCGGCGCGACAGGCCGCCAACCAGGAACCCCTGGGCGTGGGGCGTAAGGCCCGGACGGCCCGAATCTTTCATCTGCTGGTGGAAGGCACCTACGCGCCGATGTACTGGATGCATCTGGAAGTCCCCGGCGACGAAAAGTTGTCCTTCCTGGACCGGTTTTTGCGAAACATATGGCTGGAATGCTGCGGCCACCTGAGCCTGTTCAGGATCGGCCATGTGCACTACCAATCCATGCTCTTCGACGACTGGGGGCCTGGCCAATTCCTGGCCGGCCTGCCCGGCTCAGACTTCGACTTCCCGGAAGAGAGGGACATGAACGTCCGGCTGGACCAGGTGCTGACGCCGGGCCTGACGTTTGCCCACGAATACGACTTCGGCACCACCACCGACCTCACCCTGAAGGTGATCGGCGAGCGGGAGGGCCAGGTCCGGGGGAAGGATACCCTCCACGTCATGGCGAGAAACGATCCGCCGCCGATCCCCTGTGACGGGTGCGGCCAGCCGGCCACCCAGGTATGCTCGGTCTGCATCTGGGGCGGGGAGGTAGCCTGGCTGTGCGCGAAGTGCGCCCCCCAGCACCCCTGCGGCGAGGACATGTTGCTGCCGGTCGTCAACTCGCCGCGCGTCGGCATGTGCGCCTACACCGGCCAATCCGGCCACTGAGGCAGGCCAGCCAATCCATGAACAATCCCAACGGCCAGCTCACCGCCCCCCACTCACCGCTGAGGATTTCCCTGATCATGACGGTGTACAACGAGAGTCAGTCCATCCGCGCCGTGCTGGAATGTTTCCTGGCGCAGACCCGGCAGCCGGATGAGATCGTCATCGTGGACGGCGGTTCCACCGACGACACGGTCATGATCCTCCGTGAGTATGCCAGCCGTCTGCCGCTGAAGGCTATCGGTAGCCTGGGCTGCACCATCTCCCAGGGGCGCAATATCGCCATCCAGGCGGCCACCGGCGACGTGATCGCCGTCACCGACGCCGGGACGCGCCCCCCGCCGGAGTGGCTGGCGAACCTGGTCGCCCCGCTGGCGCAGGACCCCGATCTGGGCGTATCAGCGGGCTTCTTCCACGCCGACCCGCACACCCCCTTCGAAGTGGCTATGGGCGCGACCGTCCTGCCGCTGGTCAACGAGATCGACCCGGAGACGTTCCTGCCATCCAGCCGCAGCGTGGCCTTCCGCAAAACGGCCTGGGCGGCCGTCGGCGGCTACCCGGAGTGGATCGACTACTGCGAAGACCTGATCTTTGACCTCAAGCTGAAAAGCCGGTGGGGGCGTTTCGGCTGGGCCCCTGAGGCAATGGTCGCCTTCCGGCCACGCGGCAGCCTCCGCGCCTTCTGGGAGCAGTACTACCGGTACGCGCGCGGCGACGGCAAAGCTGACCTGTGGCGGAAGCGCCATGCCATCCGCTACCTGACGTACCTGGGCGCCATCCCGCTGATCGCCCTGCTGGGCGTGTCGTGGGGGCCGCTGTGGTGGGGGCTGGGCCTGCTGGGCGGGGCCATCTATCTGCGCGCCCCCTACCGCCGCCTGCCCACCGTGTGGACGTGGTATCGCGGGGCGAAGCCCCCGTCCTGGCGCGATAAGCTGGCGGCATTGTGGTGGATACCCGTCATCCGGGTGACCGGCGACCTGGCCAAGATGGCCGGCTACCCGGCGGGCTGGTGGTGGCGGCTGAGGAATCGACCGCCCCAATGGAGGACCGATTACGCATGACTGCTGCCCTCGACTACGCGAAATCCAATCGCCAACGATTCACCGCGCAATTCCTGGAACTGCTGCGTTTCCCCAGCGTGAGCACGCTGCCGGAGCACGCCGACGATGTCCAGCGGGCGGCGGCGTGGCTGGCCGCCGACATGCGCCGCATCGGCCTGGACGCCGAGGTCATCGACAGGCCGCCCTTCCACCCCCTGGTCTACGGCCAGTGGCTGGGCGCGGGGCCGGGAGCGCCCACCGTCCTGATCTACTGCCATTACGACGTACAGCCCGCCGCCATCGCCGATGGCTGGGCCACCGATCCCTTCCAGCCGGTGGAGCGGGAAGGCCGGGTTTACGCGCGCGGCGCGGCGGACAGCAAAAACCACGTGATCGCCAATCTGAAGGCGGTTGAGTCGCTGCTGGCGGCGGACGAGCCGCCCCCGGTCAATCTCAAGCTGCTCTTTGAGGGCGAGGAAGAATCCAGCTCGGCCCATGTCATCCGCTTCGTGAAGGAGAATAAGGAGCGGCTGCGGGCCGACGTGTGTCTGGTCTCCGACGGCAGCATGCCCCACCCGGACCAGCCGCTGCTGGTCTACGGGCTGCGCGGCATTGTGGAGATGGAACTGACGGTCACCGGCCCCCGCCGCGACCTGCACAGCGGTCACTACGGCGGCAGCGTGCACAACCCGATCCAGGCGCTGGCGGAAATCCTCGCCGAGCTGCATGACGGGGATGGCCGGGTCACGGTCCCCGGTTTCTACGACGACGTGCTACCTCTCACCGAGGAGGAGCGCGCGGCGTTGAGCGACATCCAGCCCTACATTGAAGCGGAATGGAAGAC
>DAOTXK010000293.1:0-13453 GCA_034435395.1 Anaerolineae bacterium | reverse complement strand
GGCGTGTGCTCCTGTCCTGGATTCCTCCTTGATCCTGCTGCGCCTATTGTACACGACGTTACCGATTCGGTTGCATGAGGAAAAAATGAAGAATCAGGCCGCTCCTTCATGCCCCCTGCGGACTCCGGCCCATCATCGCCGCCCGACCGGCGTGGCCGTGCCATGCCCCGAAAACTGGACACACCCGCTCATTCAGGGGATAGTTCAGAAAAATGACGGTCGCCAGGGCAGGGCGACGCCCGTTCCGCGCCGAGTTTTCAGGCCCAGGAGGGTAAAGGCCCGATCAGGGTAGGGGTATTCTACACTTTCTCTCCGAACACGGGGTATTATTAGGTCAGGCCACCACCGGCGAGACGTGACCATCACGAACGAGCCTGCCGGAAGTGGTATTGATGGGGGCGCTGGCCGGGGTATTATTGGGGGTGCTGCGGCGTCTGCGGTGGCACTGGCGGGTGGCCGGACCAGGGCGGCGACATCCTGATCCTGGCGCGTGGGGAGATCCAGCCCTGGCAGCCGAGAAAAGAGACCGATACGACCGATGACTGAACAGCGAGCCAACCTGATCGAAAACGGCGTCTTACACTTCGAGCGGCTCAAAGCGCTCCGGCAGAAGCCGCCGGTGTTTGAGCCGGGCGAGCCGAAATTCTGGGATGATCCGCACATCTCCCAGCAGCTGCTCCAGGCCCACCTTGACCCGGACGTGGACGCCGCCAGCCGACGCCCGGAGATCATCGACCAGACGGTGGACTGGATCGTCGAACGGCTGGAGCTGGTGGCGGGCGATACGCTGCTGGACCTGGGCTGCGGGCCAGGGTTATATGGCAAGCGGTGGGCGAAATATGGCCTGCGGGTCACCGGCGTCGACATCTCGCCTGCGTCTATCGAGTACGCCCGCCAGCACGACCCGGCCAGCGAATACCTTTGCCAGAACTATCTGACGCTGGACTTCCGGGAAGCCTTCCAGGCGATCACCCTGATCTACGGGGATTTCTGCGCCCTGCGGGACGAAGACCGGGACCGGCTGCTGGGCATTGTGCACCGGGCGCTGCTGCCAGGGGGGATGTTCGTGTTTGATGTCTCCACGCGGCTGTACCACGAGCGCAGCAATGCAGGGGTGGGCTGGTCGGCGCTGGACGGGCCGGGCTTCTGGAAGCCGGGGCCGCACCTGGTGCTGGCCAACACGTACCTGTACCCGGAGTGCGACACGGCGCTGGACCAGTACCTCATCGTCGAGGCGGACGGGACGATCAGCGTCTACCGCCACTGGTTTCACTACTACTCCGTGGCGTCGATCACGGCGGTCCTGGAGCGGAACGGCTTTGAGGTGGTGGAGGTCTGCGGCGACCTGACCGGCGCCCCCTACACGCCGGATTCGGAGTGGATCGGCGTGGTGGCCCAGCACGGCTGAGCCGGCGGGGCCTTGGGCCGTGCTGGCCCGATTTACCGCCCGCTCTCCACGGTCCGCGCCAGCCAGCCCCCTGCCTGGTGGGTTATCCCCGGCGTCCGCCTTTTCCCCTCGCGGCAAAGCTAAAATTTCCATTAAATTACATTCGTGATGCAAATCCGCGTTGACTGTACCTAAATTTTATGCCATAGTAGGGTAGCCGCACATGGAATGGAGGGCAGTGCCCGATGACCACGCAAGTGGGTGTGGGTTTCAGTCAACAGCTTGATCCCTATAAGGCCGGGCGTCAGGCCGCCGAACAGGCCGTCAGATTGCTCGCCGGACAGCCGCCGAACCTGCTGGTGCTGTTCACCACCCATGACCGGGACCCGGTCCAGGCTTTGAGCGGGGTGCGCGCGGTGGCTGGCGAGGCGGCGCTGATCGGCGGGTGCAGCGCGGGCATCATCGTCCCCCAGGGGGCCTTCAACAGTGGCGTGGCCGTCCTGGCCCTCGGTTCCGACGAGATTCGGGCCGTCGCCGACATCGCCACCGCTATCAGCCAGGACCCGGCGGGCAGTGGGCAGGCGTTGATGCAGCGGCTGATGGCGGGAAGCCAGGAGCTGCCGCCAGCGGCCAACGGCCTGGTGGTGACCGTGACCGACAACCGGGGGGCGGGGAACGCGGCCATCAAAGCCCTGGAGGCGCTGGGGGAGGCGCTGCCGCCGCACTGGCGGCTGATCGGCGGGGGAGCGCAGGACCCTTCCGGGCGGGTTGACCGTCCGGCCTTTCTTCACCAGGCGGCCTACAGGGACGCGATGGCGGGGGCGCTGCTGCTGACATCAGGGCCGGTGGGGGTGGGAGTCCGGCATGGTTACCAGCCGCTGGGGCCGCTACTGGTCGTCACCCGCGCCCAGGGGAACACCCTTTATGAACTGGATGGTCGGTCCGCCTTTGAGGTGTATGCGGATCATTTCCCCCATCATCCAGGGCTGGCGCTGGAGACCTTCGCCCGATTCGCGCTGGATCATCCGCTGGGGCTGCCGCTGTCCGAGGAGAATGGCGAGTACATCATCCGCGATCCCTATGCTGTGGGGCCGGACGGATCGCTGCTGTGCGCCGGTATGATCCCGGAAAAGACCCAGCTGCGGATTATGACCGGGGACCGGGGGACGCTGGTTCGGGCGGCCAGGCAGGCCGCCGCCGACGCCAGCCAGCAATTGAAAGGCCGGCGGCCTCTTCTGGTTATGGTCTTCAGTTGTGTGTCGCGCCTGGCCTACCTGGGGCCGACGGCTCCCGTCGAGATCACGACCATCCGGTCGGTCATTGGCCCGTCAACCCCCTTCATTGGCCTCTTCAGTTACGGCGAAGTGGTGGACCAGGCCGGCAGCGCCATCTTTCACAACAAGACGGTGGTGGTGGGGATGATCGGCGAGGCGTGATCGGTGCTGACCCCGCCAGCCCTCGCGCGACGCTGGCGACATGAACGCTTCAGGACGCCGGGGACCGGTCGAATGCCCGGCGTCCTGGGATTCCTGGCGGCTGACTGCACGTTGGGGTCGCCGGGCGGCTGGCTTCACGCTACAATCGGGCCCGGATTCTTCTCAGCGGCACCTGATCTCCCGGAGAAAACCATCGATGTTTCTGGATCAACCTGAGGAATTCCCCGCCCTGGACCCCCAGGATATGCTCGGCCATATCGACGCCCTGCCCGATCAGTTCCAGGGCGCGTGGGAACTCTCCCAGACGCTCCCCCTGCCCGACTCGATGCCGGCGGTTCGGCAGATCGTGATCACCGGCATGGGCGGCAGCGCCATCGGCGGCGAATACCTGGCGGCGCTGGTGGAAGCCCACAGCGCGATACCCGTGCTCGTCAACCGGGACTACATTCTGCCCGCCTTCGTCAGCGGGCCGGAGACGCTGGTCATCGCCAGCAGCCACAGCGGCAACACGGAGGAGACGCTGGCCGCTTTTGCCCAGGCGCTGGCCAGCGGGGCCCAGGTTATGGCCCTCACCACCGGCGGGGAGCTGGCCCGGCGGGCGGCGGAGGCCGGGGTGCCGCTGTGGCAGTTCACTTATGACAGCCAGCCACGGGCGGCTTTCGGCTGGAGCTTCGGGCTGCTGGTCGGGCTGGCCCACCGCCTGCGCCTGGCCGGGGACCTGAGCGCCGACGCAGCGGAAGCCGTCGAGCAGCTCCGCCAGTGGCGCGAGCACTTCGGGGCGGCGACCCCCATCGCCCGGAATCCGGCCAAACGGCTGGCCGGGCAGTTCTGCGGGCGGATCGGCGTCTTCTACGGGGCGGGCATCATGGCTCCGGTGGCCCGGCGCTGGAAGTGCCAGATCAACGAGAACGCCAAAGCCTGGGCCGAGTTTGATTACCTGCCGGAGCAGAATCATAACGGCGTGGCCGGGCTGGAGCATCCCCGTCCGGCTATCGAGAAGCTGTATTGCGTGTTCCTCCAGTCCAGCTACGACCATCCCCGCGTGACGCTGCGCCAGGAGTTGAGCCACCGGCTTTACCTCCAGGAAGGCATCATGGTGGATAAAGTCCAGGCGCGGGGGGGGAGCCGCCTGGCCCAGATGTTGAACGCCACCCAGTTTGGCGACTACATGAGTTTTTACCTGGCGATGGAGAACCGCGTCGACCCGACGCCCATCCCCCAGATCGGCGCGCTCAAGGAAGGGCTGGCGGCGGCGGAGTAGGCCAGGCGGCGGGCGGGGCCGTTTTTGGCCCCACCGGGCATCCGGCTACCCTCCTGCCGGGAACTGTTGTATCCTGGTGGTCGCGCCGGGATGGATCGCCGGGGGGCTGTCATGCCGATCACGGTGGTGTGGGACGACGAGGCACATTCCATCGTCCGCTATGTCCTGGAAGGGAAGTGGGAATGGAACGAATTCCGTCCCTTCATCGACCAGGCCGCCGCCATGACCAGGACCGTTGATCATCGGGTGGATACCGTCGCTGATCTGCGCCGGAGCGCGCCCCTGCCCATGAAAAACGCCTTCCCCACCCTCAAACACCTGGCGATCATGACGCCGGACAACGCCCTGCAAGGGATATTTGTGGTCATCGGCGGCGGGGTGTTTGTGCGGTCGCTGGGCGCGACCTTCAAACGCATCTACCCCCATATTGGCGCGGCGACCTATTTTGTGGAGACGCTGGAGGAAGCGCACGCCCTGATCGCCAGGGATCGCGCCAGGGCGACCGGCACGTGAAATGTCTGTGGCGGGCGGGTCGGCGGCAGGCCCCCCGCCGCTGTCCGTTTTTAGCCATTGGTGTCCGGGCCGCGCCGGGTCCGGGCCGCGCGCCGTGGAGGAGCATGAGGAGATGCCACGCCGACTCGCCATCATCGGCCCCTACCAGGCCGGAATAGTGACATATGACGATCCGCCGCTGGAAGCTCAGCAGGTCCTGGTCCGGACCGAGCTGGCCTCCGGCAAACATGGGACGACCATGGCCATCTTCGACCACCGGTCGTTCAGCGGCCAGCGGTTCGACCCGGAGATGCGCCTGTTCGTGGAAGAGAGCGGGGCTGCCCCCCAGCCGACCGCGCCGGAGTACCCGCGCAAAATGGGGACGACCGGCGTGGGGACGGTGGTCGCCGTGGGATCGGCGGTCGGGCGCTGGAAGGTCGGCGACCGGGTGTTCGGCCTGATGGATACCCGCGAGACCAACATCTGCCACGAGGATCAGGTGTGGGCGCTGGGCGAGCTTGACCCACTGCTGGCGCTGTGCATTGAGCCTGCTTACGTGTCGATCCACTGCGTGCGCGAGGCGGGGGTCCGCTATGGCGACCGGGTAGTCGTCGTCGGGTTGGGCGCGCTGGGGCTGCTGGCGGTGCGCATGGCCCGCGAGGCCGGCGCCGAGACGCTCATCGCCATCGACCCGCTGCCCAAGCGCCGTCGGCTGGCCGAACAGTACGGCGCGGATCACACGCTCGACCCGACCGCCGGGGACGCCGCGCTGGCCGTCCACCGCCTGACCGGAGGGCGGGGCGTGGACGTGGCCATCGAGTTGAGCGGCGTCTATCCGGGCTTGCAGACGGCGATCCGCTGCGCGCGGGTCGGGGGGACAGTCTGTTCCGCCGGGTTTTACCAGGGCGAGGGGCGCGGCCTGTGGCTGGGGCGCGAGTGGCACCATAACCGCCTGACCATGATCGTCCCCCACGGCTGCGGGTGGGGCCATCCGCCCCGCGATTACCCCGGCTGGGATGAACAGCGCGCCTACGAGTGTATCGTGAGCATGATGCGCCAGGGGCGGCTCACCGCGCCCGGCCTGGTCAACGTGGTGCTCTCCATGGAGGAGGCCACCGGGGTCTACCAGATGATTCAGGAGCAGCCGGACGAGGTGATCAAGTACGCGGTCCGATTCACCCCTGAGTAGTTGAGGCCGGTGGCGGCGCGCCTGGCGCGGCAGGCGTCAGGGCGCGGCGACCTGTCCGCCGCGTTGATTGTGAATGCCTTCACAATATGCCCACAAAAGTCTGATGATTCTGCCTCATGGCTGTCTTTTGGGTTGTGTTATCATCAATTTCCGGGCCGATCCGTCGCCGTTGAGAACCGCCAGCGTCGGCCCTCTGGTTCGGAACACAGACAGCGCGCCGCCGCCCGGCGCAATCCCTGGGGAGAAGATGTGCCATGACCGACAGTTTTGACCACAAGCGCCTGTATATCCCCGGCCCGGTGGAGGGCCGGCGGGAGATTCTGGATGCCCAGGGCGAGTGGATGATCGGGCACCGCGGCCCGGAATTCGCCGAGCTGTACGCCCGCCTGCAACCCAAGCTGATGGAGGCTTTCCGCGCCGGTGAGGGCTACCGGGTGTACATCTACACCTCGTCCGGCTCCGGCATCTGGGAGAGCGCCAGCCGCTGCTGCGTCCGTGACGAACGCCCGATTCTGCACCTGGTCAACGGAGCCTTCAGCGAGCGCTGGGCGGAGGTCAGCCGGGCCAACGGCAAGCCGGTGGACGTGATCGAGGTGCCGTGGGGACAGGCCGTCAAGCCGGAGCCGGTGGCCGAGGCCCTCCGGCGCAAGCCCTATGACGCGGTGGCCGTGGTCTACAACGAGACCAGCACCGGCGTGCTCAACCCGGTGCCGCTGATCGCCGAGGTCGTCCGCCCTTACGAGGATACCCTGCTGCTGGTGGACGCCGTGTCCTGCTGGCTGGGGACCGAGGTGGAAACGTCAGCCTGGGGGCTGGACCTGGTGCTGGCCTCCTCCCAGAAGGCGCTGGCCCTGCCGCCAGGGATCGCCTTCGGGGCGGTGAGCGACCGCGTGCTGGCCCGCGCCGGCCAAATCCCCCACCGGGGCTACTACTTCGACGTGCTGGCGCTGGAGAAATCCCACCTGAAGAATAACACCCCCGCCACGCCGCCCATCAGCCTGATGTTCGCCGCCGACCGGCAGCTGGACGACATCCGCGCCGAGGGGTACGCCAACCGCTTCCGCCGCCACCGCGCCCTGGCCGAGCAGACCCGCGCCTGGGTGAAGGCGCGGGGCTTCGCCATGTTCAGCGAGGAGGGCTACCACAGCCCGACGGTGAGCACGGTCCGCAACACGCGGGGCATCGACTTCAAAGCCATGCAGGCCTTCCTGGCGGCGCGGGGGATGACGCTGGGCGGCGGCTACGGCAAGATCAAGGGCGAGACCTTCCGCATCGCCCATATGGGGGACACGTATCAGGCCGACATGGACCGTCTGTTCGCGGCGATGGACGCGTTTCTGGACGGCCAATAACCGCCGGAGAGGGTTTGGAATACAGAAGAACCGTTGCCAGCGAGGTTTCGCAAATCAGGCGTTGTGTGGTATAAGATGAAACGACCAGGAACACAGCGACTGTTGCGGCAATCCGTTTAAGCCAGCCTTCACGCCCTGACGGTTACCCAAACAAAGTAATGGCCGGCATGCACGTGCCTCCTTCCATCGTCGCGACGCCAGTTGAAAAGCTGTCGCCCCTCTCGCTGCGGGCGAACTTCTCGTGGACCTTCGTCGGCAATGTGGTATATGCCGGCTCCCAATGGGGCATGCTGGTGGTGCTGGCCAAGCTTGGCACACCGGAGATGGTCGGGCAGTTCTCGCTGGGCCTGGCAGGAAATTTGCTGACCCCGGACGCACTCAGGCTTCCCATCAATCTGTCTGCATGGCAGTCCAGCAGGGCACGGGCGGCCACCACCCGACACCTGCTTCGACCTTTGCGCGATATGCGCCACCGGGTTTGATATGCCCCGCGCCAGTCACCGGCGGAGGCCCAACTCGCGGCGTTGCGCAAGCCGCGAACCAGGGCGTCTCTGGTGTGATGACGGTCCGTAGCAGCGCCGTCAGCAGTTTTGGACGGTCACCTGGCCCGCCCGCAGGGGCAGCGCCGTGGCCAGGAACTCATAGGTGTACCAGCCGTCGCGGCTGGTGCGCTTCCAGCCGAGGATGCGCGCGTCCAGCAGCGGCTCGCCCTGGTCATCGGTGACCGACTTCAGGGCCTCCACAAACAAGGGTGTCACCCCCCTGGTCCGGCCACCCGCTAGTACCACCGCAGACGCCGCAGCGCCCCCAATAATACCCCGGCCAGCGCGGCCATCAGCGCCACCACGAAACCCACCCCCCACGGCGACTCAAATGGCGGCCAGGTCCGGGCGAAGTTCATGCCATAGAAGCCGCTGATCACGGTCATCACGCCGATGACCACGGCCAGCACCGTCAGCCGGTTAACCACGACGTTCAGCCGGTTGGAGGTGGCCGACATGTAGAGGTCCATCATGCCGGTCAGCGTGTCCCGCAGGGTGTTCACCATGTCGGCGATCCACAGCAGGTGATCGGATACGTCCCGCAGGTAGTAGCGGAGGTCCTCCTGGCTCAGGAAGGCTTCCCGCTGGTGGGCCAGGTTGTTGATCACCTCCCGCTGCGGCCAGACCACCCGCCAGATGTCGATCAACCGGCGCTTGAGGTCGAACAGGTGGCCCAGCATGGCCTGGTCAGGCTGGATCATGATATGATCACCCAACTCGTCGATGGTCTCTTCCAACCGGTCGATCACCGGGAAGTAGCCGTCCACCGTCGCGTCCAGCACGGCGTAAAGCAGGTGATCGGCGGAGGCGGCCAGATTTTTAGCGCCCCGTCCGATCCGCCGGCGCGCCTCTTCGATCACCGGCTCCGCTGTCTCGTGCACGGTGACCAGATAACGCTCCCCCAGGAAAACGTCCACCTCCTGGCCGGCGAGGCCGTCCGGTCCGATGGCCAGCGTGTTCAGGATGATGAACAGATAGTCGCCGTAATCCTCGATCTTGGGGCGCTGCCGCTGGTTGTGGGTATCCTCAATCGCCAGCGGGTGGAAGCGGAACACCTCCCGCATCGCCCGGAGGTCGTCCTCGTCTGGGCCGGTCATGTCCACCCAGATCAGCCCTTCCCCCGCCGCCAGCAAGGCGGGCAGGTCATCGGCCCCGGCCTCGCGCGGGCCGTCCGCGTCAAACACCGTGATGTTCATGGCCCTGTCTCCCCCTCAGTATGGGTCTTCCCTCCCGGCCTCCCGGCCTCCTGGCCCCCTGGCCTCCCGGTCTACCGGCCCCGCTCCCGCAGCCCCCACCACAGGACCGCCACCGCCAGCAGCGCCAGGGCCGCCCCGAACAGAAACGGCGCCCGTGGTCCAAAGCCCGCCCAGCCGCCGACCCCGCTCCACAGCACCCCGGCGATCAGGCTGGCCGGGAGGGCCATCAGCCCCACCGCCGCGTTGTAGAGACCGTAGGCCGTGCCGCGCTTCTCGCTGCCCACCAGGTCGGCGATCAACGCCCGCGCGTTGCCCTCCACCGCCCCGTAGTAGATGCCGTACAGGGCGAACAGCGCCCACATCTGCCAGGCCCGCTCCACCGCCGCGAAGCCCAGGTACAGCAGGCCGTACACCAGCCAGCCGCCCACGATCAGCCGCCGCCGCCCCAGCCGGTCGGAGAGCGCCCCCGCCGGGCCGGACACCACCGCATAAATCACGTTGAAGGTCAGCACCATGCCCATCACCCCGGCCACGCTCAGGCCGCGCTCCTGCGCCCGCAGGATCAGGAAGGCGTCCGCCGAGTTGCCCAGCGTGAACACCACCACCGCCAGCAGAAAGACGTAAAATCGCCGGTCAAAGCCGCGCAGGGGTAGGGACAGGGTATGCGGTAGGGACAGGGTATGTAGGGACAGGGCATGCCTTGTCCCCTTCACCGGCACATCCTTCGCGCCGAGCGCCAGCACAAACACGGCCAGGACCGCCGGGATGATGCTGGCCAGCACGATCAGCTGGAACGTCTCGCGGGCCAGCGCCACCTCGCCGGACTGCGCCGCCAGCACGATCAGCAGCGCGATCAGGATGCCCACCGCCGCCCCAGCGGTGTCCCCCGCCCGGTGTAGCCCGAAGGCCAGCCCCCGGTGATGGTCATCGATGCTGTCGGCCACCAGGGCGTCGCGCGGCGCGGTGCGGATGCCTTTGCCCACCCGGTCCGCGAAGCGCACCAGCAGCACGCCCCCCCACGAGGTCACGACGTAGAGGAAGGGCTTAACGATGGTGGAGAGGCCGTACCCGGTCACGGTCAGCCATTTGCGCGCCCCCAGCCGGTCGGAGAGCCAGCCGGAGACAATCTTGAGCAGGCTGGCCGTCGTCTCGGCGATGCCTTCGATCAGGCCGATCACGTTGGTTTTGACGCCCAACACATTGGCCAGGAACAGCGGGATCATGTCCCACAGCATGTTGCTGGAAACGTCGGTCAGGAAGCTGGTGGCCGTCACGACCCATACGTTGCGCGGCAGCTCCCGCCAGGCGGCTCGCTCATGTGAGATACCCGATGCGGTCATGAATGTTTTCCCCTTATGATATGACGAAACCTGCCCCGCCTTTCCAGAACCGTCGCGCCAGTTATCCCCACGCCTTGCGCACGATCAGCAGCTCGCGGTGCTCATTGGTCTGAATGCCGCGCGGCGTGGTGTAGCGGTCGATGATCTGCGCCACCTGCCGCCCGTGCATCTCCATGTCAAAATCCTCCGGCATGGGGATGGCCTTCAGCCAGAAGATGAACGACTCCACATCCCGAAAGAAGTACCGCACGTCGTACTCGCCCGTCGCCACCACCTCACAGCCATAGCTGCGGAAGGACTCCGCCAGCGACTCCCGATCGGGGGGTTCCTCGTCCTGCTCCGGGTTCTCCGCATACACGCCGTCCACCCCGCAGTCAAAGACGGTGGTGATGTTGCGGGTGTTGCGCGCCCCCACCTGCTGGGTGATGAACACGCCGTCCGGGCACAACACGCGCACGATCTCCAGCGTATAAACCGGGGCATGCCGGTTCAGCACGAGGTCAAAACAGGCGTCGGGGAACTTCAGCGCCTCGGCGCGTTGGACCTGAAACGACACCTTGCCCGCCAGTTCGGGCGGCGTGTTTTCCCGCGCCGTCTGGATCATCTGGGGGGAGGAGTCGATGCCCACGCCGCTGCCGAAATCCCCCGCCAGCGCCAGGAACCGCTCGCCGCCGCCAGTGCCGATGTCCAGCACCCGGCTGGTCGGGCGCAGGTAGCGGCGGACCACCTCCCCGTAATCCCAGGGGACCGGGTCCCGGTCCTCGCGCAGGGACGAAAAATCCCAGCCGCGCCGTTCTCCCACTGAGTCAGCGATGCGCTTCAGCGTTTCCAACCGACTGTTCGGGGGCGTCTCCGGACGATGATCATCCGGCATGGTCGCCCCCCTCCGTTATCGCGGCCACCAGGGCGATTGCCTGAGCCTGCATCTCCTCCAGCGCCGCCCGGCCCTGGCGGGTCAGCGCGTAGTACCTGCGCCGCCGCCCGGCCACCACCCGCGGTTCGCTGCGCAGGTACCCCCTCGCCTCCAGGCCGTGCAGCGTGGGGTACAGCGTGCCGGGGCCGAGGTGAACCCCTTGCCGGGCCAGCTCCTCGCTCAGCCACGCGCCGTAGACTGGCCCCTGACCGGCATGGTACAGGATGTGGACCCTGGCAAAACTCAATAACAGGTCGCGCAGCATGTGGATCACCCCACCGTCAGCCATCCCTGTGGCCGCCCAATATCGGCTGGCGATAGTATGTGCCGGGGAAGGGCCGTTGTCAACGGGCGTCAACAACACCGGGTCGGCCAGCACCGCCCGGCGGCGGTTGTGATGTCCCTGCCAACCGGCGTAGAATCACCTCCCAAACGTCGCAGCCAGCAACCCGGCCAGAGCGATCACCGGCGAGGAGAAGTGATGATGGAAGCCAGACAGTGGCGCGTGGGCGCGTCCGCCGCCGTTGTGCGGGAGGATCGGGTGCTCATGATCCGCCATACCTATGGCGAGAAGCAGGAATACTGGGGGCTGCCCGGCGGTTATGCCACCCACGACGAACGGCTGGACCAGACCGCCATCCGCGAGGTGTGGGAAGAGACCGGCCTGATGGTGGCCATCGTGGACGTGATCGGGCTGCGCACGCAGTACAGCCCGCGCGGCGGAGCGGTGTTCGTGCTGTTCCGGGCGCGGCCCCTGTCCGGGGAGCCGGCCCCCGATGGCGGGGAGGTGAACGGCGTCGACTGGTTCTCGGCGGGGCAGATCGCCGCCCTGAGCGACGAGGACCTGCTGCCCGTCGCCCGGAACGCTGGCCTGGCCGCGCTGCGGGGCGGCCCCGGCCTGGGCGAGGACACCCACCTGCCGGGGAAAAGCGACACCTGCCGCGGCTTCCTGATCGCGGCTTCCTGATCGCGGCTTCCTGATCGCTTGGCGCGACGCGCCCGCCGGAGACGCCACCATTCAAAGCCGTCGCTCAGGGCTTCACCCGTCACTCCACCTGCCGGATGACGTTGCCGCTCAGCGGATCGTACACCGTGACCGCCCCGCCCGCCGCCACCACCAGCTGGTCCGCGCCCGGTCGGAAGGCCAGGCTGTTGACCACACCCGGCAGCTCGACCACCCGGTTGGTGACGTAGTTGCCTTCGGCCAGGCTCCACAGCTCCATCAAGCCGCGAGCCACGATCGCGCCCCGCCCCCCCTCAGTGCTGATCGCCACCTGGCGCGGGTTCTGCATCCCCAGCGTGGATTGCAGCGTGAATCCCACGCCAATGGCATTCACATCCCACACCCAGAAGCGGTCGCTGAAGCCGACCATTCGCCTCCCGTCGCCGGTCCAGTCCACGTCGCCGAAGATGCCCGCCGCCCGAAAATCATTGCGGATCAGGTCGAACAGGCAGCCCGCCCCGGCGAAGTCGCAGCGCCGCCGATAGACGAGATCGTTGATCAGGACGTACTGGTTATCCGGGCTGAAGCTGGCGCTGACCACCCCCCATCCCGGCCACCAGTACGGCATGGTCTCCGGCGGGCTGGCCGTCAGCAGGCTCCACAGGGTAGCCGTCTGGCCGTCGGACGTCGGCCCCAGGATCAGCCATTCGCCGTCCGGAGCGGCGACGGCCCAGGCCGGGTCATAGGGCGCGCCCGCCGTCAGTACCGCCCAGATTTCGCCCCCCGGCACCGCGACCATCCGGATGCCCTCCGGGGCCCAGACGATGGCGTACAGCCCGCCCGCCATGGTCACGAAGTCCAGGACCGGCCCGATGGCCAGCGTGCCCGCCAGGACAAAACTGCTGGCGTCGTAGAGCCGCACCCCTTCCCCCAGGCCGATGGCCAGTTGCGCCCCGTCGGGCGTGTAGGCGGCGCGGCGGGCGACGGCGGGCGGCGTCGGCGGGCGCGGCGTGGGAGTGGCGTCCGGCGGGGGCAGGGGCGGCGCGGGCGGGACCTCCGTCAGCCCCTCGACGAAGACGACGGCCGGCGGGGGGTTGGCCGGGTCGATCAGCAGGTAGCGCCCGTTGGCCGCCTCGACCGTCCAGCCGGTGCGGCCCTCCACGTTCACCCGCCACCAGCGGTAGGAATCGGCGCACACTGGCCCCTCGATGACGGTCAGCGTTTTGTCCTGGTAGACCATCTCCTGGAAAAAGCTATCGACCCGCGCTTCCGTCCGCAGCCGGACGGTAGGTGCCGGGGCGGCGAGGGGGGCGGCCGCCCCCACCCGCAGGTAGGCGGGTGCCGGGTCCTGCGGGCAGCTCTCCTGGCGGCCTCCGCCCAGCGCCGCGCCCGCTGCCCCTGG
>DAOTXK010000292.1:0-22731 GCA_034435395.1 Anaerolineae bacterium | reverse complement strand
GCTGATCCTGCTGGCGCTGCTGATCGTGCCCTGCTGTTTGCTGGCCGTCATCCTGGCGGCGGCGGCCCAGCCCGGCGGTCTGGTCGTCGGGGGCGAGTCGTTCTCCCTGGCCGCCGAACTGCAACCCACGCAGTTCACCGCCCGGCTGCGGTACCAGGTTTTTTGGGGGGACACGCTGTGCTATCGCGGGGAAACCCTCACCCTCATCTATGATCCTTTCGAGGTCAGGCGCGTGCCCGCCTGCCGCTGCGTGATTTCCGGGCTGGATTACCGCTACCAAGAGGTTCCCTGTTGGGATGATTGATCAGGTGGATAGGTGGACGCCCGGCACGGTCGGGTGGGGCGGCGCGTGCCTGGCGTCCGCAATTGGTTCGGGACTATTCGACCGTTGGCAGGGTGAATCCAGCCGGGCACGCCGGGGCGCTGATCAGGAAACCAGCGATCCAGGCCAGACGCCCGTCCGCTAGCCAGAGTTGATACCAGTCACCAGCCGGGTTCTGCCCGGTCACGACCACCTGATCGCCCGCCGCCACCCCGCCGACCTGGGCGAAGTCGGTGCCGGGGCCGCCGCGCAGGTTGGCGTTCCTGGCGGCAGTGGCCGTGCAGGCGTCCGTCGGGGCGGGCACCACCGGCACGCCCGATCCCCGGGTGATGGTCACCGGAACATTGCCCGTTATCGTCGCGCCGTTGGCGAAGGTGATGGTCATCGTCACAGTATATTCTCCGGCGGCGGCGTAACTGTGCCGTGGGTTTTGCTCGGCGGCAGTGGTGCCATCGCCGAAGTCCCACAGCCAGGCGACGATAGGATTATCCGGGTCGGGGTTGGTGGTACGATCTTCAAAGCGCGCCACCGGCCCGCCGTCGGTCACGCTCGACGAGAGGCTGAGCCGCACACCTGCTGGTGGGGCAGGCATTGCCGGCGGCGCGGCGGGGGCTGGAGCCGGTCCGCCGAAGTCGAAATCCAGCTCCGGGAAGATGTCTTTGGCGCCCGTCTCGCCGAAGTAGTTGATGGCAGCCACGCGCCAGCGTAACAAATCGGGCGAGAAGGGTACTCCCAAAGTTTCGGCCTGCGCGGTCAGTTCCGCCAGCGGGATGTAGACCGTCAGTGTGCGCCGATCGTCGCTGAGTGCGACCGTCACAGGAACGATGGCCTCCTGCGCCGCCACGAAGCGCCCTTCGCCGGCGACCTGGCCGTCCTCGTCCAGGATCAGGTCCGCCAGGAAGTCGGCACCCAGGCCCGTGTACATGGGGTTGGTGTCAGGGGTGGCGGTCAGGCCGGTGGCGGGATCGCTATCCAGGTCTAGCAACGCGAACCACACCAGTTCGGCTTCGGCTGAGCTGGCGGGGATGGGCTGGGCCATGCCGATGGACAAGGTGAGCGAGCGGAAAATCGGCGGGAAACGCTGCTCGGCCTCGGCCAGCGGGATTTCCTGCGACTCGATGGTCCCGTCAGCCCCGGCGTGCAACAGGAGAGCGGTCTGGCCGTCGCCCGGCGCGGCGAATTCGGCTTCCACCGGCGCGGCGAAGCGGGCCGTGCCTTCCAGCAGGGTGATGTCCAGGGTGGCGGCGTCGGCGTCGAAGACCACGGCCACGTTCACGCCGTCGAAGGTCACGTCGGCCCAGTTGTCATACTGGGTGTGCAGCGAGGTGGAAGTGTAGGGGCCGAACGGAAAATCCCGAAAGCCTAAGGTGGCGCTCTGCGAGGTGTTGAAGCTGATGCTTCCCTGTTCAGGTTCATCGACCCGCCAGTAATAGGTCTGCCAGGACGAGCCGCCCACGAACAGGGTCTGGTTGTAGGTGGTGAAGGTGGCCTGTCCCGTGCCGGAGTAGGGGGCATCCCAGGGCGTCGGCACGGAAGAGGTCGGTGTGGTCACGAACCACTGGTCGGGATGCAGGTGACCGGGGCCTCCGGTCGGCGGCAGGGGGTTGACAGTCCCGTGAGGACTTCCCACCAGCGAGGCGACGCTGCTCATGTCGGCCTTACCGGCAAAGGTGTCGGAAAGCGGCTGGGTCAGACCGTAGTTGAACACGTCGCCGGTCGTCTCCGAGGGGAACGGCCACCACGACGAGGACGGGGGATGCGTCGTCTGGGTCGTCACGGGGGTGCAGGTGCACACGCAGTTCAGCAAAACGCCGTTTGGCCCCACTATCGTGAAGGAGCCGTCGGCGTTGCGGGTGAGCGTGACCTGCGAGCCGTCCGGGAAAGTGGCCGTCGTGCTGTTGGAGGGGGTTTCCCCGGCCGGAGCGTTGGGGCCGCCGACGGGGGGGACACCGCCGAGGGAGGCATCCTCATTGGCCTCCAGGCCGTCGGAAGCGCCGTCGCCATCGGTGTCGGGGTTTCGAGGATCATAGCCCCGCCTGATTTCTTCGCCATCGGAGAGACCATCGCCGTCGGTATCGGAGTTGAAGAGACCGGTGCCTAACCGGAGCTCCTCCGCGTTGCTCAGCCCGTCGCCGTCGTAATCTTCATTGGCATCGGGGATGCCGTCGCCGTCGCTGTCGGCCCGGACAGGAGAAGTCACGCCCCCCCTGACTTCAAGGGCATCGTCCAGGCCATCGCCGTCGGTGTCGTAGCTGAAGGGATTGGTGCCTTCCCGAAATTCGGTCTGGTTACTCAAGCCGTCGCCGTCGTTATCCTCATTGTTGTCACGGATGAAGTCGCCGTCGCTGTCGTCCGAATTGGGATTGAGGCCGTGCTGGATTTCCCAGGCGTCGGGCAGTCCGTCGCCGTCGCTGTCAGGCCCGCCCTGGGCCACTGCCGGAAGCCCCGCCGGCAGCAGCAGCGCCAGCAGGGCCAGGATCACGATCAGGTGTTTCATGATGAGATCTCCTTGTCTGGCAGCGTCAAGAGCGGAGACGCTGCTATTGGTGTCTGTTTTCCTGCTTCTGTAGCGAGAGGGTGCGATGCCCGGTGGAGACGAGCAGCAGCGGGGCGGGGACGTGGATAAACGCGGGTCTGGCATCGCTGCCCGGCTTATTTATAGTGGAAGTCGGCAGCGTGGGCAAATCTGTAAGAAGTGTGTAAGGGGGATTGGTAGATGGCGACCTCTCCGACTCCGGGCAGGGCGGGAGCCGGACATCTCATTTTGGGGAATCGCCAAGAACACCGAGAGCACAAAAGGGTTAAAGAATGTCTCTATGGTTTCTGGGTACTGGATGGCGAGTGGATTGGCGCGCTGTCGGGATGATTCGGTCTGCTGGCGCAGGCCCGCTAACGCAGATCGAGCGGTTCTGCTAAACTGTAGGCATCGACCGATGGATGGTGAATCATCGGAGGCCGCTCATGGCTGATCCGCAAGCGGTGAATCTGCCTGACATGCTGGGCGCGATTACCGGTGGGGAGCGGGTGAACATCAGCGTGATGCAGTGCGCGCTGGGGGTCCGTCCGCGCAATGTGCCTGCCGGGCAGCCCTTTGAGGTGATCTTGCTGTTGCAAAACGCCTCGGACGCCGACGTGGACGTGAGCCTGCGCGTCCGGCTGCCAGAGCGCGATGCCAACCAGAAACCCAATCGTTTTTTTGCCCAGCGGGAACGCCTGCTGGTCGGCCTGCGACCGGCAGAAGTCGGCTACGTCACGCTGCCGGCGTCCAGCTCCCCCAAAACCGCGACCGGGGAGGATTACCAGCTGGTGGTCGACCTCGGCGTGAAAGTGGTGGATGGCCGGAAGCCCCGGCGCGTTCGCGCCCCGGCAGGCGGCGGCGTATTGGTGGAAACCGAGTTGTCCGAGGAAGTCCAGGAAAGAATCTGGGAGCTGGAGCAGATGGTGTTCTCCACCGAACAAGTCGGGCGCTCGTCGCTGGCCGTCTCGTTTGGCATCAAACCGTCCACCCTGGGGACGGTGGCCGACTTCTCCCCCGGCTGGACGAGTCTGTGGACGATGCGCGATCACGTGGACGAGCGCCTACTGGTGGACCGCGTGCGCGACCCGCTGGTGGCCCTGCTGCCCCGGCTGAAGCGGGATAATGTCTTCTTCCCCCTGTTGGACCGGGTGCAAACCCGCTTCCGGGAATCCGGCGGCTATCCGTTGCGGGCGGGCGAGGCGGTGGTGATCGCCAAACTGCTGACGCTGGTGCTGGAGCAGGGTGTGCTGGAGCTGGGGGAAGACCTGGAAGCGCTGGATGAGCTGGAGGTAAAGCCCCCGGCATGGCTGGTGCGGACCTGCCGCGTGCTGTTCGACCGGCCAGAGGCGGCCCAAAACGCCGGATTCCTGGCGACGGAACTGATCTTCGACGAGTTGATGGGGGATGCCATTCGCCTGGGCCTGACCATGGTGGGCACGGTGCTGGACGAGGACTTCGGCGACGAGCAGGATCAGGACCGGTTGGTGGACAGCGTCATGACGCGGCTGGAGAGCCGGGGCATGGATTTCCAGCATACCTATCTGCCACTGGTCATGGGCGGGTTGATCGCCAATGCGCGGGTGGTCATGCCTCAGGAAAAGGCGCGGGAGACCATCTGGCTGCTCCGCAAAAACCGGGAGCAGCGGGCCAGCGAGCAGGACGAGACCAACGCCTCGATCTTCCAGATGGTCGATCAGCTCATCGACCGCGCCCTGGATCGGGCCGGCTGAGCGCTGCGTCAGCCCAATCGCTTCGTTAGCGTTTTCTAACCGTCTATTACCATTGGGGCGGAAATCCCCTACAATGAGGGAGAGAGAACGCTCCCCTGGTTCCTGGGCGGATATCGGACGGCGAAGCAAGGATGGCGGCATGTTTGAAGGCGACTACCCTGATGTGCTGGGCACGATCACGGGCGGCGAGCGCCTGGAACTGGAAACTCTGCAATGTGCGGTGGGGGTCTATCCGGGCGGCTGCGCGCTGGGGCAGCCCTTTGAGGTCCTGGTGCTTCTCCAGAGCACCATCGACCAGCCACAAGAGGTGATGGTAGCCGTCCGCCTGCCCCGCAAAGACTCCGCCGGGCGACGGCTCAGCTTCTTTATGGCGAAAAAGCAGGTCCGGCAGCGGCTCGCGCCAGGCGAGGTGGGCGTGCTTCAGATTCCGGTGGTGGTGCAACCGCCTACGCCGCCCGCGCGGGGTTACCCCGTGCTGATCCAGCTGGCCGCCCATCCCCTGGCGCCGCCGCGACTGGTGCGCTCGCCGGGTGCCGGACGCCCGCCCAGCGTGTTGGGCATCTCCCCCTTCCGCCTGGAAGTGCTGCGGGAAGTGCGGTATACCGCCGAAGCCGCCGAGGGCCAGCTCCGCGCCCGCTTTGACGTCATCCCCGGTCAGGTCAGGGCCGGGCTTGCCCATCCCCCGCCCAAGTACGAGGCGTTGTGGACGGCGCAGGATTTCCGGCTGGAGCAGGAGAAGATCGAGGGGAGCATCGCCCTGGCGGAGCGGGTGGCGTCGGAGTTCACGGCGGCTAACATCTTTTACCATCTGGAAGAGGTCACTCGCGAGCGGTATGCCCAGGCCGGGCTGCCCCTTCACCCCGGCGAGTCCCTGTTCATCACCAAGACGATCACCTATATTTACGAGGACGCCTACCAGTTTGAGCGCGACTTCGAGCTGCACGAGGCCCGCTGGTTCCAGTGGTTGTGCAGCCTGCTGGTGCGGGAGGAGCGCAAGGCCGATGAGGATCGGGGGGTGCTGACCGCCCAGGACCTCTATTTCGGGGCGCTCTATGACGCGGTGCGGGTGGCCCTGCCCATGGTCGAATCGGCTATCGGGCGGCGGTACGGCGGCAAAGAGGAGCACCGCCACTATGCCGATAAAGTGGTGCAGGCGGTGCAGGGCAACGCGCCGATGGACCTCAGTTATGCCTACCTGCCGCTGGTCATGGCCGGGGTGACGATCAACATGCGCGTCAAGACGCCGTATGAGAACCTGTGGGAGAGCCTCGATCTGCTGGAAGAAGCGCGGCTGGGGCGCGCCCGGCTGTCGGGCCGTAAAGACAACCCGATCCTGGCGACGGTGGACGACCTGATCGCGGCGGCGCGGGAGCTGCTGACCCGCTCGCGCGTGCCACGGGCGTGATAACGGCCAGCCCCCGCTGGCGGGGCGAGCGCTCGTGGACGCGGGCCAGGGGGCGGCTCAAGATGGGCCGCTTCCTGGTGGGAGGGGCGGGGGCGCTGACCGTCTGCGTAAGCGCGGCATAAGAATCGCCTCAGAAATTCATCAGAACGCCCCGGCGGGCGATGAGCCAACCCCTGAGTCATGTTATACTCGACGCAGGAAAGGACGTTTACTGGTGTGTGGGCGTTGGCGAAGATGCGGGATGGGCTGTGCCGTCACCCGTGGAGGAAAAGAGCAGATCACTATGATGCGATTTGACCGTTTCACCGAGCGCCTGCAGGACGCAGCCGCGCGGGCCAACGAGATTTTGATGCGCTACGGGCACAACCAGATCGATGTGGAGCATTTCCTGCTGGCGCTCCTGGAGCAGCCGGACGGCGTGATCCCCCAGGTGCTGGGCCGGTTGAACGTGGATGTGGAGGGCGTTCGCCAGCGGCTGGACGAGGTGCTGAAGGCTTCCCCCAAGGCGGCGATCTACGGCGGCGGGACGGGGCAGGTGTTTATCACGCCGCGCGTCAAACGGATCATCGACCAGGCCAACAACGAGGCCAACCGCCTCAAGGATGAGTACATCAGCACGGAGCACGTGTTCCTGGCGATCCTGGATGAACAGGGCACGGCGGTGGCCCGCATCCTGTCCGACGCGGGCGTGACCAAAGATCGGGTGATGGACGCCATCAAGGAAGTGCGCGGCGGGCAGCGGGTCACCGATCCGCAAGCGGAGAGCCGCTACCGCACGCTGGAAAAATACTCCCGCGACCTGACGCGCATGGCCGCCGAAGGTAAGCTCGATCCGGTGATCGGGCGCGACGACGAAATCCTGCGGGTGATCCAGATTCTCAGCCGCCGCACCAAAAACAACCCGGTGCTGATCGGCGAGGCCGGGGTCGGCAAGACGGCCATCGTGGAAGGGCTGGCCCAGAAGATCGCCGCCAACGATGTGCCGGAAATCCTGCTGGGCAAGCGGGTGGTGGCGCTGGACCTGGGGGCGATGGTGGCCGGCAGCCGCTTCCGGGGCGAATTTGAGGAGCGGCTCAAGGCGGCCATCGAGGAGGTCCAACGCTCCGAGGGCGACATCATCCTTTTCATTGACGAGCTGCATCAGGTCGTGGGGGCCGGGGCGGCGCAGGGGGCGCTCGACGCCAGCAACATGATGAAGCCCGCCCTGGCGCGCGGCGAACTCAACGCCATCGGCGCGACCACGCTCGACGAGTACCGCCAGTATATCGAGAAGGATTCGGCGCTGGATCGCCGCTTTGCCCCGGTGTATGTGGAGGAGCCGACCGTCGAGGAGACGATCGCCATGCTGCACGGCCTGCGCGATCGTTATGAGGCCCATCATAAAGTGACGTTCTCCGACGCGGCGCTGGAAGCTGCCGCCCGGCTTTCCCACCGGTATGTGACCGACCGCCGCCTGCCGGACAAGGCCATCGACCTGATGGACGAGGCCGCCGCCAAACTGCGCGTGGCCCTGTACTCCATGCCGCCGGAACTGAAGCAGATGAAGGCCGAGATCGACCGGTTGCAGGCGGAAGAAGAGGCGGCCCATCTGGCCCGCAATTACGAGCGCGCCATGGAATACCGCACCAAGCGGGTGCAGCTGGAGCAGGAGTACGACGACAAACGCGAGCAGTGGCGACGAAAGAACTCCCTGGACGAGATCGTGGATGAGGATGACATCGCGGAGGTGGTCGCCAAGTGGACCGGCATCCCGGTCAACCAGATGATGGAAACCGAAGCCGAGAAGTTGCTGCGCATGGAAGAGGCGCTGCACCAGCGCATCATCGGCCAGCACGAGGCCATCGTGGCCATCTCCGATGCCATCCGCCGCGCCCGCTCCGGCCTCAAGGACCCGCGCCGCCCGATCGGCTCGTTCATTTTCCTCGGCTCGTCCGGCGTGGGCAAGACGGAACTGGCCAAAGCGCTGGCGGAGTTTATGTTCGACGACGAGGACGCGCTGGTCCGCATCGACATGAGCGAATACCGCGAGGCCCACACCGTCAGCCGCATGTTCGGCGCGCCGCCGGGGTATGTGGGTTACGAGGAGGGCGGCCAGCTCACCGAGGCGGTCCGCCGCCGCCCGTACCGCGTGATCCTGTTTGACGAGATCGAAAAAGCGCACGCGGACGTGTGGAACGCCCTGTTGCAAATCCTGGAGGAAGGGCGGCTGACCGACGGCCAGGGGCGCACGGTGGACTTCCGCAACACGGTGATCATCATGACCAGCAACCTGGGCACGGAGTTCGCCCGGAAGGGCGGCGCGCTGGGTTTTGTCCCTGGCGACAGTCCCGAACTGGAGGCCGATCACAAGAAGATTCAGGAGGCCCTGCGGAAGACCTTCCGCCCGGAGTTCCTCAACCGCATCGACGAGATCATCATCTTCAACCGGCTGACGCTGGACGAGGTCGGCCAGATCGTCACCCTGCAGATGAAGGACATTGGCGGGCGGCTGGCTGAGCTGGGCCTGGCCGTTGAGCTGACCGAAAAGGCTCGCCAGTGGCTGGCCCAACAGGGTTACGATCCGGAGTTCGGGGCGCGCCCCTTGCGCCGCGCCTTGCAGCGCCTGGTGGAAAGCCCGCTCAGTGTGAAGATGCTCAAGGGCGAGTTCCGGCGGGGTGACCGGGTGATCGTGGATGCCGACGCGGATGGCATCATCTTCGAGCGGCGGGCGGGCGGGGCCCATGATCAGTTTGACCAGGATGAAGCGACCGAGGAGCCGATCACGGTGTGGGGCGGTGAGCCGCCGACGCGCGCGCCTTAGGTATTGAAACCGCCGGGGCTGCCCGGCCCGTTGCCCTGGACAGGGGGGAGATGTGACCTTCACCGGGCTGCTGCTCAAAGAGAGCCTGCAAGACACAAGCGTCCTGGACGGTCTGCGAATCGCCCGGACGGAGACGTGGCGCGTCGAAAACGCCGCCGACTTCCAGCCGGAAATCTGGACGGCGATCACCGTTGAAGGCGAGGCAGATCAGGCCGATGCGGTGGCCGGCCGGTTGAGCCGGGCGATGAAGCCGCGCTGGTACGCCAACCTGACCACCGCCGAACACAGCCTGGTGATTTTTAAGGACAGGGTGTTTAAGTACCGGCGCGGAGACCCGGAGAAACGGGCCGAGGCCCAGACCTATGCCCGGTCGGTCGGCATCCCGGACCATCAACTGGACTGGGGAGAGTGACGCCCGGAAAACAAACGGCCCGTCGCCAGCGCGGCGGGCCTGTCTTTTTTTTATCCGGCAGTCAGCCGGGGTCAGGAGGCCGGGAGAGGGTCTCGCCGGCCCCCTGACCGTCAGCGGGTCGGCCTTAGAAGGGGAAGTGGATGGCCTGGCCGGCGATGATGTACCAGCTGATGAGCATGGCGATCAGGAAGCCGCCGACGTAGATACGTCCGGTCTTGTGGAAGAAGTAAGTCAGCACCAGGGCCACGATGACCATCAGGGGCACGATCTGGATGGCGACGATGGTCAGCAGCGGCTCGGCCAGCGGCATGGTCCCCCCGGAGAGCAGCGGGATGTACTGGATCAGCAGCAGGACGACGAAACCCACGATCAGCAGGGCCACGTTGATCAGCAGGGCGTAGCTAAGGCGGATCGGTTTGCCCTCGCCGTCAACCCGGCGCAACTGGCCGCCCAGCACCGTGCTCAACATCAGGAAGAAGAAACCGAAGAAGGGCAGGTAGGCCAGCATGATGCCGAAGTGGCGGGCGCTCATCGCCTTGAAGGCCAGCACCCACAGGCGGAAGTCGACCAGGAAGAGCTGGTAGGAGATGACCAGCAGCAGGTAGGTGGGGACGATGACGGCCACGGCCAGCAGCAGCGACTTGCCGATCTTAACCCAGTTGAGTTTGCCCTCCCAGGTGAGGCCGTAGCTGTTGACCGTCGCGCCTTCCTGCCGGTTGAGGAAGTAGTGCCACAGGGCGAACAGCACCAGCGCGATCAGGCCGTTGCCGACGGCCCAGACCACCAGGCCGGTGGTGATGTTCTGCGGCCAGAAGGAGCCAGCCGGGAACCATTCATTGCCCCGGTGTTGGAGCCAGTAGTAGGTCACGATGGGGATGACAACCAGCACGGCGGCCCCCACCCACCAGCCCCAGCCCTTCAGCCCCTTAAACTCCGGCAGCGGATCGGCCAGTTCCTTGAAGAAGGACGTCTCCAGCAGCAGCGCGCCCAGCGGGAACATAAACAGCACCATGCCGATCAGGGCAATGAAGCCGCCGATCTCCCGCCAGTACCAGACCTGATCATAAGGGTCGAGATCATTGCCCCCTTCCAGCGTCATGTTGAACCACTCGATGGCGTCCGCGATGGCCTGGTAGGAGATGTGGTCGCCGGGGTGGGTGGTGCGCGGCATGTAGAGCTGGCGGGCCGTGCCTTCCTCGATGTCGCCGTACAGCCGCCCGACCTCCACCGTCTCATCGGTGCCGAAGAGCGTTTGCAGCTTCTCGGTGTTGACGATCTCCGGCGCGGTGTTGGCCCCCCACATAAATTGGGCGAACTCGTCCCACTGGCTGAAGATCAGGGCCAGGTTGCGCGGGAACTCGGCAGTGCCCTCTGGCGCGCCGAAGGTGCCGGTGGACGAGCCTTCCAGGATGATCGACTGGTAGTCCTCCGGGTGGGCCCCGGCGGCGATGGCCACCGCCCAGCCGCCCATGGAGTGGCCGCTGATGCCAATGTTATCCGGGTCCACGATATCCAGCGAGCGCAGGAAGGCCAGCCCGTCCGGGCCGCCGAAGCCGTTGGCGAAGGCCGGCGGATCGGAATAGCCGTGGCCGGTCTGGTCGAGGGACAGGGTCACGTAACCCCGGCGGGCGAACTCGATGGCGAAGCCGTCCTGGGTCTCCCGGGAGTTGATGTAGCCGTGGATGGCCAGGATGCCGGGGGCGGGGTTCTCATTGGTCACGCCGGGGGGGATATAGAGCAGGCCGCTCATGACCTTGCCGTTGGTGCCCACGAAGCGTACGTCCTTCACGGTGATCGTGCCGCCGGAAGTCTGCGCCCAGTAGCCGATGAGGCCGCCCACGAGGACGATCAGCAGGGCGACCCCCAGAAGGTAGTATGTTCTCCTCATTTCTCACTCCTTAAACGCACATATAAAAAACGGCGTGTGAATCGGGGACTCCTGTGGTGCGTCGAGAAACGGCAGGTAGGGAAGAGGTGAGGATGGATTTTCTGTAAGCCCCCACTTAATTATACATGATATGTAAACCCTGATCACGCCCGCCAAACGACCTGTTTTGGGGTGACTCTCTTCCCATTCGGGCGCGGGCCGCCGTTTCCGATAGCTCTGGGGGTGCTCACCAGCTCTGGGGACGCTCACCGCCGCCGTTCGAGGATGTTGCCCACCACCGCCGCGGCCAGAGCTACGGCCGCCAGACCCGCGCCAATGGCCAGGCCGAGGAGAACCAGGCCCTCGCCCGTGTGCTGCCGATCAACCGGCCCGTTGTCGCGCGCGGACGGCGTCGATGATGGGGAAGTGGTCGGGGCGGGCGTCGGCGTCATGGTGGCGACCCGGATCACGGGCGAGGCCAGGGCCACGGCGGCGGGGATGGTCAGGGCCGCAGTGGCGGCGGGTGGCCCCCCGGTCGTGGGCGAGGGCGGCGCGGCAACGGGGCCAGTGGCGGCGAGCGACGGGGTCGCCGTCGGCTCCGGGCGGCGGAGGATCAGCTCATCGCCGGGGTGCAGGATGGAGTCCGGCCCCAGGTTGTTGAGGGCCAGCAGTTCGTCCAGCGGCAGGCCATACCGCAGGGCGATGGCCCAGGCCGTCTGTCCGCTCTGCACGATGTGGGTCAGGGGAGGTGTGGGCGTGGGGGGCGGCGACTGACCCTCCGCCAGCCGGATGATCAGTTCGTCGCCGGGATGCAGGATGGGGTCTGGCCCCAGACCGTTGAGGGCCAGCAGTTCGTCCAGCGGGACCCCGTAGCGGGCGGCGATGGTCCAGGCTGTCTACCCGCTGCGCACGGTGTGGGTGAGCGGGCCGGCGGGCAGGGCGGTGGCATTGTCCGGAGGCCGGACGACGATCGCCTCGCCCGGCAGGATGATCGGGTCGTTGGCTGGCAGGTGGTTGCGCCGGAGCAGGTCGGCCATGTCCACGCCGTACACGGCGGCGATGTCCCAGATGGTCTGGCCGGACTGCACCACGTGCACGATGGAGCCATCCTCGCGCGGCTGACTGACCTCAACCGGGATGACCACGACTGGCTCACGGTCGTCGTCGGTGTTGGCCTGGTCGGCCCCCCCGGCGGTCGGGCCTGATGGCGGCACGTAACCGGCTGGCTGGCCGACGACCAGCACATACATGTTCTGGTCTCCGCTGGGGGCGTCGCCCGCGCCGACCTCGGTGTGCCGGGTCGAGGTCATAGTCCGGTAATGGATGCTGCTGTTCTGCCACCAGACGAGGCCCTGCTGGGGGGACATATGCGTCCCGCCGACGATGTTCTCGGCGACGTACCCCTGATATCCGGCAGCGGCGGCGCGGTCCTGGGGGCGGGAACCACCCGCGCCGGCGTGGGTGTAGCTGCGGTTGGCGGCCATCCAGTCGGCGTGGCCCTGGGCGGCGGCCATCAGCGCGCCGTTGATCTGATAGGGCGGCAGGCCCAGCGAGGCCCGCAGGTCGTTGACCAGCCGGATGATCTCGTAGGCCGGGCTGGATTGGGCGGCGGTGGGGGCGGGGCCCAGGCCCGGCGCGAGGGGCACCACCAGGAACAGGACGATCAGGAGCAATCGACGGGTCATGCCGGAACTATAGCGCCGGAGGCGGGCGCGATCAACCGGCTCAATAGCCGCGCCGGACGAAACGCTCGTAAAGCTCGATCACGGCCATGGCGGCGAAGACCGTCAGCCCGACGGCGATGACGATCGCGCCGATGATCGTGCGGGTTGAGGAGCCGGTGGCCGTCTCCGCGACCGGCGGGGGCGTCGCCGTCAGCGTTGGGGCGGGTGGGGCGGTTGGCGATGGCGTCGCCGTTAGGACGGGCGTATCGGTGGCCGTCGCCTCGGAGGCGACGAGCGGATAGGGGGACGGCGTCGCTTCGGCGGCGCGGACGGCGGGAGGGAGCGTTTCGGTTGGCGCGGGCGGCGCGGCATCGGTCGGCGGCGGAGTGGGGGCGGGGATCAGCAGTTCGTCGCCGGGGTGTAGGAGCGGGTCCGGCCCCAGATGGTTGAGGGCCAGCAGCGCGTCCAGATCGACCCCGTAGATGGCGGCGATGGTCCAGGCCGTCTCGCCGCTATGCACCACGTGGGTGGCTGGCCCTGGCGGGGGCGGGGTGGCGCTGCCGGAGGGCCGGATCATTATCTCGTCGCCGGGGTGGATGAGGGGATCGTCGGGCAGGCCGTTGAGCGCCAGGAGCACAGCCAGGTCCACCCCATAGGCGGCGGCGATGGTCCAGGCGGTCTGCCCCTCCTGCACCACGTGCACAATAGCGCCATCTTCGCGCGGCGCGCTCACTTCGACGGGGACGGCGGCGGGGGCGTCGACGGGCGGGTTGGCGGGCCGGGCCGGGGCGGCGTTGGACGGATAACCCGCCAGCAGCACATAGATGTGATATTCGCCGTTGTAGGTGTAACCCACGCCGATGTGGACATACTGCGGCGAGGCCATGGTCGGGTAGTGGCCGGGGCTTTGCCCCCAGTGATAGACCACTTCTGACGGCATATAGTGGGTGCCGCTGGCCACGTTTTCGCGCACGCTTCCCCGGTATCCAGCGGCGGTGGCGCGGTCCTGGGGGCTGGAGCCGCCCGCCCCGGTGTGACTCCAGCGATTGCCGATGGCCATCCATTCGGCGTGGGACTGCGCGGCGGCCATCAGCGCGCTGTCGATCTGGTAAGCGGGCAGGCCGAGCGAGGCCCGCAGGTCGTTGACCAGGCGGATGACCTCGTAGGCGGGGCCGGATTGGGCAGCGGCGGGAGCGGGAAGGCTGCCGAACCCCAGAAACAGCAGCAGGCCGAGCCAGAGACCCGGCAACAGTCGGCGTTTCATGGCGATCACAGTATACCGCCAGTCCTGACTGAGGGGTACGGGCGTGCCCAATTCTGGCCGTCAGTCGGCGGTATCGGAGGTCCCTTGTTCTTCGCGGGCCTGCTGCTCGCGGATCCGCCGGGCGCGGTGTCCATAAGCACCTCCGGAATCTCTTGTCGCTGCGCCTGGCCCGCCTTTGAGATGTAGCGGCGGCATGGATGCCGACGCCGCATACCACCGGTGGCGAGGCCGCTGGGGGCGATGGTAGTATTTGAGGCGCGCTCACCGATGCCCCGGCTTTCGCCAGCGCGTGCGTCGGCAGCGAAGGATGTCCCGATGCCCCTCACGCTCGACCGCCAGAACGCCTATCGCGCCCGCTACGCCGCCCGGCATCCCGGCTGGCAGCCCGCCACCGCCATCTACGAAGCGCTGATCCGCCAGGCCGTTGGCCGGACCGGGGCGTCTCCCGCCCCCACCATCCTTCTCGACCTGGGGTGCGGGCGGGGCGGCGTCCTGGAGCAGCTGACCGACCTGCCGGATATCCGTCCCCTGGGCCTGGACCCCGACCACGCGTCCCTGCGCGCCCATCGCCTGCCGGGCCTGCTGCGCGCCCAGGCGACCGCCGAAGCCCTCCCGCTGCCCGCCGCCGCTGCCGACCTAGCTCTCGCCGCCTGGGTGCTGGAGCATCTGCCAGACCCGGCGCGGGCCTTCCGCGAGGTGGGGCGCGTCCTGAAGCCGGGCGGGGCCTTCATCTTCCTGACCCCCAACCGGAACAGCCCCATCGCCCTCCTGAACCGGCTGCTCCGACCGCTGCAACGGGCGCTGGTGCCGCGGCTCTATGGCCGGGCGGAGGCGGACACCTACCCCGTGGTCTATCGGGCCAACACCCGCCGCCGGATCGAGGCGCTGGCCCGCGCCGCCGGGATGACGCTGGAGACCTGCCGCCACATCGACGATCCAACCTACCTGGCCTTCAACGATACCCTGTTCTGGTTGAGCGCTCAGGTGACCCGCTGGCTCCCCAACACGACGGCGGTGCATCTGGTTGGCGTATGCCGCAAAGGAGAGGCCCGATGCGCCTGGCCTGGCTGACCGACATTCACCTCAATTTCCTGAGCGAGCGGCCGGTCGACGACTTCCTGGCGTCGGTGGCGGCCCACCGCCCGGACGCCGTGCTGATCGGCGGCGACATCGGCGAGGCCCCTTCGCTGCCCGGCTACCTGCGGCGCATCGCGGGACGGCTGGGGCGGCCCATCTACTTCGTGCTCGGCAACCACGACTTCTATCACGGCTCCTTCCGGGCGGTGCACGCCGCCGTGGAGAAGCTGACCACCGAGTCCCGGTGGCTGACCTGGCTGACGCGGGCGGGGGTGGTGACGCTGACGCCGGAAGTGGGGTTGGTGGGCCATGACTCCTGGGCGGACGGGCGCTGCGGCGACTATCAGAATTCGTGGGTCATCATGAACGATTACCTGCTGATCGAGGAGTTCGCCGGGCTGAGACAGGCTGGCCGCCTGGACAAGCTGCACGAGCTGGGCGACGCAGCGGCGGCGTACTTCCGGGCGATCCTGCCGGAAGCCTTCCGTCAATACCGGCGGCTGCTGCTCCTCACGCACGTCCCGCCGTTCCAGGAAGCCTGCTGGCACGAGGGGCAGATCAGCGACGAGAATTTCCTGCCGCACTTCGTCTGCCGGGCGGCGGGGGAAGCCCTGCGCGAGGTCATGATGGCGCACCCGGAGCGGGAGCTGCTGGTCCTGTGCGGGCACACCCACGGGGCCGGCCGGGCGCAAATCCTGCCCAACCTGCTGGTCCTGACGGGCGGGGCGGAGTACGGCGCGCCAACCGTGCAGCGGGTGTTTGAGCTGGCGCAGGCGGACGGCGGTTAATCTGTTCCCACCGCCGATCGGCGCAGACGCGGGTCGTTCATCGGGCTGGCAGGCCATGAAGGGCGGCGGAAAGTGGCGGGTGAGGACCAAAGCCCCTCACCCGCGTCGGTGCGGCACGACAGATGGGCCGCCCGATCAGCCCTGATGGAGCGAGGCGATGAAATCGTCGATGGCGGTGGCCGGCAGCGTGGTGAGTTTGATCGTGCCGCGCGAGGCCAGCTCCGCCGAGACGCGCGTCACGGTGGCGTTGTCCGGCGCTTCCACAATATTGACGAAATCATAGGGGCCGAGCACGGCATACTGGGCCACCACCCGGACGCCGAGCTTCTCCAGTTCGGCGTTGACCTCTTTGATGCGGGCGGGGTTGTTTTTGATCGTCTTGGCCCCTTCGTCGGTCAGGTTGCTGAGCATGACATACGTCGCCATTGTATTTTCTCCTTGAGACAAGAAGTCTCTACTCAAAGGACGGCGGCCTGACCCAGCGGCGTCGACTTCCAGCAGTCGGGAACCGGCCCTTCGGCCCCGGCAGGCGGCCGCCGTTCGCCGGGCTGGCTTACCTCTCAGTATACGGGAAATCAGCCGAAGGATAAACGGGAGACGGTCGCCGGGGACCTGGCGGTTGTCGTTGAAGGTGGGAAGCCTGGAGACGTGGCCTGGCTGCGTCCGGCGCATCCTATCCCCCAAATCTTGGGGGTGCATGGGTTTGACTTTCACGCTAGGATATATTAGAATCAGAGAGTTTAGGCTAACCTAAAATTTTGTGCTCTGCGCATCGGTGAGGTTGAACTGCGGAGGTGCCCCATGAATGCCTCATCCACCGTTGTGATCGCGATTGAGGGTCTGACCAAACACTACGGCAAGGTGCAGGCGCTCAACGACCTGCACCTGGAAGTGTACCAGGGGGAGATCTTCGGCTACCTGGGTCCCAACGGGGCTGGCAAAACGACCACCATCCGTCTGCTGCTGGACCTGATCCGGCCCACCGCCGGACGGGCGACCATCTTTGGGCTGGACGTGAACCGGGACAGCGTGCGGCTGCACGAGCGGCTGGGCAACCTGCCGGGGGAGCTGGCCCTGTGGAATCATATGACCGGCTGGGAGCTGGTGGACTACCTGGGGGGGTTGCGGGGCGGGGTGGACCGGAAATACGTTGGTGAGCTGGCCGAGCGGCTGGACATGGAGATGAACCGGAAGGTCAAGGCCTGCTCGTCGGGGATGAAACGCAAGCTGGGCCTGATCCAGGCAATGATGCACAAACCGGACCTGCTGATCCTGGACGAGCCGACCAATGGCCTGGACCCGCTGGTGCAGCAGACGTTCTACCAGATGATGCGGGAGGTGACTGACGAGGGACGGACGGTGTTTATGTCCTCCCATAACCTGCCGGAGGTGGAGACGATCTGCGACCGGGTGGGCATTCTGCGGGAGGGGCGGCTGGAGGCGGTGGAGCGGATCACCGACCTGAAGCAGGTGCGCTTCCGCTGGATGACGCTGGTGCTGGGCGACCGGGCCGAGCCGGCGGAGTTTGAGGCGCTGGCGGGGGTATCGGACGTGACGGTGCACAACGGACGGCTGCGCTTCCGGGTGGCCGGGGAGCTGGACCCGGTGATCAAGGCGGCGGCCCGCCACCATGTCATCGACCTGCACTACGAGGAACCCAGCCTGGAAGAGATCTTCCTGGAGTATTATGGGGAGCGGAAGTCATGAATAACTCCGGCGTGATCTTCAAGCGCGCGCTGCGCGACTCCCGCAACACGATCCTGGGGTGGGGCATCGGGCTGGCGGTCTATGCCGTTTACGTCGCGGTCCTCTACCCCTTCATGCGGGATTTCCAGGAACTGGGCCAGCTGCTGGACAATCCGCTCCTCAAGGCTTTTCTGGGGGATGTGGATGTCGCGGCGTTTACGTCGCCGGGTGGGATCCTGGGCAGTTATTTCTTCCTCTTTGCGCCGTTGCTGCTGGCCATCCTGGCGGTGGTATACGGCCTGGGCATCACGGCGGCGGAAGAGGACCGGGGCACGCTGGACGTGCTGCTCAGCCTGCCCGTGCCGCGCTGGCGGCTGATCGTGGAAAAGTTCGCGGCGCTGATCGTGATCCTGGCGCTCATCCTGGTCATCACCCTGGTCGGGTTCCTGATCGGGCTGGCGGTCACGCCTTCGCTGACGATCAACGTGGGCGATGTGCTGCTGGCCGTCCTGAATATCCTCCCCGTCACGCTGTTTATGACGGCGCTGACGCTGCTGCTGGCGACCGTGCTCCGCTCGCGGGGGACGGTCGGCGGGATCGTGGCGGCCATCGTTGTCGCCTCGTACTTCCTCGACACGCTCTCCGCCCTGATGGAGGAGCCGCTGAACAACATACGCTACGCCTCCATCTTCCACTATTACCGGGGGGGCACGGTTTTGCTCGAGGGCGTCGACTGGGGCGGTTTCCTGCTGCTGACCGTCGGGACGGCGGTTCTGCTGGGGCTGTCCCTGCTGGCCTTCCAGCGGCGCGACCTGGGCACATAGGCCCCAGGGCGGAGACGGGGCGCGGGAGTCCCTGGGAGCGCCAGCGGCCTCGGCCTGCGGCCCCGATCTTCTGAGGAGAGAGTATCATGTCTGGACTGACGATCTTCCGGCGCACGCTCCGCGACAGCCGCAAGGCGATGCTGGGCATCGGCCTGGGCGGCGCGATCATGGCCATCTGGGTCACCGCGCTCTTCCCGACGTTCAAGGGGTTTGACGAGTTCAACCAGCTGCTGGAAAGCCCGATCATCAAGGCCCTAGTGGGTGATGTCGGCGACTATACCACGCCGGAAGGTTTCCTGGGCAGCGAGTTCTTCGGCTTCATGCCCCTCTTCCTGGCCTTCTACACGGTGGTGGTCGGGCTGGGCATCATCGGCTCGGAGGAAGTGGCGGGCCGGCTGGACGTGCTGCTCAGCACGCCGGTGCCGCGCTGGCGGATCATCCTGGAGAAGTTCCTGGCCTATGTGGTGGTTTACCTGGCCATCCTGGCCGTGATGTTCCTGGGTTTTGTCCTGATCCTGGCGCTGATGCCGGAGGTGGAGATCGCCATCGGTCGGGTGGGGGAAGGCGTGCTGAACCTGCTACCCGCCCTGCTGGTGATGACGGCGCTGCCGCTGCTGCTCACGACGCTGGTGCGGGGCCGGGGCACGGCAGGGGCTATCGCGGGGGCGATCATCGTGGCTTCGTGGTTCATCACCGCCCTGGCCGACCTGGCACCGGACGTGCTGGGCACGATCCAGTATCTGTCCATGTTCACCTACTACAACAGCTTCGCCGTCCTGAGCCGGGGCATGCAGTGGGGGGACTTCGCGCTGCTGACGGCGGCGACGGCGGCGATGGTCGGGCTGACGCTGTTCTTTTTCCAGCGGCGCGATCTGATCTATACGCAATAGACGGCCTGCCTCTGGTGACCTGAGCGTGGCCAATCGGGCGCTGCTGGCGGCTATTATGGGTAGCCGTCGGCAGCGCTCACTTTGTATAATCAAAAGTGGATGGGCCGCCGGGCCGGGCAGTTGTTTTGGCTGCGGGCGGCTGCTGTGTGGGAGAGGGTGGGGAGATGCTGAACGAAGCGACGGGCATCATCTTCCGGCGGACGTTGCGCGACGCGCGGAAGGGCATCATCGGCTGGGGCCTGCTGCTGGCGGGCCTGGGCTTCATGGTGGTGTCGGTCTTCCCTTCAATCGAGGGAATGCTGGAAGCGTTTGGTCCGCTGCTGGAAAACCCACTGATTAAGGCGCTGGTGGGCAATATCGAGGATTTTACGACGCTGGAGGGATTTCTGGGCGTCAAACTGCTGGCCCTGATGCCGCTGGTCCTGGGCGTGTATGCGGTGCTGTTCGCGCTGGGGATTGTGGGGACGGAGGAGGAGCAGGGCACGCTGGACATCCTGCTGAGCACGCCCGCGCCGCGCTGGAGGATTCTGGTGGAGAAGTTCGCCGCGCTGGTGCTCGCCGTGCTGCTGATCCTGGTGATTTTTCTCGCCGGACTGCTGGCCGGAGGGCTGACGCTGCCGGACTTCCCGCTCTCCTTCTGGAAGCTGGCCGGGGCGGTGTTTAACGTCCTGCCGTCGACGCTGTTGATGGCCGCCCTGACGCTGCTGCTCACCACCGTGCTGCGGGGGCGTAACCAGGCCGGGGCGGTGGCCGCCGGGTTCATCGCCGCCTCATACTTCGGATTGACACTGGCCGACATGGCTGGGGAGCGCTTCGCGGCTTTCAAAACGCTGTCGTTTTTTAACTACTACAAGGGCGAGGGCGTGCTGATCCACGGCATCATCTGGGGGGATTTTGTCCTGCTGCTGGCCGGGGCGGCGGTCCTGTTCGGGCTGTCGCTGGCGCTTTTCCAGCGGCGGGACCTGGGCACCTGACGCCCGGCGTTTATCGCCCGGCCTCAACCCAGGCGACGGTCACTGATTTTCTTTTTCGCCCAGCTTTTTTTCGATGCGCCAGACGCAGTATGGATCACCCAGCGAGCGAGCGGCGATCTGTTTGACCCGCAGCGGGCGACCCTTGACCAGCACGCCAGCCTCGATGAAGCCGCCATCGAGAATCCAGCAGATCGGCACGTTGGACCGCTTGCCGGCGCAGCAGGGGCAGTGCCGCGCCCCCCACAGGAAAAAGTCGTCCCGCTCGATCAGGTGGCCCTCGAAGTCGATCCCGGCGGGCTGCCACATGTTACGCCAGCCATCGGCCATCTTGTTGAGGGAGAGCCGCAGGGCGGCGGCCGTGGGCATGATGCGCAGGGCGGCGCTGGTGAAGCCGAACAGCGGCGAGTCCATGACCAGGTACCGGGAGGACAGCCGCCCGATGTGCATCACGGCGGCGCGGCCAGTCGCGCCGAAGTAGCTGAGCATGGTGTGATTGAGCGCGCTGTAGTGCCGGAAGGTGTAGCCCCGGTCGAACTTGAGGTTGTTGGGCGGGTACTCGTCCAGCAGGTTCTCCAGCCCGGCGAAGCGCAGGATGATCTCGGCGGCCTGTAGCCCGGCCACTTCTTCCAGGGCGCGCAGGGCGTAGTGCATCAGGTTGTTGGGCAGCGGCACAGCCGCGATGGGATCGTCCGGACGGTTGTTGATGATGATCTGTTCCTCGCCGCTGGCGCGCTGCGGCACGACGCGCCCCGGCGTGGATGTGGGGAGGACCTCTGGCAGGGCGTCCAGCAGGCTGTCGGCGACCGCCCGCGTGCCGATGGGCCGCGCCCCGGCTTTTTCTTCCGCCTGGGGGGAGGCCACCGGCGTCTGAGGCAGGGCGTCGACGAAAGCCTCGGCCAGTTCCAGCGGCGTCTGGTAACGCGCGGCGGGGTCTTTGGCCAGGGCTTTGAGCAACACCCTCTCGACGGTTTCCGGCAGGTCCGGCTTGAGGGTGCGCGGGGGCGGCGGCGGCGCGGTGATGTGCTGATAGATCAGGTTGAAGGGTGTCTCGCCCTGGAAGGGGAGCTGGCCCACCGCCATCTCGTACAGCATCACCCCCAGGGCGTAGGTATCGGAGCGCTCGTCAGCGGGATGACCCCGGGCCGTCTCCGGGGCCAGGTAATGGGGCGTCCCCAGCACGGTCCCGGTGACCGTCAGCCGACGGGCGCTGTCCAGGATGCGGGCGATGCCGAAGTCGGTCAGGTAGACGTTCTGATCCTCGTCCATGAGGATGTTTTCCGGCTTGAGGTCGCGGTGGATGACGCCCCGGCTGTGCGCCCGATCCAGCGCGCTGGCGATCTGGGCGACGATGAAGGCGCAGGTATCCAGCGGCAGCGGGCCGTGCTCCCGCAGGAAGTGGCGGAGGGTGCCGCCTTCCAGCAGCACCATGACGATATAAGCCAGGTCGTCCGTCTGGCCGAAGTCGATCACCGGCAGGATGTGCGGGTGCTGCAACTGGGCGACGATGCGGGCTTCCCGCGTGAAGCGCTCCAGGAAGGCCGGGTCCTGCGCGGCCAGCTCCAGCTTGAGCACCTTGATGGCCACATGGCGCTCCATGGAGGGCTGGTAGGCGCGGTAGACGGTGGCGGCGCCGCCTTCGCCCAGTTTGTATTCCAGGCGGTAGGGTCCCAGTGTCCGGGCCTCAAGGTTGGTCATGGGGGATTGCCCTGTGTGCATGAATAGCAGTGACAACCACCGCTTGTCCTGGCTAGGTTATATATGCTGGGGGAGGCGGCGTCAAGCGGCGGGACCGGGCGGAGCGGATTACCCATTGACGGCGTCCTCATCTGCGATTACAATGATAACGGTACCATGGTACGGATACCATGCCTGGAGTCGCTGAACCGCGCCCGTCATCCGGGCGGCGTGCGCGCTGTCAGGAGCAGTTAACCGGTTCGCGTCGCTTTCGGCTGGAGCCCGCAGCGGCCACCACACTCATTCGCGTTCTTCAAACCCGGCAGGTCTTCCCTGGCACGCGTGGCGGTTCAGGCTCTCCCGGTCACCGAAAACAGCGCATTCTGGCGTACCAGGGTTATCGCGTTTTTGTTTAGGGTATACTTGTAATAGCCAGCGGCAACTGGCCAGTCTGGCCCATCATGAGCTGGTTCCGACGGTTGACGCTGGGGTAGGCCAGGGGTGAACCTGCCGGCAGCCCACCGCACCGCCCATCCCCCACCGGGCACGGACAGAGCCCACACTCCTGTACTTACCCGTATCATGAGCAAAGGAGGCGCCTATCAACCCTTTCCCGTGCTGGTGGTTTTTTATGTGTTGTCCCTCTAAATTTGGAGAAGCAGAGAATAGGAGACCCTGACATGAACAAGGCCAAGCACTTGTTGTTCCTCTCGTTGGTTCTGCTCCTGAGTCTCAGCGTCTCGGGAATCTCCACTGCACAGGGAGACCTCCCCTACGCCGGGGTTGAGATCGATGTGCTGACCTTCACCGGCCCCCAGATCGCCGAACCCCTCCAG
>DAOTXK010000291.1:0-9911 GCA_034435395.1 Anaerolineae bacterium | reverse complement strand
ATTGTGCGGGGGTGCTGATGGCGTTAGGGGCGGCGGCGGTGTTGCGGCAGGTGGAAGAGGCCCTTTTGGAGCACAATCGTCGCTGCCTGTTTATTTTTCCTGGTTATCCGGGGGGATCGCTCAATGTCATGCGTTGGAGCGCGATGGCCGCACAATGGCCGCCGGTTCTAGGCACTGTGATCGTGGATGGGCAGGCCACCGGTGCCTCCGGCTTGCAGCATGGAGCGGGTATTGCCTGCGCGTTTCATGCCGATGGTTACGGTTTGCTGGTGCCGATCAACTACCAGCAGTTGGCCGAAGACCTCGCCGCCGAATTTAAGCGGCATACGCCGGTGTCGGTGCAGTGTAACCGCCGTGGGGTCCCCGGCGGGAGCGCTGGCCTCACTGGCGATGGAGGTCGGGTGCTCGGCTTCATGGGCCCGCCGTTGAGCGACCCGCATCCCGGCCAGGAGCGTGTGGCCCTCAAGGATATCCAGGCCGGGATATGGTGGTTGTCCTCCTTCCTGGCCATGGTGCTGAACCTTATTCCGGCTATTTCCGTGCGGTACGCGCTTGGTCGGTAAGATGGATGGGGTATAATGGCGGTGATGGCAGGCTTCACACGGCGCGTTTACCTGGCCTATGCTGAGCGGTGGATGGGGGAGGCTGATGAAAACGCGGACTTTGACCATTCTCCAGGCTGATCTGGTCGGTTCTACCACGACGGCCTCGGCCATTTCCCGGCAGGAGATGGCGGACTACATCGAGGATGTGGCGGCGCATATCACGCAGGCCATTCGCCAGTTCGGCGGCAATCCGTTCAAATTTACGGGGGACGGGTATCTGGCCAGTTTTGAAAGCGCCAGCGACTGTCTGCACGCTGCTCAACAGATTCAGTGGAATCTACAAACTCGAAATCTGACCATTGGCGGGAAGCCGGTTGGCTCGCTGCGCATCATCGTTCACACGGCGGATGTGATCGTTACTGAGGATGATCTGCTTGGCGACGGGATAGCAACGGTCAGTCGCCTCGAAAAACTGACGCCCCCTGGCGCTATCTATGTCACCGAGACGACGCGCGGGGTCTGTAAGCGGGCCGAGTTTGATTTTGAGTTTGTGGATACGTATGTCTTGCGTGGGCTGCCCGATCCGATCCGGACATACGAGCTGAAGTATCGTGACCGGTTACATATTGAAGAGGACGTTTACATTCTGGTTTCTGACATCAAACGCTTCTCCCGGCTGACCTTGAGCGTGTCTCCTCAAGTGTTGGAGGCGTATCTGGCCACATTGCATCGCATGCATCGGGAAGCGGCGAAGGCTTTCTCTGGCGTGCTCGCCAAGATCATGGGGGACAAGGTGCTGATGGTGTTTAAGAGCGCTGACGAAGCGGTCGCTGCGGCGCTGGCCCTTCAAGAAGGCACTTCCACCCATTCCCAGCAGCAGCCGGAGCTGCCGCCAATATGCCTCACCATTGGCATTGCCACCGGCGATGTATACCGTTTTGCCAGTGATATGTATGGCGTTCCAGTCAACCAGGCCTTCCTCATGGCGTCACACCTAGACGACTACGGGATCGCCATGTCGGCAGCCGTTTATGAGCAGCTGACCATTGACAAGACGTGTTTCCAGGCGGTGCAGGAGGCGGTTCCGGAGTGGCAGGATAGCTCGCTCAGCATTTACGCCAAACCGCGCACCACCCCGCCTGATTAGGAGCGCTCGCGACGGCCAATGTCTGACCAGACCACGCCATGTCGATTGCGGATCACCTTCGGCAAACGGGATTCGCTGCGTTTCATCGGGCACCTCGACCTGGCGAAGGCATGGGAGCGCGTGTTGCGCCGTGCCCGGTTGCCGCTGGTTTATTCACAGGGCTACAATCCCCAACCCAAAATGCAGCTGGCCTCGGCTCTTCCCCTGGGCATCAGCAGCGACTGTGAATTGATGGATATCTGGCTGCGGGAGCGCGTGCCGCTGGGGGATCTGCCAGAGCGTTTGAACGCCGTCAGCCCGGCTGGCCTAGTGACATTCGCTGTGTCTGAGGTGCCATTGCAGGCCCCCGCCCTGCAAACATTGCTGCGTAGCGCTCACTACCGGATCAGGGTCGATGAAGTAAACGAGGATGACCTCCGGCAGCGCCTGGCCGATCTGCTGGCGCAGACGACTATTGAGCGTGAGCGCCGGGGCAAGACGTATGATCTGCGGCCGTTGGTCTTTGGATTGACGCCGACGGGTGACCATACTTTTCATGCAGAGCTCTCGTTGGGGCCGCGAGGCACGGCGCGCCCTGACGAGCTGCTGGAGACGATGGGACTGGCACCGAACATGGCCCGCTGTCACCGGTTTGCCATCGAGTTGCAGGGTGGGGAAGAACGGGGAAATTGACAACCGGTGGGGCATGTGCCGGGGCAGGGGCAAGTATTATTCCTATAGCAGTGCTTGAAGGGCGGTTTTCACCTCTGCCGGGGTGATGGGCTTGCAGAGGATGCGCTGCGCGCCCATCGCCAGCGCTCGCTGTTGGGTCTCCGCGTCGGGGCGTCCTGTCATCACCAGGATTTTGGTGGCCGGGTGCTTGTTGTGCAGGAGTGTCAGCAAGTCCCAGCCAGGACGGTCGGGCAATGTGATATCGAGTAAGGCGATGTCAAACGAATTGGCCGCGATGGCCTCTACCGCGTCCTGGGCCGTGCCTGCCCGGCGGATGTCAAAATCTCTGGCCAGGTAGATTTCAAGCAGACGCGAGATATTGGGATCGTCTTCTACCAGCAGTATGGACGCCATCATGCAGGACCCATTCGAGGCGGTGGTGTGAATGGCCACGAAACGATCTGTTCGGTCAGGCTCGGACTGCCTGACAGCGGGCGGGGGGCTGGCGGTGGCAGTCATTCATCCGCCTTGCCGGTGTCTGGGACCGCTTACCGTTCTTTGTTCCTCGCAATTTGCTGATCCAGGGCCTTGAAGACCAGCGCCAACACCATTCCACCGCCGAACAAGGAGCCAATCCCCACCAGACAAAAGAAAACAAATGCCAGCGCCTGCCCTTGCGTGGCCGCGACAGTCGAGGCCTCTGGATTGAGCGTCTGTACCCGCACCGGCAGCGCGCCGTCGGGGCCATTAGCAATGAGTCGGATGGCGAAGTAGCCGCCGATGATCAGGACGACAGCCACTGCAAGGGCCAAGGTTCCCCGTCTCACAAAATCCTCCTTAAACAGGCCACCACGAGAGTCGGAGCATTATTGTACTTTGATTCGCAGGTTTGACCATGGACCGTTGGGCTGTCCGCTACAGCGCGGTGATGGTCATCGGACCGACTCAGAATCTGGAGATCAGGCCGGTGTGTCAGAATTTTCCTGGGAGGCGTCGATATCCAGTGCCTGCTCTACCGCCGTCTGGGCTGAGTTATCCGCACCCTGCTCCTGGGTGGAGTCTAAAACAACATCAGCCGTCTCCCCCGCCATCTCAGCCGTATCTGAGGAGTCTGGGGTGGTATCTTCAGTCTCTTGATCGGGATCTGATTCCGGGCGGATTTCCGCCCGAGGGCGGGAAGACCCCGGTGGCGTCGCGGCTGATCGCATATCAGCCTGTGCCTCAGAAGCTTCGGGCTGCGCGTCTGGCTGATCGGCCAGGTCCCCTTCCTCAACTGTCTGAGCGACATTGTCCGCGCTGGTTTCTTGCGTGGCATCGGCGACGACATCATCCCTTTCCCCTGATTGCTGAGCTCGTGCGGACAACTCAGACTGATCAGGCCCGGCGTATGCTACCGGGGGGGTATCAGCTTCCCCTTTAGGGCTTGCTCCTGTTCGTTCTTGAGGCGCGAATGTGTCTTCCGGCTGACCTTCCCGCGTGTTTTCCATGTTTACAGGCTCACTTTGACTGTCACCTGATTCTGTCCGTAACATCTATCCTTACACGAGCCGATCCAGTCATTGGAGGGGCAACACGAACCAGAATGTGCTGCCCTGGCCAAGCTCGCTTGCCACGGAGATAGACCCGCCGTGCCGCTCGATAATGGCTTTGGCGATGGATAGTCCCAGGCCGCTGCCTTCGATCTGCGACGCTTCTTCGCGCGGCGCTCGATAGAACTTATCGAAGATATGGGGCAGGTCTTCCGGTGCGATGCCGATGCCTTTATCTTGTAAGGTCACCTGAAGGGCGTCATGCCGTCTTTCGACGTGAATCCGGACTTCTCCCCCCTGACGGTTATATTTGATGCTGTTGCTGATCAGGTTATCCAGCACCTGGTGCAGGCGGCGCTCGTCAGCCTGGACGGGTACCAGGTTGTCGTCGTGCGTCAGGTTCAGGGTGACGCCTCGCTCTTCCGCCAACCCCTCGTGCGCCCGGATCTGAGCGCGAACCACATCCAGCAGGTTGCAGGGCCCTTTGGTGATCTCCATCCCGCTTTCGATCCATACCAGATCAAGCAGGTCGTTGACCAGATCGGTCATTTTCTCGACGGCGGTGTGAATCCGTTCCAGGTAGCGTTGCTGGCGCATGTTTAGCTCGCCACTCTGGCTGATCAGATCGGCGTAGCTTTTGATGGAAGCGATCGGTGTTTTCAGATCGTGGACAACTGTTCCCAGGAGATCGTAATGAGAAGTGAGTGGTTGGTCTTCAGGCACGTTACGCCTCATTCTCTATGGCCAGCAAGGGAGGGATCTCGCTCAATGCCTGCGCCAGGCGCGTGCCATGCCATGTCAGCAGAGTGCCGTCAACGAAGTGAATATGCCCCTGGCGAGCGGCAGGAATATCCAGGGTGGCGATGATCTGGGCGTGCGTCTCGGCAAACGGGTAAGGCTCATTCGGCAGAAGGACAACCGCTGGCTGGGCACAGACCACATCATCGAGTGTGATGCGCGGGTAGCGCACGTCCCGGCTCGCTGGCCCTGGCTGATCGGTCGATTTGACCTGGCTGGCAATTGTGCCAGGGGAGTCTTCCCAGTCCCGGGCGGCAAAAACATTGTAACCCCCGCAGATGCGGAGCAAGTCATGCGCGTAGGTGTGGGCGTTAAAGGTCATCCAAGGCTCGTACCAGATGGGCACGAAGACGGGAACTGGTTCATTCTCCCGGGCTGCGGCGGCCACCCAGTCCATCTGGCGCTCGATCCACCGCACGCGCTCGACCATGGCCGGTTCGTCGAAGATGAACATGATTTCCCACAGCAGATTGATCGCTTCCTGGACGGTTCGGGGATGAGTGACCCAGACCGGGATGCCAGCGGCCTGGAGGGCCTGGATATCTTCCCGCCGGTTTTCTTCTTCGTTCATCAGGACCAGGTCGGGTTGCAGGGCGATGATTTGCGCGATGTTGGGGGTCTTGGTGCCGCCGACTTTGGGCAGGTTGCTGACGCCTTTAGCCGGGTGAACGCAGTAATCCGTCACCCCAACCAGTCGCCCGCCCAGCTGCAAATCGAACAGCGATTCGGTCATGCTGGGCACCAGCGACACCACGCGCCTCGGCGGGCGGTCAACGGGAGATTTGAGGTCATAGATTTCCGTGTATCGACTCAGCGAAGAGTCCGACATGGTGCCTTATCCCTGGGCGCTATAGGCGCGCCCTAACGAGACCTTGATCTGACGGTCGCCCCACAGTTCCACATGGCCTTCCGGCCCCAGGGCCAACGCTGAGTCCGGCCCAATATCCAGCCCGTAGGCCAGCGGTTGTTCCTGTAACAGGTGTTGCAGCGCCTGCTGTCTGGCGTCGTCGGGGGAGCCGGTCAGCACGGCGGCGTTGGCCAGCCACCCAAGGCCCGGACGGGGTGGGGTTGCGGCAACATCCACCAACCACTGGCCGAACACCTCGGCTCCCGCGCCCGCTCCCATGACGAGCGCACCCCGTTCGTAGGCATAGCTGATGGCTTTGATGGCCGCGCCATGCAGGCCATTATACAGGTTATCCCGGTGTGGGCCGTCTCCGACAACGACGATCCCTGCCTCGCCCAGCTGTGTCATCAGACTGTCATCATCTTCGGCGATGACATCCAAAGGATAGCCACTACGTCCGCCCAATTCGCTGATGTAGGTCAGGTATTGTTCGGCTGTGGTGAGGTCGCTGGCAGCCCAAATGTACACCAGTGCGCCGTCTGCTGCACACCGGTTTAACACCCGGCTATCGATGGCTTCACGGTGGTCGCTCCGGAAGTGATCGCTGCTGCTGAGCACGAACCACCCGGCTCCGTGTCTCCACCGGAAGATGCTGCTCTGCAACATCATGTCTGTCCCGGGCCTCTCGCTGCCGGGCAACCGTCTGGGATAAACCGGCCAGCGCGCCTGCTCATATGGTACTCATGATAAGAGGAGAACCACCCGCCAATCACGGCATACGCACCAAAAACCGCCATCGGGCAGGGGGACCTGGCATAGAGGTCCATCCCTTGGACGCGCGCTGGCTGTTCGGTGAAGAGATAAGCTCGCCGGCCGGCATGGCCTGTCAGCTCCCGCCATCGTCTGCCGCCGAATAAAAGTGGCAGCTGGCCGCCATGGTGATTAACCAGGAATGACATAACCCGCCACTGCCGAAGCCAGCATCGCCGCCCCCAACGGCAACGCGGCCTCATCAAAGTCGAACCGCGGGTGGTGGTGCAGGAACGTCAACCCGCGTTTGGGATTCGCCGATCCGACCATGAAGTAGCAGCCCGGAACTTCGTCGAGGAAGATCGCCATGTCTTCCGCGCCCATGGTCCGGAGGTCAGGCAACACGTTGTTTGGCTCCACATACGGGGCGATGGCCTGACTCACCACGGCGGTTACCTCTGGATCGTTAACCAGCGGAGGGGTCAATTGTTGGGACGAAACCGTCGCCTCACAACCCAGAGCACTGGCAATCCCCTCCGTTACCTGTCGCAACCGTGACACCGCCACCTCATGTACGGCAGCGGTGCTGCTACGGATGGTTCCCTGCAAATACGCCTCGGCTGGAATGACATTCATGGTGGTGCCGGCATGGAAACTGGTGACCGACAGGACTGCCGAGTCCAGCGGATTGATGTTGCGGCTGACCACCGATTGCAGCGCGTTGACGACGTGGGTCGCGGCCAGTAGGGGGTCGCGGGTCTCGTGTGGCGATGCCCCGTGGCCGCCCTGCCCGCGGATGGTGATCTCAAACGAGTCGGCCCCGGCCATCATCGGCCCGGCGGTGAGCCCCACCTGCCCAACCGGCATGGCGTTCCAGAGATGAAGCCCCAGCGCGACATCGGGTTTGGGGTCTCTGAGGACGCCATCGTCGATCATGGCCTGCGCGCCCCGGGCGATCTCCTCGGCGGGCTGGAACACCAGTTTGACGGTTCCCGCAATGCGGCTCCGCTGACGGGTGAGCAAACGGGCCACCGCCAGGCCAATGGCGGTGTGGCCATCATGACCGCAGGCGTGCATGACGCCCGGTGTGGTGGAGACATAATCGGTGTCGTTTTCCTCAGTGATGGGCAGGGCGTCCATATCGAAGCGGACGAGCACCGTTGGTCCCTCGGAAGCGCCGCTGAGATGGGCGACGACACCCGTTTTTCCCACACCGGTCTGCACGTCCAATCCCAGCCGCTGCAGCTCCGCGGCGATGATCCCCGCTGTGCGCGTTTCCTCAAAGGCCAGCTCTGGATGACGGTGCAGGTCGCGCCGCCAGATAACCATCTGGTCGGTTAACTCGGTGGCATCTCTCAAGAAGTCTACGGCCATCATGGTTCCCTCAATCACTATCTGCCCGATCACACGGAGGCGCTGATCAGCGCAGCCTCACACAGGTTTAACGATTGGCTCCGCAGTCGCAGCCGCCGTTCTCGTGCTTGCTACATCCTTCCTGGGCCTTCTTTTGCAGCGCCTCCCATTCTTTGAGGGGGATGATCTCTTCCCGGGAGAATGTATGCCGCTCGCCTTCGTACAGGACCGTCACCATGTCTTGCAGGGGATGCACGTCAATTACCTTGGCCTCGCCCAACGGCGTGCCGACACGTTTGTTGCGTTTGGGCAGGAGCTTACGCGCTTCGACGTATTGTTCGTATTCGTAGATCAGGCAGCAGCGTAACCGGCCGCACATGCCGGTGATTTCGGAGGGATTCAGGGAAATGCCCTGCGCCTTGGCCATCTTGATCGAGATCGGGCTGAAATCAGTCAGGAAGGTGCTACAACAGCGCGGCCCTCCGCACGCACCATAACCGCCCAGAATCTTGGCCACGTCTCGCGGTCCGATCTGGCGCACCTCGACTTTGGTGTTGCGGAAAGCGCGCTTCAGCCGTGAGCGCAGCTTGTTCATGTTGGGAGCTTTGCCTTCGGCGTCGGCGCTGCACAGCAAGGCCAACAGACTGCCATCGTAGTTATACTGGGCGGCGACGAACTTAACGTCGTCATAACCACCGGTTTCGGCGGCTAACTCGCGGCAGCGGATCAGGGCTCCCAGCTCACGCTCCTGCCAGACCTGTCTCATCATCAGGTCACGGGGCGTGGCTTTGCGCAGGATAGATTTGTACTCGCGGCCTTCCTCCACTTCAGCGAATCCCATCACCTGGCCCATCTGCCGTCCGCGCGCGGTCTCTACAATGACATGGTCTCCCGGCGCAATATCTGGGGCCGTGGAACAGTCGAAATGGTACAGTTTGCCGGTTTTATGGAAACGTACGCCGGCGATGCGCATGGGGGCTGTGTGTTCTTGCGTCTGCGATGTCATGGCGAGTTCTCGCTGGCTACTCTAATCTGTCGGGCTTCTGATCCTATAGTTTATCACGCATAATCGCAACCATCTGGCCCGTATGATACAATGTTTCGCGTGCGTGGCCTAATCCTGATAGCAGGGGGGAGAGAACTGAGGGTAGCGGAAGGCTTGAGCCGAAGCGCTGATCGGGACTCAGGGGCAGCCAGTTCCACTGGTCACCGGATGCCCTTCTCCGCAGGATCAAACCATGCCGTACACCCATGATCGCCGCGTGTCGCTGGCCGAAGCCGCTCAGGTGGTGCGCGACGGCCAGACCGTCGGCTTGGGCGGCACGACGCTTTATCGCCGTCCGGTCGCCTTTGTCCGGGCGCTGCTGCAACGCCCGGATCGCCCAACCGGCCTGACATTGCTCAGCTTCACGGCGGGCTACGAGTCGGACCTGATGGTCGGCGCGGGGTGCGTGGCGCGGACACGGACGTGCTACTTTGGGCTGGAGGCGTTTGGGCTGGCTCCTATGTTCACCCAGGCGGGGACGGCAGGGACAATTGAGATCATCGAGGAAACTGAAGCGAGCCTGGCGATGGGGATTCGGGCGGCGCTGAGTGACGTGGGGTTTATGCCTTCCCGAGCATGGCTCGGCACTGACCTGTTAAAACTGCGACCCGATGTCCGGTTGATCACCGACCCTTATAGCGGCGAGACACTGGTGGCCTTCCCGGCCATCCCCTGCGACGTGGCGGTGGTCCATGCGCTGGTGGCGGACCACGCAGGCAATGCCCGTCTCAACCAAAACCTAGCCATCGACCGCGAACTGGCTTTTCTGGCCGACACCGTGATTGTGACAACTGAGGAAGTGGTCGATAAGCTGGAGAGCGATGTGACTATCGCCGCGCCGCTCACCACGATGGTGGTCCATGCGCCACACGGGGCCTGGCCCACGTCCTGTTATCCGCGCTATGCGGTGGGGGGCGGAGAGCTTCTCCGCTACATCGAGGCCTGTGCAGCCGGGCGGTTCCATGAGTACCTGGCCGAATTTCTTTCCAGCGGGCCGGCGAGCGCCGACCGTTGAAGATGCGATGTCAGATTCTTGGCAATTCCTCATGTCAGGCCAAGGTAAGCCCCAAACATCTGACGTATACTTACCGGATAGGTTCGGGTAGGTCGGAGTGTGATAGCGGAGTCTGTGATGCCTGGTGAAAGAGTCGCCTCCCCATATCGTAGAGCCGTTCCTGTATTACTGATGATCGGCCTCTTTGCCGTGGGCTTTTTGCTGGGGATGCAGTACGGGCAGGTGGAGGCC
>DAOTXK010000290.1:0-4414 GCA_034435395.1 Anaerolineae bacterium | reverse complement strand
GGGCTGGGGACGCGGGGCATCGGCTTCCGCGACAGCGCGCAGGACGTGCTGGGCGTGCTGGCCCACACGCCGACGGAAGCCAAGGCCCTGATCCGGCAGCTCCTGCATATCCAGAAGCGGGACGGCAGCGCCATGCACCAGCTTAACCCGCTGACCATGGAAGGCCAGATGGGCGACCTGGTCGAACAACCGGATCGGCCCCAGTACTACAGCGACGATCACCTGTGGATCGTCCTGGCGGTCTGCGCCTACCTGCGCGAGACCGGCGACTTCGCCTTCCTGGAGGAGGCTGTGCCCTTCTACGAGAAGGCCTTCTACGAAAAGGATCGAGGCGGGCGACCGCTGGAGACCGGGACGGTGCTGGATCACCTGCGGCGCGCCGTCGCCTTCACCCGGGAGGACGTGGGCGCGCACGGCCTGCCGCTGGCCGGTTTCGCCGACTGGAACGACACCGTTAACCTGCCGCAGGGGGCGGAATCGCTGTTCACCGCCCACCTGTACGGGCGGGCGCTGCTGGACCTGATTGAGTTATTCGAGCACCGGGGCGACGCGGCGACGGCGGCGCAGTACCGCGCCGATTACCAGGCGATGAGCGCGCGCGTCAACGCCCACGCCTGGGATGGGGCGTGGTACATCCGCTACTTCGACCATGAGGGCCAGCCGGTCGGCTCCCACCGCAACCGGCATGGGCAGATTTTCGCCAACGCCCAGTCGTGGGCCGTGCTGTCCGGCTTTGCCCCGCCGGACCGTGCCCGGACGGCCCTGGACAGCCTGCGAGAGCGGCTCAACACGCCCCAGGGCATCAAACTCAGCGCGCCCGGCTACAACGGCTTCGACCCTGTCTTCGGCGGCGTCAGCACCTACCCGCCCGGCGCTAAGGAGAACGGCGGCATCTTCCTGCACAGCAACCCCTGGGTGATGATCGCCGAGACGATCCTGGGGGACGGCGACCGCGCCTACGAATACTACGCCCAGATCAACCCCGCCGCCAAAAATGACCGCATCGACGTGTATGAGGTCGAGCCGTACTGCTACTGCCAGAACATCCTGGGGGACGAGCACCCGCAGTTTGGCCTGGGGCGCAACTCCTGGCTGACCGGCACGGCGGCCTGGGTCTACCAGGCGGCCACACAGCACATCCTGGGCGTCCGCCCGACCTATGACGGCCTGAGGGTCGATCCGTGTATTCCCCGCGCATGGGACGGCTTCCGGGTGAGGCGGCGGTTCCGGGGGGCGGTTTATGCCATCGAGGTGCGCAACCCCGATCACGTCAGCCAGGGCGTGAAGGCGGTCACGGTGGACGGCGCGCCCATCGCCGGGAGCGTGCTGCCCGTCTTTGGGGATGGGAAGGTCCACCGGGTCGAAGTGGTGATGGGCGGGTAGTGCTCAGAACTGTGAATCGGGTGGCGGGGGATTGAATCCGCCGCAGGTAGGGGCGAGTCATGACTCGCCCCTACCCGCTCCCAGCGGGTGCAACAGGCTGCCCAGCCCTGCGTATAGATCAGCAGAACAGTCGCTTGGTCGGGCGGATTGAGTCCCCTATACACAGGAGCTGAGAAAACCGATGGGATGCTTACGGGCCGTGCTCTGTATTGTTTTTCCGCCGCTGGCCGTGCTTGACCGGGGCTGCGGCACGGTGGTGATCGTGTTCCTGCTGACGCTGGCCGGGTGGGTGCCCGGCGTGATCGCGGCCGTGCTGCTCAACTTCATCGCGGTGGAGAGCCGACGGCGGTAGCCGGGCGGTCTGGCGGGCCGGGGGCGGGGCATGGATCGCCCGGAGCAGGGTCAGCGATCCTCGCCCCGCCGGATGGCCACGTACCGTTGGGCGGCGTTGAGGATATTTTCCATCTCTTCGGCCATGTTGACGATCACGCCCAGCAGTTCCTGAATGTCCTGGACGGTTTCCTCATCCCAGGTTTCTGGATGGTCAAAGTCCACATCGACGAAGACCGCGCTGCCGCGGATGACGGCCAGCTTGTTCCGGAGGTCGTGGACCAGAACCTGGAGGACCTCTTCCTCCGGGCACTGCTGCAACCGGGCGAGGTAGTCTGAAGTGGTCGGGTCGGTCATCGATTGTCACTCTCCGTGTTGCCCCGCGCTGCCGCCTCGCTCACGGCCCGCCCGATCACGGCGCGGGCCGGCCGGCGGAAAACGACCCACTTTATTCTCATCATAAACGCCCACTGACCGGCGGGCAACCGGACGGGCCTCAAGATCGGGCGTCCGGTTCTCGTCATAAGTCCGCCATCGGGATGATCTCCCCGGACGGCGTGAGATACCGCTTCAGCAGGTTCGCCGTCAGGCAGGAGTGGACGGGCAGCACCATGAGCACGTCGCCGATCTGCACCTGTTCCACGAAAGCGTCCGGCGCTTGAATGAGGCCATGCTCCTGCGAGAGCGCGGCCACGTAACACCCCGGCACGGGATCGCTCCAGCCGCAGGGGGTAGGCAGGGCCACGTCGCCGTAGGAGGGCGTCCCGTCGTCGCGCGGGAGGCGCTCCTTAGACAGGTGCACTGCCCCGCCATAAACCACGATGGTCCCCCGCGCCGGATGTTTGGCCACCACCGGGCAGGCCACGGCCACGGCGATGTCCTCATGCTGGCAGGCGCCGGTCTGGACCTGCATCAGGTCGTAAAAGACGAAGTTGCCCGGCCTGATCTCGTCCACCTCGCTGAGGTCCTCCACCACCGAGCAGCAGGGGGTATCCCCTGGCGACAGGGCCAGCCCTGCGAACCCGGCCTGGGTCAGCCGGTCCCGCGCCGCCCGCAGGCGGTCGACATCCTGGCGGTACACGGCCCGGACTGCGTCTGGGGAGCGGGCCTGGTAGCTGTGCCCGGCGTGAGATAGCAGGCCGCGCAGCGTCAGCTTCTCCAGGGAGGCGAGGGCTGCCGCCAGGGCCTGGTGGCGGTCGAAGTCATCCCAGGGCAGGCCGGTGCGGCCATAGCCGGTGTCGATCTTGAGCCAGACCTCCGCCGGGGCCGTCAGGCGCTCCCCCAGGAACATCGCCGTTTCCGTCGATTCCACCAGCAGGCCCAGGCGGACCTCTGCCGCCAGCCGGTTGATCGTTTCGATCTCCCGCCAGTTGACCGGGAAGGCGATCAGAATGTCCCGCCAGCCATGATCGGCAAAGTAGCGGGCCATGTCCACCGAGGAGACGGTGATGGCCGCCACCCCTTCCTCGCGGAACCACTCGCCAATGGCGGCGGACTGGTGGGTTTTAAAGTGCGGGCGGAAGCGGACGGCGCTGCGGCGCGCCTTGGCCGCCATGCGGGCGATGTTGCGGCGGGCGATGGCCGGGTTGAGGATCAGGGTCGGTTTCTGGATGTCCGGGATCATGGGCTGCCTCCTGCGCGCGCGGGCTGATCGGCGGGCGCGGCTGGCCGCCAGCCGCTGGCGATTTTAGCATATTCCATTGCCGTGACGCACTCCGCCCCCATTTCTAAGATGATTCTTATTGACTTTTGCCGCTTCTTGTGTATACTAAATGTGTTCAAAATATAGACAAAAACAATTCAGTTGGATGATTAACAGCATCCGCAAGCGAGGGAGAACGATGAACAAGGACCTTTTCCGCCAGCTAGCCGTGATCGCCGTCTTCGCCGCCACGCTGGTCGTTAACGCCATGGCCACCAGCGGCGCGCTGGGCGGGCAGCCGACGGCGGACATCAGCAACGCCTATCCCATTTATTTTGTGCCCGCTAACCTCACCTTTTCGGTCTGGGGGGTGATCTACCTCGGCCTGGCGGCGTTTGTGATCTACCAGGCGCTGCCCGCCCAGCGGACCAACCCCTATCTGCGCCGGATCGGCTGGCCGTTCGTCTGGAGCGGCCTGGTCAACGCCGGCTGGCTGGTCCTGTTCCAGCATTTACAGTTCGTCGCCAGCGTGCCGGTGATGGTCGCCCTGCTGGGCATCCTGATTGTGATCTACCGGCGGCTGGACATCGGTCGCGCTGACGTGCCGCGCGGCGTGCGCTGGTTCGCCCAGGTCCCGTTCAGCGTTTACCTGGCCTGGATCACCATCGCCACCATTGCCAACGTCGCCCAGGCGCTGTATGCCAGCGGCTACGAGAGTCTGCTGGGCCTCGACGGCGCGGCCTGGGCGGCCATCATGCTGGTGGTCGGGACGGGCATCATCAGCGCCGTGGTCTATCAGGGTCGGGGGAACATCGCCTACGCCCTGACGACCATCTGGGCCATCCTGGGCATCGTCATCAAACAGTACGAGACGACGCTGGTGGCCGGGACCGCCGCCGCCATGATCGCCATCATCGTGGCCGTTCTGGTCTTCAGCCAGTGGCGGAACCGCCGGGCCGCGTCAGGCACCCGGCCAGGGGACCGCGCCCTCGCCAGCGGGTAGCGGCCCGCCTGCGGGCGGAGACACCGACATCAGCCGGGATGGGGTCCGCCCTGTCC
>DAOTXK010000289.1:0-11077 GCA_034435395.1 Anaerolineae bacterium | reverse complement strand
CCCCTTAACCCCTTGCCCCTTTTCCCCTCTCCACTGTGTGGAGAGGGGCCAGGGGTGAGGTAGCCGGTCGAGCGGTCCGGGTTCGCCTCATAAGTTCAGTTTCATATGTTCGGATCAGTAAGTCCCCTGTCTGCACCGGCACACATGGGCCAAAGATAACGCCAGGGATAACAGGGAATAAATCAGCACCGCTGACGGCTGACCGCTGATAGCCAATCGCTGAAAGCTGATCGCGCAATGGACACGCCCTACCAGCGCATACACGTCATCATCAACCCCGCTGCCGGGGGCAATCGCCCGGTGCTGAGCATCCTTAACCGGGTGTTCCGCCGGTACGGCGTCCATTGGGAGGTGTCCGTCACCAACCAGGCCGGGGATGGGCGGCGGCTGGCGCGCGAGGCGGCAGCGGCGGGCGTCGATCTGGTGGCAGTGTACGGCGGCGACGGCACGCTGATGGAGGTGGCCGGCGGGCTGGCCGGGAGCGGCGTCCCCCTGGCCTACCTGCCGGGCGGCACGGGCAACGTCATGGCGGCGGAGCTGGGAATCTCTCGCCGCCTGGCCCGGTCCGCCCGCCTGATCTTCTCGGAGAGCCATCGCCTGCGCCCGCTAGACCTGGGCCGCATCGGCGACTGCTACTTCCTGATGCGGGCCAGCGTTGGCTTTGAGGCCGTGGTCGCCCGGCGAACCAGCCGCGAGCTTAAGGAGCGTTTCGGCCTGCTGGCCTACGGCATCACCATCGTGCAGTCGCTCGGCGAGCCGCTCCTGGCCCGTTATTCGCTGAACCTGGACGGCCAGACCGTCGAGGCGGAAGGCTTCAGTCTGCTGATCGCCAATTCAGGCCACATTGGCCGACTCAATCTGTTGCTGTCGACCACCATCCGCCCCGATGACGGCTGGCTGGATGTGATGATCCTCAGTGCCCCGCCCGACTACATGCGTTCGCTGGCCGCCAGCGCGACCCGGCTGGAGGAAACTGCCGCCTCCCTCCAGCACTGGAAGGCCCGCACGGTGGCCGTGACCGCCGACCCACCGCAGAGCGTCCAGGCGGACGGCGACTGGATCGGCCAGACGCCGATCACCGCCGTCGTCGAGCCGGAAGCGGTGCGTATCCTGGTGCCGGGCTAGGCGCCCACCCTCTGCCGGCGGATAGGCCCCAGGCAGCGCTGGGGACTTCAGGCGCTGATCTCGTAAACCAGCGGGCTGCTGCCGAGGGCGGAGATGATGGCGTCACTGCCGCCCGGCTCCAGCCGCAGCCGCTCCCTGGGCAGCAAGACGTAGTCCCTGCCGTTGGCCGTGATCCAGGCGTGGCCGGATAACACGTGCACCACCTGGGACTGACGCCGTAGCCGATGCTCCGCTCCCCGGTTCAGATGAATGGGGCCACCAGAAAACGGTTCACCGTTAAGATCAGCCACCTTATTCCGACGAAGGTCCTGGGAGTTGGCGCTCATGGGCAACCACCTCTGCGCGCCACTACCGTAGCCAAAGACATTTTCCTGACGAAAACCCGAGGGATTGGTGCTCATGGGCAACCACCTTTGTGCTTCGGAGGCCATTTGAAAAGTTGGGGAATGCGAACGAAACTGGCGGACGACTACTCAGCCCCCGTCTCACTGATGCGGTCTGGGGGATTCTCCATAGACTGAGTAGACGCCCAAAACATGATGTAAGGGCCGTGACGCGAAATGTGTTGCGCCGGGAAAAACCATCGTCGTCAGCTCCAGCCCTTCATATCCGCGACTTTCCAGAGCTTCAACAAAATCGCCCAGCGCTTCTTCTGTGCTGCCAGCCTCATCTCGCTCCCCGATTGATAACAGCACTCTCGCCGGGAGCGTGGTATGGTTCACCGCATAAACGCGTTCCCATGCGGTTGCACGGGTGAAATTCGGGCTGCCAGCCAGATATCGGCTGAAAGTCTCCGGCGCGTGGAACAGGGCATAGAGCACAAAGTCTCCCCCATAACTGTGACCAATGATCCCTCTGGCTGAAGGATCGGTTCGATAGTCCGCGTCAATGATGGGAATCAGTTCATCGCGGATAAAATCCAGGAATGGTCCAGCCGCCCTGCTATAGTCGCGTTCGCGCAAAGCACGAGCGCGCACGATGTCCTCTGGATATCCGATGCCGACCACGATAAGCTCAGGCAGTTCACCTCCCACGGCGGCGACCCGGACAACGTCGGTGACAGTCCCAAAGGAAAGATGGGGGTCCAGCATATAGAGAACGGGATAGGTTTTATTGGTGTTTGTGTAATAACTCAATGGCAGCGCAACCGATATCCTGTACCCGTAGTCGACAATCGAGGAGTAGATCAGCCGACTTTCAGTATTCCCCAGCAGCACTGTGACCTCCGGGTAAGGAGGCTGCGAGTGTCCTTCACTACCCTGGGCATGTGCTGAGCCTGGAACCATACCGATAGCACGGATTCCCACGCCCAGCACGACAAATCCGGCCAATACATAAACAAACCGGTTCAACTTATTATCCCTCCCTACTCTCTCGATGGGCGCGCCCAAAATGCGGGGAACAGCGAGATCGCGTTTCTCTGGTCACCTGCGCCGCAGCCCGTCCGCCTGCTCCTCAACTTCCACCAGTCGCTGACGCCGGGCGAACTGCTCATATCGCTGGCGCACCTGCAGGCGTTGCTCACGGGCTTCGGGCGACAGGCCGGCCAGTTCCTGGCGCAGCTTTTCGTCCATGTCCGGCTCGCGCCACGCCGTCAGCGCCTGGTCATTCTGGCCGTCCGTCGCCGCCGCCGCGCGAAAAGCGAACAACCCGCCTAACAATCTCCAGGATTTCCTGCGCAACATTCGTGTTCCCCTTCCTGTGGTTATGATAAGTATCATAATTTACCCAAAAAGATACATTTAGTCAATAAGTCTCCAGTACCGTGCCAGGCGGCGCACGCCACGGCTCCGCCGCCGATCATTCGGGGCGGGCCTATACCCGGAACGTCGCGGAGGCGGTATAAATGACCGGGAGCCGGAGCCGACCGCCGCGCTCCCCCACGTTTGCGCCCGCCATGAGCCTTGAGGAGCCATCTTATGTCGCGCCAGGCCGTGCTGGAAGCCGTTTTCCCCCGCGAAGCCGACATCCCCGCCGCTGTCCGCATCGACCCGCCCCTTCACCAGACCGAGTACCTGATCGACGGCGAGCTGCGCCACTGGGACGGCCCCGTCGAAGAAGTCCGTTCCGGCATGTGCGTGCGGACTGACGACGGGCTGGTCTACCCGCTGATCGGCAGCCTGCCACAACTGACCGAGCGGGAGGCGCTGGCCGCGCTGGATGCCGCCGTCCGGGCCTATGACCAGGGTCGGGGCCAGTGGCCCACCCTGTCCGTCGAGGGCCGCATCGCCCATATAGAGCAGTTCACCTACCGCCTGAGCGAACAGAAGGACGCCGTGGTGCGGCTGATGATGTGGGAGATCGGTAAGTCACACCAGGACTCGGTCCGCGAGTTCGACCGCACCGTGGCCTACATCCGCGACACCATCGACGCCCTCAAAGACCTGGACCGCCGGGGGTCGCGCTTTGAGATCGCGGAGGGCATCTTCGCCCAGATTCGGCGCGCGCCGCTGGGCGTGGTGCTGTGTATGGGGCCGTACAACTACCCACTCAACGAGACTTACACCCTGCTCATCCCGGCGCTGATCATGGGCAACACGGTGGTCGTCAAACCACCCCGGATGGGCGCGCTGTTACACCGCCCGCTGCTGGAAGCCTTCCGCGATTGCTTCCCGCCGGGCGTGGTCAACACCGTCTACGGGCGCGGCTCGGTCGTCACCCCGCCGTTGATGGCCTCCGGCCAGGTTGATGTGCTGGCTTTCATCGGCTCCAGCCCGGCGGCGGATTCCCTCAAGAAGCAGCATCCCAAGCCCCACCGCCTGCGGTCCGTGCTCGGCCTGGAAGCCAAAAACGCCGCCATCATCCTGCCCGACGCCGACCTGGACCTGGCCGTCCGCGAGTGTGTGCTGGGGGCGCTCTCCTTCAACGGGCAGCGCTGCACCGCCCTCAAGATGCTGTGGGTCCACGCGGATGTGGCCGATGCCTTCCTGGACCGCTTCTGCGCGGCCATCGGCGACCTTCAGCCCGGCATGCCCTGGGACGAGGGCGTGACCCTCACCCCCCTGCCCGCCCTGGCCGAGACCCGGCGGCACATCGACTTCGTGGCCGACGCGCTGGCCCACGGGGCGCGGGTGGTCAACGCCGACGGCGGGGCGCACGTGGAGACCTTCTTTTATCCGGCGGTGCTGTATCCGGTGGACGAACGGATGAAACTTTACCGCGAGGAGCAGTTCGGCCCCACCATCCCCGTCGCCAGTTTCACCGACATCCAGACGCCCATCCAGTACATCGTCGATTCGGACTACGGCCAGCAGGCCAGCATCTTCGGCGGCGACCCGGACGTGATCGCCGACCTGAACGACCCGCTGGTCAACCAGGTCTGTCGGCTGAACATCAACAGCCAGTGCCAGCGCGGACCGGATACCTTCCCCTTCACCGGGCGCAAGGATTCGGCGGAGGGCACGCTCTCGGTCTCCGACGCGCTGCGCGTCTTCACCATCCGCACGCTGGTGGCCGCCAAGAGCAATGACCTCAACAAGCAACTGGTGACGGCCATCGTGCGCGACCGTAAATCCAACTGGCTCTCCACCGACTTCATCCTGTAGGGAGGGGGTTACTGGGGCAGCGGGCTGAGTCAGCCGTCGCCCCTGCCCGGCTTCATTCGCGGATGCCGGTTTACCACACGCCCGGAATCAGGCGGTAGCGGGTCTGCTGCGCGTAGGCGGCGTAACCGGGGAGTTCCTCGTGCAGGGCGCGATCTTCCAGCGCGGTGCGGATCACAAACACGGCGATGCCGACCGCGCCGGGGATGAGGGCCGCCCATGCGCCCACTGCCATCGGCAGGGCCAGGAATTGAAGGATGACGCCAGCGTAGCCGGGATGGCGCACGAAGCGGTAGGGGCCGCCGGTGACCACCTGATGCCCGCGCGATTCCTGCATGCGGACGGTGGGTTCGAAGTAGCGGTTGGCGATCATCGACCAGGTCATCAGGGCGAAGCCCAGGATCATCAGCAGGTTGCCGATCCCGTGAAGGAGCGGCGCGACGGGCGCGGACCAGGCGTTGCGCCAGTCCAGGCCGGCGACCAACGGCTGAACCAGGATCATCACGAAGTAGATCGCCAGCAGCACCAGGTCCCATTTGGGGGTGCCGACCGTGGCCTGTTTCACCCGCTGGCCGCGCTGGTTGAGCAGCTCCGGGTTGCCCAGGGCCAGGGCGATGCTGAGGCCGATCCAGCAGGCGGTGTAGACGGCGGCGAAGACCCAGCCCCAGCCCCAGTCCAGCGAGCCAGCGCCCAGGAACAGCAGGACTGCCGTAAAAACGGCCTGCCCGATGTGCTTGCCGATCGCGTTGACGCCATAGATGTTGACCTTCGGCGGGGGTGATTCGTGCTGTGCCGGTTGCTGGGCCATGGTACTCCCCCTTCATGGACAATCCGGCTTATTTTACCGCGCCGGGCCGGTGACGCGGACCCCAATTCCTGGGGGGCGGGCGGCGGCATGGGATGGTCCGGCCGGCCGCTACCCGGCCCGCGCCAGGTTGAGCGCCAGCAGCCGCCGCAGGATGTCCTCCTCGTCGTCCAGAACCGCGCGCGGCCAGCCGTAGGCATCGCAGACGGCCTCGTCCAGCGCCCGGTGCAGCGCGTCCAGGCGTGGGGCGAAGTCGGCAGCCTCCACCGGCACGCGCATCGCCTCCACGCCCCGGAAGACGTTGAGCGCATTGTAGAGGGTCGTCAGCGTGCGGCGCTCCAACGCTTTACCCGTCACCCCTGGCGGATTCAGCCACGCTTCCCGCTCCTCGTGGAGCTGGCGCGCCGCCTCGCTGATGGCCCGGTAGGCGGGGTGGGACGTGTCCTCCTGCCCCGGCGGCCAGGGGAAGGGGAACGTCTCGAAGGTGGTGGTCGGCGTGTAGCGGGGATCGTTGCCCTTACCCAACCACGTGCATGTGCGCAGCGACCACACCTCGTGCAGCCGCGAGTGCAGCACCCCGAAGAAGTAGTCATCGTCGCGGGCGAAAACAAGCGTCCCCTGGTTGCAAATATGCTCTGGCGTGAACCACTCAAAGATTCGGTGTTTTGCAACGGCGGGGGTAGAAATAAAGCGCGACAGTCCCTCCAGCGCTTCCGTCATTTCAGGTCGTGGGCGAGCATATAACCAATAAAGCTGCTTCTCACGTTCAGTCTGTCTGCTCTTGAGCCGAATGGGAAGCACACGGGTCTTGACGTATTCGAAAGGCATCACATATTGTGCTGCATCTTCCTCGGACATGTCCACGCCGAAGTAGATCGTAAACATCCCCCTTGACCGTCGAACAATGTCCACCGCACTCACGACAGGGCGCACAACATCAGAGTTAGGGCGTCCGTTGGGATTCAGGGGAGCAGCAAGCATCTGGTTAGCGACATCTGCCTCGATATCAAACGGCGCTTTCGGAGAAGGTCCCATGAAACAAAGATTCTGGTTCTCGACAAGTTGGTTTGCCTGCGAGATGTAAACGAAAGATGTCAGGTCTGGATTTATTTCCTGAACCGCTTCGCCATCGAGAACACGATCCCTCTCTTGGCCATCGTCAAACCCGACCATTGAAACGCGGACCGCCGCGCCTTCCAGTATCCAGGCACGATCCGCCCACGCCATAAAAATATCGCCGGTTTCCTTGACCCGCTTGAGCACCTCGCGGTTCGCGCCGCCCCGTATTGAATTTGTCGCCAGCAATCCGGCGCGCTTCGTCCTACGTCGTTCAATCTGCGCCCGTGCCCTTTCGAACCAGTAGCAGCACAGGTCGGCAAAGGCGGGTACGCGCCCTTCATAAAACTCGAACAGCGTATCAACGTATTGATCTCCCAACTCCTGCCGAATCTTGTTCCCCCCCAAAAACGGCGGATTGGACACGATCACGTCCACCTCCGGCCACTCCGGGTCGTACAGCGTCCCGTCCTCGCGCACGCCCAGGATGGCGTCCATCAGCCGGATGTTTTCGTAGCGCTCCAGCAGCGGCACGCGGTCCAGCGCCGCCCGGTAGCCGTTGGCTTCATGCCACTGCAAATAGCCGATCCACACCACGATGCTGCTCAGGTCGTGGGCGATCTCGTTGATCTCGATCCCGTAAAGCTGCCGGGGATGCACCTGCGGCTCCTCGCGGGGCAGCACGTCCCGCCAGCGGTCGTGGTGGATCACGGCCTTTTCCAGGTCCAGCAACTGGCGCAGGGCCACGTAGAGGAAGTTGCCGCTGCCGCAGGCCGGGTCCAGCACGCGCACGCCGCGCAGGGCGGCCAGCATCTCCTGGCGGAGGGCGGCCAATTCCGCCAATCGCGCCTGGCGTTCGCGCTCGGTGGCGGCGGCATCGTAGGCAGCGCGGACCGGCTCCGCCCGGCCCTTCACGTCCTCCCACTGGCGGCGCAGGGGGGCCATCAGCACCGGCTCGACGATCAGCAGGATGTCCTCCCGGCTGGTATAGTGCGCGCCCAGCTGCGCCCGCTTGGACGGGTCCAGCACGCGCTCAAACAGCGTGCCGAAGATGGAGGGGTCAATATAGGACCAGTTGAGGGCGCACGCCTGCCGCAGCCCTTCCAGCGCGGCGGGGCTGAGCCACTCCACGGCGGCGTCCTCAAACAGCGAGCCGTCGAAAAACCGAATCTTGCGGAAGTGCATCTCGCCGCCGTCGGTCATCTTCTGGAACAGCTCGCGGATGTAGCCGACGAAACGCTCCGGGTCGGCGTAGGTCTCTTCCACGATCTCGCTGAAGATGCCCCGCCCGCCGGTGGTGGTGGGCAGCAGGCCGATGTCCTCGGCGAACAGGCAGAAGATCAGGCGGGTGAGGAAGTGGGCCAGCCGCTCCTCCGGGACCCGCCCGCGCATCTCGGCGGCGATGCGCTGAAAGTGATCGGCGGCGTCGCGCGTGACCTCTTCCGGCGTCAGGCGCGGGTTGAGCCGGTCGGGGTCCTCGAACATGTCCCGCAGGACGCGCATGTTGTCGGCCAGCACGATCTCCTGGTTGGTGAAGCGGTACACCTTTTTGGCGGTGTTGGGGAAGTTGGTGTGCACCTCCCAGTGGCGGATGTCACAGACGACCAGCAGCGGCGGGTTAAGCAGGTCCTCCCGGTACTGGAGGAGCTGGCGGTAGGCTTCGTCCAGGTTGTTATATTTGCCCGGCCCCTTGTACTCGATGGCAAAATGGCCTTTGTACCACACATCGGCAAAGCCCTTGCCGCCGGTGATCTTGGTGACGGCCTTCTCGTAGGTGAAGAAGTCGCCGTCGGGATCGGCTTCGGCGGGAGTCGGGTAGCCCAGCATCCGACACAGGTCGTCAAAGTGGCTCTGCACGCTGGCCCGCTCTTTGAGGCTGGCGCGCTCCCATTTTTCCACAAATTCGGCAGGGGTCAGTTGGGCCATCGGTTTAGACCTGATGTTCTCATAACGGCGCACGGGTATTGTAGCGGCGGATGGCCTCCGCCGCCACCTTCACCATTGCCCGCCAGACCTGCTATAATACGCGCCACTGCGCATGGCTCGCCCTGCTGGAGGAGAAAAACCCCATGAGCGGAGAAACCTGGCAGCTTGGCCCGCTGACGGTCGAGCCGGAGGAGAAGTTGCGCGGCGTCTTCCCGGTGGATGTGGGCGCGGCGCGGATCAACTTCCCCATCGCCCTGGTCAACGGGTCCGAACCCGACCCGGTGGTGCTGGTCACTTCCGGCATGGACGGGGACGAATACGCGGGCATCGAGGCGGCCCTGCGCCTGATCGACAGCCTGAACCCGGCTACCCTGGCCGGGCGGGTGATGATCTGCCCTATCCTGGACCCGCTCAGCTTCGAGGCCCTGCACAGCCAGAACCCGCTCGACGGCCTGTTCCTCAAGCATGTCTTCCCCGGCGACCTGGCGGGCAAACCCACCCAGCGGCTGGCCTATTTCATTCAGCACAACTTCGTGCGGGGGGCCGACGTGTGGATCGACCTGCACGCCGTCGAGACCAGCGAGGAGGCCATCCCCTTCGTCTGGACCGACCAGAACGACGACGCCCAGGTCAACGAGCAGAACCGCCTCCTGCTCCACCAGTCCGGGGCCGCCCTGGGCCTGCTGCACGCGCCGGGACCCTGGAATCCCGCTCAATCATCGATGGTCGATAACACCGCCCTGCTGGTCTCGCAGGCGGGCCGCCGCCACCAGGCCGACGAAGCCGCCATCAAAGCCCACCTGAGCGTCGTGCGGGGCGTGCTGACCGGCATGGACATGTTGCCGGGGGCCAAGCCCCACCCGCCGACCATCTACCTAGACCACGAGCCGATCCTGGCCGAACACACCGGGCTGTGGTATCCCCAGGTCAAAGCCGGGGACGACGTCCGGGCTGGGCAACTGCTGGGCGAGGTGCTCACCCTGGATGGTCAGGACGTGCAGGCGCAGGTCAAGAGCACGGTGGAAGGCCGGGTGCTGGCCCTGCACAGCGGCCTGGCCACCCGTCCCCGCCTGCGACTGGCGCTGATCGCTCACCGCCCGCAGACGACCTAACCGCGACCGGGCCATCACGCGATGGCTGCCCAGATCGCCCGGATGGACCGAATGGAAGGGAGGGGAGACCTATGGACATCGTCCGCGCCTTCACCTACATCTTCGATGATGACGACTGGTTCACCAAGGTCGTCCTCACCGCCTTCATCAGCGTCATCCCGGTCGTCAATTTCGCCGTGTTGGGCTGGACCGTGGCCCTGATCCGCAACCTGGCGAACGGCGTGCGCCCGATCATGCCTGGCTGGGAGGACTTCGGCGGCAAGTTCACCGACGGCCTGATGTGTTTTTTCGCCGCGCTGCTCTACAACGTTCCCAGCGCGATCCTGGGCTGCTGCATCAGCGTCATCGGTCCGCTCTTCGGGGGGTCGTCCGGGCGGAGTACGGGCCTGGAACTGATCGCCCTGCCGGCGCTCTGCCTGTTGATCGCCCTCCTGCTTGTTTACGTCGTCATGGCTAACGCGCTGCTGTTCATCGGCGTGGTGCGCTATAGCCAGCAGCCGGAATTCAGCGTCTTCACCCAGCTGGGCGAAAACTACCGCCTGGCCATGAGCCACCTGGACACGCTGATCATGCTCGTCCTCTATATGATCCTGGCCGGTCTGGTCTTCGCCGTGTTCGGCTGGATTCCGTGCATCGGCTGGCTGGCCGCCCTGGCCCTGGGAGCGCCGGTCTACGGCCACCTGCAAGGCCAGGCCGCCGCCATCATCCTGGGCAAGCAGAAGCGCAAGCGGGGCCTGGCCTGATCGACCGATCGCCAGGACACGGGGTAAGGGAAGGCCAGATGGCCGACGGACCGCGCAAATCACCGATTGCCGCCCCCGGACCGTGGGTGCTGGGCATCGGACTGACCATGCTCGGCTTCCTGACCCTGGTGCTGTTCCTGCGGTGGTTCTACCAGCTGGAAACCCTGGCCGTGACCGGCGGGTTGGTCGCCATGGCCGGGATGTTCGCCCTGTTCGCCTGGTCCAGGCCAGGCCAGCGCTGGGCCTACTGGGCCGCCTATATCGCCTTCAACCTGGCGGCGTTCGTCGGCGTCGGCTACATACTGGATTTCCGGCTACCCCACTACATCGCCTGGGGCGCGTTTCTGCTCGGCCTGCCCTTCCTGGTGACCTACGTCCGGCAGGTCTGGCTGCGGCGGGCCGTCCGCTACTGGTGGACGATCCTGCCCGCTGGCGGCCTGATCACCATCGGGGCGGCCATTCTCCAGCTGCGGGTCGGCTGGCCGGACCACCTGCTCACCGGCATCCTGGTCACCACCTTCATGGGCGGTCTCTTCGCCACGCTGCTGGCGCTGTGGTACCCCAACATGAAAGTGGAAAACTTCAGCTGGGTGATCGGCCCGCTGATCCTCACCGGCCTGCTCACGCTGTTGGGCGTGCTGCTCACCATCAACATGGTCTTTCTGGCGGTGCCGCTGGCCATCCTGGGATTCGGCGCGTACTTCCTGATCCGCTTCCTGGTCGCGCAGTGGCAGCAGGAGGAGCGGGCGGAGGAATCGCCCCCCCCCC
>DAOTXK010000288.1:0-8111 GCA_034435395.1 Anaerolineae bacterium | reverse complement strand
GGACGTGCACGCCGTCACTCTGCATCAGGGCGGCCACCGCCTGGTCCGGCCACTGCGCCAGCGGGGTATAACTTTCCTGGAACACCGGGATCATCACCTTGCCCAGCCGGTGGGCATACACGATCTCGCGGCGGACCCAGTCCGAGTCGAAGGTCGTGTCGGCCACCAGGCAGATGAACACGTCGCTGCTTTTGATCGCCCGCAGCAACCGGTCGGGAAACGGCCCGCCACTGTCCACGCGCTGCACGTCCAGATAGGCATCGACGCCGCTGTCCTTGAGCTTCTCGGCGATAAAATTAGCCAGCATGGCGCTGGGGTCCCGGCGATAGCTGATAAATGCCTGCGGCATGGCCACGCTCCCCGGTTGTAAGTGTCCTATGAAGACCAGTATAAAGGATATTGCCGGTAGAATAAAGGCACCCAGCGGGGCCGTTCCGGGCAGTCGCCACATGGGCAAACGCCCTATCGATGCCGTTTGAGATTACCAATACAATAGGAACAAGCCGAATGGCCACCGCCTGGACCATCGCCATCGACGGGGACCGCTCCGGACGCTGGCCGCTCGCCGCCGCAAACCGCCGACCGCGCCCCCGTCATCATTCAGGATGATCCGCAGGTCCCCCCCGGAGCATAAACAGCCAGGAGCCGACCGTCACGATGTCGCCCGCGCTCAGGCGGAAACGCCCGCTCAACCGCCCGCCGTTGGCGAAGGTGCCGTTGGTGCTGTTCAGGTCTTCCAGGTAGAGGTCGTCGCCGTCGCGCACCAGCCGGCAGTGATGGGCGGAGACGCCTTCTTCCCCGATCACGATGTCGTTGTCCGGGGCGCGCCCGATGTGCACCGCCTTGACCCCGCGCAGGTCGAGCTGGTGGCGCTTCCAGGCCAGCCAGACGGGCGTCTCGCCATCCCGCTCCAGGGCCGGGCGCGAGGCTTTGAGGCGGGTGTGCAGGGCCGCCGTCTCGCCCATCCGGTCGGCGCGGGAGGCGGTGAACAGCTTGCTGGTGCTGGCCTTGCGGCTGTAGGAGTCGTAGCGCTGCGCCCCCATCTCCATATCGACGGCCTCCTCGCGCAGCATGTCGTGCTGGGTTTGCAGGTCGTCGTCCTCCAGGCCGGTCTCACGGATGGCATCGGCCACCCCGGCCAGCACCTGCGAGGCGTGGTCAAAATCCCCCCGGTCGGCGTACCGGATGGCCTCCTCGCGGGCGCGGGCGGCCCGCAGCAGCAGGGCGGATTTCACCACATCGGCGTTGGGGGCCTGGGCGGCGAATTCGTCCTCGGGGACGGTGTTCACGGTGATGGGCACGGTGAGCGTCTGGTGGGACACCTGCCCACCGCTCAGATCGTCGTAGTCGAAGCGCATCTGCCCCACCTCATACGGTCCCAACGTCTCCAGGGCAGGGATGGACAGCTCCAGCACCAGCGTCTTCAACTCGTCGGCGTACAGATCGCCCAGGCGGAAGGTGATCGTCCGGCCCTGGACCTCCGCCGGGTAGGCGTTCAACTGGCGGACCATCCGCACCTCCGGCGCGAGCGCCAGGATGATGGTCAGGTTCTGCCCCACCACGCTCATCAGGTCTTTTAACTCGGTGGAAAAGATGTGCGGGGCCTGGTCCGGATTGTCGATGAAATAAAACGCGCCGCCGCCCTCGGCAGCCATGCGCACCAACAGGTCCTCGTTGAAATCCAGGCCCACGCCCATGGTGGTGGTGGTGACGCCCTCCGCCCGCTTCTGCGCGGCCAGGGCCGCCAGCCGGTCCGGATCGGTGATGCCCTCGTTGGCCAGCCCATCGGTCAGCAGCAGGACGCGGTTCACCTGCCCCTCGGCCAGCTGGGCCGCCACCAGGGTGCACCCTTGCAGCCAGCCGCCGCTCAGGTTGGTCGTGCCGCCCGCCTGGATTCGCTGGATGGCCTGGTTGATGGCGTCTTTCTGGATGGCCGGGCCGGGCCGCAGGCTGACCTGCACCGACTCGTTGTACGTCACCAGGCTGAAGCGGTCGTCGGCACTGAGCCGCTGCACCAAAAACTGCGCCGCCTGTTTGACGTAGGCCAGCTTGTCCCCCACCATCGAACTGCTGCGGTCCAGCACCACGCTGAGGTTGAGGGGCCGTCGCTGGTCGTCCAGCGGTCGCGGCCCGGCCTGGAGGCGCGCCATCAGGTACAGATGATGGGCGTGCGCCCGGGAGAGCACGTCGTAGTCCAGCACGTAATCCGCTTTCACAGGTCGCCACCTCTCCCTTGGCCCAGGGAATCACTCAGCATCTATCCGAGAATCGTTCGCCCCTCAATTGTAACCGCCAACGGCTCCCGATCCATCCACCGCTGGTCCCACATAATGATCGTCGGACGACATCCGGGGAGACGGGAGCCAGCCATCATCGGCGGGGACAGGGTATGCCCTGTCCCCACCCGGCTACCCCGCCCCCGCCGGAACGGGATATGCCCCTGGCCTGCCAGCGAGCGGCTGGCGGGACGACGGGCGCGATCACTTCTGGTTGCTCTGGGCAGCGCCGCCTTCCACGCGCACCTGGAAGCTCCCGGCGGACGAGCCGCCCGCCTGGAAATAACGCGTCGCCCGGATGACGTAGGTGCCATCCCCCGGCGCGACGAAGCCCGCGATCTGGGCGTTCAGGGAGCTGCCGCCAACCTGGGTTTCGGCGTCGTCGTTGAAGACCAGATCGTTGCCGAAGTTGTCCATGATGATCAGGTAGGGGTCCAGGTCGCCGTCCAGCCGCTCCATGGTGACAGTGATGGTCTCGCCCGCCCGCAGCGTGATGGTGTAGTCCACCGCCCACACCGCCGCGGTGATCGAGCCGGTCACGGTCTCGCCGGGCCGAACCGCCCCGCCGCTGACGGTGGTTGACGGCGTGCCGACCGTGACGCTGATCTCAAAGCGCCCGGTGGTGTCGCCCTCGTCAAACCGGTAGCGCGTCGCCCAGATGTCATACGTCCCGTCGACAGGAGCGGTATAGCTGGTGATGTGAGCGTTGTAGGTTGTGGTGCCGATCTGGGTGGGCGCGTCATCGTTGATCGCCGCTGCCTGATCGTTGGGGTCCCAGATGACCAGGACGGCATCCAGATTGCCGTCGAGCTGCTGCATGGTCACGGCGATGGTTTCCCCGGCCCGCAGGGTGATGGCATACTCGACAGCGTAAACATCCCCCCGGATCTCGCCGGTGCGCGTCTGGCCGACGCTGATGGTCTGGCCGGTTTCCACGCCGTTGACCACCGTGGTTGCCGCGCCCACCGGCGTCGGCAGGACAAACGGCGTGACGGTCGGGATGGGCGTGGGCCGCAGGCCAGAAGCGCCGGTCACCCGCAGCAGGTACTGCCCGCTGGTGGCCCCCTCCTGCCCCAACAGCCGGGTGGCCCGGATGGTGTATGTGCCGTCCGCCGGGGCGGTGAAGTTCTCGATCTGGGCGTTGAGGGTGGAGATGCCCACCTGCACGGCAGCGTCATCGTTGAAGGCCAGTTCCCGACCGCTGGGGTCCAGGATGGACAGGTAGGCGTCCAGGCTGCCGCCCTGGCGCTCCATGGTGACGGTGATGGCCTCGCCTGCCCGCAGGGTGATCGCGTAGTCCACGGCATAACGCGCGTCCGTGATCTCGCCGATCACGCTGTCCCCTACGCGGATCGGGACAGCGGACGGCAGGCCGCCCCCACCCCGGCCCGGCGGCCCGCTGAGCACATATTGGCCGGTCGTGGTGCCCGCCTGCTGAAGGTAACGGGTCGCCAGGATGCTGTACGTGCCCTGGAAGGGCGCGACAAAATCGGCGATCTGGGCGTTAAGACCAACGCCACCGACGGTCGTGGCGGCATCGTCGTTGTAGGCCAGCTGCCCGCCCACCGCATCCCGGATGCTCAGGTAGGGGTCCAGGTCGCCGCTCTGGCGCTGCATGGTGACCGTGATCGACTGTCCGGCGGCCAGCGTGATCAGGTATTCGACCCCGTGGACATCCCCGGCGATCTGGCCGGTCACCGTGTCGCCGACGGCGATGGCCGCTGGCGGCTGGGCCACCGGCCTCCCCCCGGCTTCCACCCGCAACTCATACATCCCCGTCGTCAGCCCGGTCTGCCCCTGGAAACGGGTGGCCTGGATGGTATACGTGCCATCTGCCGGGGCGGTGAAGTCCACGATCTGGGCGTTGACGAAGGTGTCGCCGATCTGCACCGCCGCGTCGTCGTTGCGCGCCAGTTCTCGCCCGTCCGGGTCAAAGATGATCAGCAGCGGGTCCAGTTCGCCGCCCCGCCGCAGCATGGAGACCGTGATGACCTCGCCCGCCCCCAGCGCGATCGCGTAGTCCACGGCGAAGGTCTCGTTGGTGATCTGGCCGGTGGCCACCTCGCCGACAGCGATAGGTTCAGCGGCAGGCGTCTCACCGCCGCCCAGGGTGACGCCGCCGGTTCCCCCCGTCCCCCCGCTGATCGTCTGGCCGGTGGCAGGCTGCCAGGCCGCCTCGCACAGGTCGAGGGCCGGGGGGCCGCTGACCAACAGCTGGGGCGGCGCGCCCGGATCGGCCAGCGAGAGGGCCATCAGCGAGTCGCCAGCCTCGCCCACGTACAGCAGCCAGCGGTCGTCCGGCGTGAACAGGACGCAGGAGTCGAAAGCCGCCCGCCCGCCCGCCACCGTCGCCGCCGCAAAGGCCGGATCGGCCAGGTAGATGCTGCTGAAGCCAAATTCCCCCGGCGTCGCGGCCACGATGGCCACCCGCCCCCCGTCGTGGCTCCACCGCACCCGCTGCGCCTCATCGACGGCGCTGAAGGTCCGCGCCTGCGACTGGGCCGAGGGGCGCGGCTCCTGCGGCGTGGTCACCGGCCAGTAATCGGGGATTTGCAGCGGGACGGTGTACACGCCGGACAGGTTCTTGGGGTTGATCCGGCCCACCAGGGCCAGCCCGGAGGTGGTGGACAGGCTGGCGTCGGCGATGGACTCGTCGCCATCTCCCGGGGCCAGCAGGTCAATCGGCCCGCTGACCATGCCGCTGTTCAGATCGACCATCAGGAAAACATCGCCCGGCGTCTGGGTGAAGAAGTACGCCCGGCCGGCGTGCCAGCCCGCCAGGCCCGCCCCCGCCAGGCCCGCCGCCGGGATGGGGAATTCGCCGCGCAGGGTCATGGTCGCCGCGTCATAGACCCGCAGATCGGTGAAGGGCGCGGCGCCCTCCAGCACATACGGCCAGCTCACCACGCGGGTCCGGTCCGGGGCGAGGGCGTACCGCCAGTCCAGGTCCAGCCCGGCGGTCAGGGGTTGCCCGGCCCCGCTGGTCGGATCATAACTCATCATCTCGTAGCCGCCGTCGGCGCTCCGGACAAACAACAGGCTGGCCGCGTCCCGCCAGCCGACGATGTGGACCGGGGCCATGGCGGGCGACACCGGGCTTTCCGTCACGCCGCTCTCCGTCGGCATCAGGAGGATCACCTGCGCTGCCTGGCGAAAGGGGCCGCCGGTCGCCGCCCGCCGCAGGGCCAGCGCCGTGGTGAAGCTGCCGTCCAGCGCCCCCAGCGGGGCCGCGCCGATCGGGACGGCGCTGCCGCCGACCCCCGCCACCAGCCCGACAACCAGCATCGCTACCAGTAACCTGCTCAAGCCACCGTTCATTCCCTCATCCCCCACACTTAATAGGTGTGTTGGGCCGCGAACATCCTCCCGGCCTACCCTGGTATTATAAACCTGAACCCCCCGGCGCGGTAATCCGGGCGGGGACGCCGGGGGCGTTTCAGTTTAAGAGCAAGAAGAAGCCCCGGTCTGAAAATGGCTTCTACCTCACCCCTCGCTCCCCTCTCCGCAAGCAGAGAGGGGACTTTTGCACCCACCGACTCCCTTCCCCCGTCCTGGGGGAAGGGCCAGGGATAGGGGGTGTTCCGGGAGCGACGACTTGCGCACCGGCTGGCCCTCACGATGAAATGCACCGGAGGCCGCCGGGCCTGCCGGATGAGATAGCGCAGACTCGTCGGCGCGGCCTGGTGTTATACTGGGGGTGGGGCGGGGGAACGCCGTTCGTCAGCCCTGCCGTTAGGTTATGCCGCGACGAACCGAGCCGAAAGAGGTACCCTTATGGCCGAAGAGAGGCGCGTCACCCGGCGCGGCCCGGATAACCGGGACTGGTACGTGGTCGCCACGGCCTTTGGCGAGGCCGAGGCCGCCATCATCACCGGCCTGCTGGAAAGCGCGGACATCCCCGTCTGGGTGTGCCGCGAGTCGGCAGGGCGGGCGTTGGGCCTGGGCATGGGGATTCTGGGCACCATCGAGATCGTGACACCGGAGCAATATTACGCCGAGGCGATGACGCTGCTGGAAGCGGGCGAGGTGGAAGCGCCGCCGCTGGGGGCGGGCGAAGACGACCGTACCGTCAACGGCCAGGTCTCCCCGGCGGACGAGGACGATCCGCCGCCCGCCTGATCAGAGGATCGGCCCGCCCTTTCCCTGCCAGCGGAGAGAAGGTTTAGCATGCCATCTGGCATTCGGGGCCAGGCCGGTCCTCACGGCAATACGTACAGAATGTCCCCTTCTGGGGGCACGGGGGGCAGCAGGTACACGTCCACCCAGCCGTACCACAGCACCAGGTCGTCGTCGCTGTAGCCCAGGTCGATGCGCCGCCCGTTGATCGCCCCGCCGCTGTCCGCCGCCAGCCCCCGCCCGTAGCCCGGCACGTAAACCTCGGTGAAGTACGGGATCACGTCCGGGTCCACCGCCACGATGCCCTTTTCCACCGGGATGCCGGTCCCGGCCAGGCCGTAGGTGGGCGAGTCCGGCGGCTTGCCGGAGGTGGCCGGGCTGTAGCTGGTGGCCAGCATCCGGATCACCCGCCAGTAGTCCAGCGGGCCATCGGGCGTCTGCACGGTCCGGATCACGACCCGCGTCCCATAGGCCACGATCTCGTCCTGGGGGGGCTGGGCCACCCGGACCGGCTCCTCCACCCGGCTGACTTCCACGTCGTCCTCGTAGCGGATTCGCGTGCGGCGTTCGGCGACCCCTGGCAGGCCCTCGCGGATGACGCGCCACTCGTCCAGCTCCATCGTATCGTCAGGGCGGTAGATGGTCTGGTAGGGGATTTCGCGGCGTTCGACCGTCACTTCCTCCGCCACCCGCACCAGGCGGATCAGGCCGTCCGGCGGCAGGGGCGCTTCCGGCGGCGGGAGGCTGTAATCCTCGCCCACCAGGGCCAGGCCGGTCTCGGCCAGCGCTCCGCCCACGGTATCGGCCAGCGTCCGGGTGCGGACAGCGCCTCCCGCCAGCGTGATGGTCACCGGGACGGAGCGGCGGATGGTCACCTGCAGGCCATCCGTGACCGGCGCGCCGACCTCCGGCGTGATCGCGTCGGCCAGGTAAAGCGTCAACCCGGCGGCGTGCAGCGCCTGCCCCACCGTCGGCTCGGTGGTATAGAGGGTGAAGACCTCCCCGTCGTCGTCAACGATCACCGAGGCGGCGCGGATCACCCGCACGTAGGCCGGCGGATGGTCGATCAACTGGGTGGGGTCCCAGGCGATGACGCCGTCCACCACCACCACGTCGTAGCGGCCCAGCGCCACCCCGGCCTCGGAGAGCAGGGCCAGGGGCACCCGTTGCAGCGTCTGCAATTCGACCACCCGCCCGTCCGCCTCCACCAACACCTTTTGCGCCCGCCGCACCCGGATCACGGCCCCGTCCTCCAGCGGGCCGTCGCGGGCCGGGCTGAGGGCGTCCTCCGGGGCCAGGCGCAGCCCCAGCTCGTCCAGCGCCGCGCCAACGGTGACCTGGTGGGTCCGCACGGTGGTCACCTGGCCGTCCACGTCCACCGCGATCGTTTTTTGGGTCAGCAGGAACAGGCCGCCGCCCAGCAAAAAAGCGCCGAGTATGACCGCCAGCAGGATCAGCCCGGTGGGGGCGGCACGGGGAGGACGATTGGTCAGCAGACGGGGGGGATGGGCGTGGTTGGGCGGAGACTCAAGGGCCACAAGGCCACCTTTCGCGCCAGACCTGCGCCGGGCGCTACCGGCGCGCCCGGTCGTGAGCGGGGGCGGTTGTGCGCGAGTGGCTCAGGCCAGGCACCCCTGCGGCACCCAGGGTATACTCCTTAGTGCTGCTACCTTCCGGTCCTGACACGGTTCGGAGGCCCTGCCGCGCAGGACCCAGCCT
>DAOTXK010000287.1:0-2826 GCA_034435395.1 Anaerolineae bacterium | reverse complement strand
GTATGATACGGTGCTGCTGGCCGCCCTGCCGCCGGCCCTGCCCGTGTCGCCGTCGCCGGTGCCGCCGACCGAGGAGGCGGAGGCGGGCGCGGAAGCCCCGGAGCCAACCGGGGTCGCCGCGCCGCCGGGGGCGGAGGAGGGCGGTGAAGGGCTGGTCTTCCTGCCGACGCCCGTGCCGGGGACGGCGGTCATCCAGGGGCTGGTCACGCGCACGCCCACGCCGACGCTCACCCCGACCGTGACCCTTACCCCGTCGCTCACGCCGACAGAGATGCCTTCCCTCACGCCGTCCCGGACATTCACGCCCAGCCGGACCCCGCGCCCGCCGGAGGCGACGCAGACCGCCGTCGCCACCGCGTCCGGCACCGCGCCGCCCACGCTGAGGCCGAGCCTCACGCCTTCGCCGACGGTCGTGACGGCCACACCGGCTCCCACCCGGACGGCGACCCTGGAAAGTGGGCCGGAGGAAGGGACCGCCGTGGCCCAGGCGGCTCTGGAAGAGGCCGTGCAGCCGGACCGGCCCTACCGCCAGGAGCGCTGGTACAGCCTGACGTTGGGCGCTATCGTGGCCACGGTGGTGATCGGTCTGGGCGCGATGGTGAATATTGTCCGTGGCATTCGCCGGAGGCGGGAGCAGTGACGCCAGAAACGCTGAACACGGTCGGCGGTTGGGTGGGTTTTGTCCTGACGCTGCTGATTTTCAGTTACCTGCTGGGCGATAACTTCCTCTATCGCCTGGCGGTCTATGTGTTCGTGGGCGTGGCGGCGGCCTATGTGGCCGTGGTGGCGGTGGAAGGCGTGCTGCTCCCGTGGTTGCGGGGCACGCTGCTGGCGCCGACCCCTTCGCCGGGCGGGATCGCGCTGGGCCTGGTGCCGTTTGTCGTCGGCCTGCTGCTGCTGGCGAAGGCGTCGCCGCGGCTGACGCCGCTGGGCAACGTGGGCATGGCCTTCCTGATCGGCGTGGGGGCGGCGGTGGCCCTGGTCGGGGCGGTCAGCGGGACGTTGCTGCCGCTGGTGGCTTCCAGCGGCCAGGAGGTGACCGGGGGGATCGACGGCCTGATCATCATCCTGGGCACGATCACGGCGCTGCTGTACTTTCAGTACCTGGCGGTGCGGCGGCCGGATGGCGAGATCGTGCGGCCGCCGGTGTTACGCGCCGCTGAGACGGTCGGCCAGGTGTTTTTGATCATCGCCTTCGCCTCGCTGTACGCGGGGGCTATCCTCTCCAGCCTGACCATTTTCAGCGAACGGATCGCCTTTCTGCTGGCGCAGGTGGTGGGAGGGTGAGGGATGGGTGGTGCTGTTGAGGGGCGGGTATCGGGGCCGGCCCTGCGGCGCTGACCCCGAATTGCCGGGCTAATCCGGGCGAATGACTATGGCCGAAGCAGGCGACATCAATTCCATACTGGCGGTGGATATCGGCAGCGTCAACACGCGGGCCGTGCTGATCGATCTGGTGGACGGCGCGTATCGGCTGGTGGCGCGGAGTGTGGCAGGCACAACGGCGGGCGATCCGCTGCGCGATGTGGCCGTCGGCATGTACCGGGCGGCCCAGCAGATGGCCGAGCAGATCGGGCGGCCGCTGGTGGCGGGCGACATGAAGTCGATCCTGATGCCAGAGGCGACGGACGGCAGCGGCGTGGACGCCGTCCTGGCGACAGCCAGCGTGGGACGCCCGCTGCGCGTGGTGCTGGTCGGCCTGATGCCGGACGTGAGCGTCAGCAGCGGCCTGAACGTCCTGTCGGGGTCGTATGTGCAGGTGGTGGATCAACTCTCGCTGGCCGATGTCCGCACGGAGGAGCAGCAGATCAACGCCATCCTGGCCCGCCAGCCGGACCTGATCTTCATCGTCGGCGGGACGGATGCCGGGGCCGAAGCGCCCATCCTGCGGCTGGTGGAGGTGGTGCGGCAGGCGGTGTTGATGGCCACTGTTGAGCGCCCCATGGTGCTTTATGCGGGGAACCGGGCCGCGCAGGCCCAGGTGCGCGCGGCGCTGCAAGGCGTCACCGCGCTGTACGTGGCCGATAACGTGCGCCCCAGCCTGCTCGACGAGCAACTCGGCTCCGCCCAGCAGGAGTTGGCCGCCGTCTATGATCGGTTTAAGGTCAACAACCGGGGCGGGTTTGACGAGGTGAGCACGATCAGCACGCTGGGCGTCCTGCCGACAGCCCAGAGTTACACCAACATCGTGCGGTATCTGGGCGAGATCATGACCGGTGATGGTGGCGAACCGGCGGCCAGCGTCGGCGTGCTGGCGGTGGACCTGGGCAGCGCCACCACCACCGTCGCCGCCTCTATCCGCCGGCGGACGACCATCACCATTCGCACCGATATCGGCATCGGCCACAGCGCCGCCGGGGCGCTGAAGGCAACCCGGCCAGCGGACGTGCGCCGCTGGTTGACCTGGGAGGCCACCGACGCCGAAATCCTGGACTATGCCTACAACAAGACCCTGCGCCCGGCCACCGTCCCCCAGACCCCGCAGGAGCTGGAGCTGGAATACGCCCTGGCCCGCGAGGCGATCCGGGCCGTGGTGGATCAGGCGCGGCGGTCCTGGCGGCTGCGGCGGGACGAACAGATGCCCGCCCTCAGCCCGCTGATCGGGGCGGGCACGTTACTGGCCAACACGCCGCACGCCGGCCTGGCAGCCCTGATCCTGCTGGACGCGATTCAGCCAGTGGGCGTGACCGAACTGTGGATCGACCCTGCTGGGCTGATCCCGGCGCTGGGGGCGCTGGCCTACCTCAAGCCGTCGGCGGTGGTGCAGATGCTCGACGCGGGCGACCTGGTGATGATCGGCTCGGTCGTCTGCGCGGATGGCCGGGT
>DAOTXK010000286.1:0-23976 GCA_034435395.1 Anaerolineae bacterium | reverse complement strand
CGACAACTGGTCGCCCTGAGCCTGGTGCCCCTCGTTTGGGTGATCCTGGTGTTCACCAACGCCTGGCATGGCCTGTTCTGGCCGCATTATGTGGTGGAGACGGTCGATTCCCGCCCGGTGCTCCAACATCCTGAACGCGGGTTGGTGGGTTGGCTGGTGGCCCTGTACAACTACAGCCTGTTAGGGGCGGGCCTGATCCTGGCTGGCCGGGTCGTCCTTCAGCGCCGCCATCCCCAGCGGCGGCAGGCCTGGGTGCTGTTCCTCATCGTCGTCCCCCCGATGGCGGTCGTCGCCCTGGACGATCTGAGCATGGCCCCGGCCTGGCTCTATCACCTGATCCCGCTGGTGTGCCTGGCCAGCATCCTGGCGGCCAGCTGGAGCACCAGACACCTGGACCGGGGCGGCCTTATCCCGGTGGCCCGGGCCGCCGTGATGGACAGCGTTCAGGATGCCGTGATCGTGGTGGACACCAGCGCCCGCGTCATCGATCTCAACCTGGCCGCCCAGCGACTGCTGGCGTGCCCGCTCGACCGGGCTGCCGGGCAGCCGCTGAACCGCATCTGGCCGCAGGGGGCGGCCCTGCTCGACGCCAGCGATCAGACCTCCACCCTGCCAGTCAACCGGCTCCTCTTCCCCCAGGGCGGAGGCCAGCGCTTCTATGACGTCAGCCGGTCGCCGGTGCGCGACCGGCGCGACCGGGTCGTCGGTCACGTCATCGTGCTCCGCGACATCACCGAGCGCAAACAGCACGAGCAGGCCCTCCAGGTCCTCAACGCCCGGCTGGAGACCTATGTTATCGAGCGGACCGTCGAGCTGGAAAACGAGCGGGCGCAGCTCCAGGCTATCGTGGACGGCATGGGGGAGGGGCTGATCTATGCCGAAGGCACCGCCGCCTGCCGCGTCAACCCGGCCTTCGCCCGGATGACGGGCTATACCGTCGAGGAACTGAACGGGCCGTTGGATCAGCTCCGCCAGCTGTTCCCCGGCGCAGCGGCGGGGGGCATCGGGCCGTTCACCCCTTTCGCCCTGCCGACCGTCAAGCCCGGCGATTCCTGGCAGGGCGAGGCGACGATCCAGCGGAAGGATGGCTCCCTGTTTGAGGCAGCGCTGACCATCACGGCCATCGAGCAGTTGGCGGACTCGCTCTCCACCGTCACACTGGTCCGCGACATCAGCGCGGCCAAGACGCTCCAGGCGCAGAAAGATCACTTCATCACCAACGCCGCTCACCAGCTTCGCACCCCCATGACCAACATCACCACCCGCCTCTACCTGCTGCGCCGCCAGCCGGAGAAACATGACGATCACCTGCGGGTGCTGGAGGAGACGGCGGCCCACATGACCGACCTGATCGGCCAGATGCTGGATATCTCCTACCTGGAGCAGGAGGCGATTGCCTTGCAGCGAGAGGAGGCCCTGCTGCAAGACCTGCTCACCAGCGTGCTCACCACCCAGATCCATCGGGCGGTCAACCGGCGCATCGACCTGGTGCATGACCTGCCGACGGAGCTGCTGCGCGCCTCCGTCGATCCCTGGCGCTTGCGCGACGCCCTCACCCACCTGATCGCCTTTGCCATTAACGCCAGCCCGGAGGGTGGGAGAGTCCAGGTCCGCCTGGAGGCCGAAGCGGATCACGCCGTCATCACCATCCAGGACAGCGGCCCCGGCACGCCGCGCGAGCTGCTGCCGCATATCTTCGAGCCGTTTTTTAAGGCCACCGAAGGCCCCATCAAAACGACCGGCCTGGAACTGACCATCGCCCGGTCAATCGTCGAGGCGCACGGCGGCACCGTGGCCGCTGCCAGCACGATCGGCCAGGGGAACACCTTCACGCTGCGCCTGCCCCTGCTGGGATCAACCCCTGACCACGCCCGCCTTTGGTCCGCGTGACCGCCCGCCGGGCATGGCAGCGGCGTTCTCCTCCGGTTAGGTTTTGTCAACCTCCTCGCTTGCCGTCCGCCCCGCGACCGGCGTATCATGGCCTCACCGCCCGCCCGGCTCCTGGCCGATCATGCAAGGGGACGACATGATGAGGGATGATACGGCGGCCCGCAGCGCGATCTACATCGTCCGCCGACGTCCGGTCGAGTTGATCGCGCAGTACGTGGACGAAAAGACCCTCACCGACACGTGGGAAGGCCCGCGCACCGCCCAGGTCGGCGACTACGTCCTGACCGGCGTGAAGGGCGAACAGTGGCCCGTGCCGGGGAGCGAATTTGACCGGCTCTATGAGGTGATCGGCCCCACCGCCGATGGCCAGGCGCTCCGGGTGCGTAAGAAGGTGATGGAGTTGCGGGCCTTCCAGACATATGAGCCGTTGACCTTCGCCATACGGGGCGAAAACTTCCACGCCGAACCCGGCTATTTTATCATCGCCTACGAGGACGGGTCCTGCTACCCGTGCGAGCCGGAAGTGTTTTTCGAGACGTTCGAGGTCGTCCGTCCGGCCACCCCGGAGGAGGACTTCGAGGTGCCGCCCGCAGCCATCGACCCCACCTGGGGCGTCAGTTAACCCGCCGGGCCGGCAGCGCGCGCCGAGGGGCCGTTGCGCGCCCGGCGCGATCTGCGGTCTAATACGCGGCACGCCGACGCGATTCCCAGAAAGGAGGAGGGGCGGCGCGGCCTGAACGCCGGTCTGCCGCTCAGACAGCCATGGACAAGTACGGTTATCGCTTCACCTTTGGCCCCTGGAACATCCACGCTGGCGCGGACCCGTTTGGCCCGCCGGTCCGCCCGGAGCGCACCTTCGCCGAGAAACTGACCGTCTACCGGGAACTGGGCTTTGACGGCGTGCAGTTCCACGACGACGACGCCGTGCCCGGCCTGGACGACCTGACGCCGGGGCAGATTCACCAGACGGCCCGCGCCATGAAGGTCCGCCTGGACGACTTCGGCCTGGTGGCGGAATTCGTCGCGCCGCGCCTGTGGGAGCACCCGCTGACCGTGGACGGGGCCTTCACCGCCAACAGCGCCCAGGCCCGCGCCTACGCCGCCGACCGGGCCAAAAAATGCCTGGATATCGCTCAGGAGTTGGGCACCGGGCTGGTGGTGGTGTGGCTGGCGCGGGAGGGCACCTACCTGCGCGAGGCCAAAGACGCCGTCCTGGCGACCGACCGGCTGGTGGAGGCGCTGGACATGATGCTGGACTACGCGCCGGGCGTGCGCATCGCCGTGGAACCCAAACCCAACGAGCCGATGGACCTGTCTTACATCCCGACGATGGGCCACGCCATCGCCCTGGGCTACCGCACATCCGACCCTAACCGCGTCGGCGCGCTGCTGGAGAGCGCCCACGCCGTCCTGGCCGGGCTGGACCCCGCCGACGAGATGGCCTTTGCCCTGAGCTTCGGCAAGCTGTGGTCCGTGCACCTCAACGATCAGAACGGCCTCAAGTTCGACCAGGATCGCGCTTTTGGGACGGTCAACCTGCGGCGGGCCTTCAACCAGGTGCTGGTGCTGGACCGCAATCGTTATTATGAGACGGGCATGGTCGGCCTGGACGTGAAGGCGCTGCGCACCCAGCCGCCGGAGCTGGCCACCAAACATTTACGCAACAGCCTGCACCTCTTCCTGCGGCTGGTGGCGCTGGCCCGCAGCCTGGACCAGCCCGCCGTCGAGGCCCTGATCGCCGCCCGCGATTATGAAGAACTGGACCGTCTGATCCTCGATCATCTGATGGGGGGATGACGACCGCTCCGCCCGCCAGCCGCCACGGCCCCCCGCCGGTCCTCTGAGAACCCCAAACGCCCTGGTCATCACGGCCAGGGCGTCGGTCGCGCACGGTCGGGTTTTATGGCAGGGTCAGCAGGTAGGCGACCAGATCGTCGATCTGCGCCTGGCTGAACAGGTCCCCATAGGTGCGGGGCATCACCTGGTCCGGGTAGCCCGCCACCACGTAAGCGCCCGGCTCCACGATGGACTGGCGGAGATAATCCTGGGCGCTCAGCCCTGGCACGCGCGTCGCCGCCCGGGTCGGGAGGTGCAGCAGGCCGGGGCCGACCAGCTGTTCTTCGGAGTCAACGCGGTGGCAGGTGGCGCAGGCAAAACCCGCCGCCGGCTGGAACTGGCTGAACAGGGTTTCGCCGACCGCCGGGTCGCCGGGCAGGGCCGCTTCGCCGGGTTCAGTCGCCGGGGCGGCGGTCGCTGGCGGCGCTTCAGTCGTGGCCGCCCCCGGGGTGGCTGCGGCGGTCCCGACGGCCACGCCTTCCTCGCCAGCCTGGGCCGCGCCGGGGACAGCCGTGACCCCGGACTCATCTTCGGCGTGTCCGGCGGCTTCTCCCCCGCCGTGATCAACTTCCGCCGTGATGGCCGGTTCGCCGCAGGCCGTCAGCGTCACCAGCAGCGCCATCACCAGCACACTGAGCAGCTTGTTCATGGTCAGCACCTTGTTTCCGAGCGGGAAATCCTGGCCGGTTAATTATCAAACAGGGCGATTATAGCCCCCGGCCCGGCGGCGATCAAATATCGCCCACCCGGCGCAGGTTGTCGGATTTGCGCCCGGCGGGGCCGTATGTATGGAGTAGAAGGGTTCATTTGGGTACAATTCGGGTGCAGACTGGCGTTGAGCGTCCGCGGGGAGGAAAAGCCATGCGTCACCGCCGCTTGTGGATCATCGCGCTGCTGCTGGTGGGCCTGGCGCTGGTGGGCCGGGTCAGCGCGGCAGAAAGCCGCCAGGGCGACGAATGTGTCGTGGCGGCCAGCGAGACGATTGAAACCGACTTTTACGTGGCCTGCAACACGCTGACCATCGAGGGCGTGGTGGAGGGCGACCTGATCGGCGGAGCCTGGGCGGCGGCCATCGCGCCGGGCGGGCGCGTGGGGGGCGATATCTGGCTGGTGGGCGGCCAGCTCCGCATTGACGGGGCGGTGGAGGACGACATCCACTTCGGCGGCGTGGACCTGGACCTGACCGGCTCGGCCCGCCTGCGGGACCAGGCGGACGTGGCCGCCATCGCCCTCAACGTGGAGGTGTGGGAGGGCGCGACCGTGCCCGGCGACCTGCTGGTGCTGCTGGGCTACCAGACCATCGTGCGCGGCCAGGTCGGCGGGGACCTGAACTTCAACGGGTCGGCGCTGGTGGTGGAGGGCCGCGTGGACGGGAACGTCACCGCCAAAGTGGGCGGCGGCGATACCTCGCCCAGCTTCATCCCCTTCCCCTTCCCGTTCACCGTCTCCTTTCAGACGCCGGGCCTGACCCTCCGCCCGGACGGGCGCATCGGGGGCGACCTGGCTTACTCCGGCCCCAACCAGGGCACCATCGACGGGGAGGTTGAGGGCGCGATCGCGTTTAACCACGTCCTGCCGCGCCCGGACATCACCCAGGCCGGGACGGAGATGGAAGAAGTCCGGCTGGGGGAGGTGATTCTCCGCTATCTCAGCACGGTGGTGACCGATGTGCTGTCGCTGATGGCGGCGGGGGTGTTGATGATGGCCATCGCGCCGGCCTGGATTCGCGAACCGGCGCTGATCGTGCCCCGCCACACACCGTCCAGCTTTGGCTGGGGGCTGATCCTGGCGCTGCTGGCCGCGCCGGTCAGCCTGATCCTGCTGCTGGTGAGCATCCTGCTGCTGGTGCTGCTCTCGGCCATCACGCTGGGCGGCTTCACCTGGATGGGGCTGCTGTTGCTGGCCCTGCTCAATATGCTGGTTATCGGCGGACTGTCCTTTGTGATCCTGTTCCTGGCGCGGCTGGTGATCAGCGATCTGATCGGGCAGCGGCTAGGCCGCCGTCTGTTTCACGCCAACGGGCGGCTCCTGGTAAATCTGCTCTCGCTGTTGATCGGGGCGGTGATTTACGCCCTGTTGACCAACGTGCCGCTGCCCTGGGTGGGGCTGATCCTCAACGCCATCGGGATTTTTATCGGCCTGGGGGCGATCGCGCTGCACGCCCGCCACATCTACCAGCGGGTGACGCGACCGGTCCCGCCCCCGGCCGCCCCATCAACGATCCCCTCGCCGTATCCTCCCCGCCTGGAGGCGCTGCTGGGCAACCGGCCCCCGCCGCCGCCGGACAGCACTGAGCCACCCTGGCCCGGCATGACCAACCTGCCGGAAGGCTTTGAGTTCGACTGGTGGGCGGAAGAGGGGGAGGAGGACGACCAGCCATAGGCCGATAGCTGGCCGCCAGGCAACCGGGCGGCGGGCGCTGGCCTTTATTCCATGCTGCCTCCTGGCGACCGACGAACTGGATCGACCGATTGTCGGTCCGGCGCGTCGATTCGGATATTCTGTACGATTCGCGTGTGACAACTGCCCCTGTTCAGCCGCCCCAAATCCATTACAATAGAACCCTTGTCCGACAAATAAGGTAAGAAGGCGCTCTCACGCCCGAAAGTCATATGTCAACTTCAGAAGAGGGCAATGCTCGCCCGTCTCTATGGCGGTTTCTCGTCGGGCAGCCGCTGCGCACGGCGGACCTGCCCCACCAGGCGATCAGCAAACGGGTCGGCCTGGCCATCTTCGCTTCCGATGCCCTGTCCTCCACCGCCTACGCCACCGAGGAAATCCTGATCATCCTCAGCCTGGCTGGCCTGAGCGCCGGGGTGCTGCGCCTCTCCATCCCGCTGGCCGTGGCCATCGCTGTGCTGCTGGCCATCGTGACGGTCTCCTACCGGCAGACGATCTACGCCTATCCCAACGGCGGCGGCGCGTACATCGTGGCCCGCGACAACCTGGGCGAGTTGCCGGCCCAGATCGCCGGGGCTGCCCTGCTGACCGATTACATCCTGACGGTGGCGGTGAGCGTTTCCTCCGGCGTGGCCCAGATCACGTCCGGCTTCCCGACCCTGTTCCCCTACCGGGTGGAGATCGCGGTGGGGGTGATCGTGGTGATGGCCATCGTCAACCTGCGCGGCGTTAAGGAGAGCGGGCGCATCTTCGCCGTGCCGACCTACTTCTTCCTGGGCGTCATGTTCCTGACGCTGGCAGCGGGTTTCCTGCGCTTCCTGGCCGGGTCGCTGCCCACGGTGACGGAGGTGGAAGTCATCCGCCATCAGGTGGCCGAGCCGCTGACGCTGTTCCTGATCCTGCGGGCTTTTTCCAGCGGGTGCACGGCGCTGACCGGGATCGAGGCCCTCTCCAACGGCGTCACCGCCTTTAAGGAGCCGCGCAGCCGCAACGCCGCCACCACCCTGGTGTGGCTGAGCGGCATCCTGATCGCGCTGTTCCTGGGCATCACCCTGCTGGCCAACGCCGTCCACGCCCTGCCCAGTGAGCGGGAGACCGTGATCTCCCAGCTGGGCCGGACGGTGTATGGCGAGGGCAGCATCCTCTACCTGCTGACGCTGGCCGGGACGGCCCTGATCCTGCTGATGGCCGCCAACACCAGCTTCGCCGATTTTCCCCGGCTGGCCGCGCTCCAGGCGGGGGACGGCTACCTGCCGCGCCAGCTCACCTACCGGGGCGGGCGGCTGGTCTTTTCCTGGGGCATCACCATCCTGGCGGCGCTGGCGTCCCTGCTGGTCATCCTGATGAACACCAGCACCACCGCCCTGATCCCGCTCTACGCCATCGGCGTCTTTCTGAGCTTCACCATCTCGCAGACCGGCATGGTGGTCCACCTGCGGCGGATCGGTCGGCTCCAGCCGGGGGAGACGGTGCCGGGGCTGGAGGCGACGCTGGAGTACGACCCCCACTGGCGCACCAAGATCGTCATCAGCGCGGTGGGGGCGGTGGTCACCGGCATCGTGATGATCGTCTTCGCCGTGACCAAGTTCACCAGCGGGGCGTGGTTTGTGGTGGTGTTGATCCCGGCGTTGGTGCTGATCTTCTTCCGCATCCACCGCCACTACCAGGAGGTGGCCAGGGCGCTGAGCCTGGCGGGACGCCGCCCGGATGTTGAGCCGCGCCCGGTGCAGACGCTGCTGCTGATCGACGACGTGCACGCCGAGACGGTCCGGCTGGTCAACTTCGCCAAGTCGCTGGGCCATCCCTGGCAGGCAGTGCACGTGGCCATCAACCCGGAGAAGGCCAGGTCCGCCCAGGCCAAGTGGCAGGAGCGCATCGGGGAAGGCGAGCTGCATATCATCCCCTCGCCCTACCGATTGTTATCCGACCCCATCCGCCAGTATGTGGAAGACCTGCTGGAAAAGCAACCCGGCTCCTTCGTGCACGTCATCATGGGCCACCTGGCGATGGACAGCTACTGGGAACAGGCGCTGCACCAGAACAGCGCCCTGATCTTCAACCTGGCGCTCAGCCAGCTGGAGGGGGTGGCCGTGACCGTGATCCCCTACCAGATCAACGGCCGGCGGACGCCGCCTGGGGTCGAAAAGTTGCCCCGGTAAAGCTCGCCGGGAGGTGGGGCGTCAGCGGGCTGGCGACGGCGCGGAGACCTCGCCGCTGGTGGGCGGCTCCGGGGCCGACTCTGCCAGTTCATCATCGGTGCCCAGCTCATCCCAACTTTTAGCCTGCGGGTAAAGGTTCAGGAAGCGCGCCCCCAGGCTCCAGAACAGCCAGCTATAGGCCACGATGCCCGCCGCCACCAGCCACTCGATCAGCGCCGGTTCGTAGGTGTTGACCGGCAGGCTGGTGATGCCCGGCGTCCAGTCCAGCGGCACGACAAACCCGGCCAGCGTCATATTCCAGCGGTAGACGACCACCCCCAGCACCGACAGCGCCCCGGCCACCACCAGCGCGTAGCGGTTGCGGCGCGCCCGCCGCCACAGGAACAGGATCGCCGGGACCAGCGCGCCCAGCAGAATCTCAAACCACCAGAAGGTGAAACCGTAAGGCGTGTGCTCGCCCAACAGTTCCAGGTCGTGGGCCATGGCCGGCGAGTGGCTGTAGTAGTTGGTCGCCGCCCAGCTCCACAGTTTGAGGTACAGGTAGGCCAGGGCCACGAACCCGGCGAAGCGGGCCACCCCGTCGAGCACGTCCGGCGGGACCAGGCGCTGGCGCATCAGCCGCCCGGTGATCATGGTGACGGTGATGGTCAGGCCGATCCCGCCGCTGATGGCCGACAGGATGAACAGCACCGGCGCGCTGGGTGAAAACCACACCGGGCGGGCGGTCAGCACGCCGTAGGTCGCGCCCAGCGAGGACTGGTGCAGCAGGGAGAGGCCCATACCGACCAGCGCGGCGATGGGCATGATGCGGTGCAGCACGTGCGCCAGGGCGCGCAGGAAGCGGTTGTGGTGCAGCGGCGTGCTCTCGATGACGATGGGGATGACTTCCATCAGCAGCACGCTGGTATAGAAGACCACGCACATGGTGATCTCCCACAGCACCGAGTGCACATTCCAGAAGATCACCGGGTGGTAAAAGCGGTCCGGGCGGCCAATGTCGATGAACAGGGCCAGCATGGCCGAGGTGTAGCCCAGCATGCCGACGAAAACCGCCGCGCGGGCGATGGCCTCGTACCGCTTCAGCCCGAAGATATACACCGCCGCCGAGAGCGTGAAAGCCCCCGCGCCCAGCGCGATCGACGACAGATCGACGGTGATCCACAGCCCCCAGGGAAGCTGGTTGGTCAGGTGGGTGACTTCCAGGCCGTTGATCAGCACGTAAACGATGGCCAGCAGGCCGATCCCGAAGACGGCAGCCAGCAGGAGCACCCACATGGTGTACAGGGGGGAGCGGCGGACGAAGGTGAGGATGGCGGTCATATGGCAAGTCCCTCCAGCGGAATGTAATACACGCTGGCCTCCGTGCCCAGGTCGTCGCGGAGCCGCAGCGTGGGCGTGCTGGCGATGAGGCGGGAGACGTTGCTGTCCGGATCGTTCAGGTCGCCGAAGTGGCGGGCCTCCACCGGGCAGATGTTGACGCAGGCCGGGGTCGCTTCCCGGTCAATGCCGGGCCGCAGGCCGGTCAGGGCCGCTGCATCGAGGCGGTGGATGCAGAAGGTGCACTTCTCCACCACCCCGCGCGGTCGCCGGGGGACTTCCGGCGACCCCCATTCGGGATGGTAGGGATTCGGCTCGCCGTCCCGGTTCCGCCAGTTGAAGGACCGCGCCCCATATGGGCAGGCGGCCTGGCAGTAGCGGCAGCCGATGCATTTGTCGTAGTCCATCACGATCAGCCCGTCCTCGCGGCGGAAAGTGGCCCCCACCGGGCAGACGGTCACGCAGGGGGCGTTCTGACAGTGCAGGCAGGGGCGGGTCAGATGGAAGACCTTGCCGGTCGGGGTCTCGTCCACCAGATGGATGTTCCAGCGCATGTCATCGGCCACATCGTTGGTCGCCTGGCAGGCATACACGCAGTACTCGCAGCCGATGCACTTGTTGAGATCGATGACCATGCCCCAGTGCGGGCAACACGGCGGTTCCGGCTCTTGCCGGTTTTCCAGGCCGGACATCAACTGCCGGATGAGCGGCTGCAAGGGATCGGCCAGGACGGCGGCGGCGGCCAGCGACAGGCCGGCCCCCACCATGATCTTGATCAGGTCGCGGCGGGTGACATCGGTGACGGCACTTTGTTTCATGAGGCGCGCTCCCTACGGCTGGTTATCGGGCGGGCGGTCGTTGGTGGGCGGGCGTCGGTTCCTGGCGCTCCCGTTGGCGTTGTCGCGGCGGATCAGGACCCAGGTGAGGGTGATGCCCAGCCCCAGGCCGACGATCAACCCCTGGGTGAGCTGAACGTAGTTGATGCCCGCCTCGGCTTCCCTGGCCACCTGTTCCTCCAGGGCCGCTTGCAGGTCGGAGACCTGCGCCCGCAGCCGGTCGCGTTCTTCGGCCAGCGCGGTGTCCACGTCCACCAGCAGCGGCACGTTCCCCTGGATGGACAGGGCTTCGTGGCAGTCGGTGCAGGGGACGGTATCCACGCTCATGGTGTGATCGGGGATGTTGTGGCCGACCACGTCGTCGCGGGTCCCGTCGCCCAGCCCCTGGGTGCGGTGCATGTGGCAGCTGGCGCAGGTCACCTCCACGTTCTCAAAAGCCACTTCGTTGTGGGTGAGGTGCACGTAGGTGTTGGGCGCGGACTGGTGGCAGTTGAGACACAGGTCATTGGTGGTGGCGAAGCGCACCATCTGCCCGTGGGGGTTGTGGCAGGTGGAGCAGGCCACCGTCCCCATGTCATCGGTGAAGGCGTGCGGACTGCGCCGCCACTCGCTGAACGTGCCGGTATGGCACTGGCCGCACATGCGCGCGTCGGTGCCGATCACCATCTCCGCCGGCGGATGGTCGGGCGGGTTCAGACCGTGGCAGGCTTCACACACGATGTTCGGAGCCAGGTAGCGGTCCTCATTGGCCTGGTAATTGGTGGTGTGGCAGACCAGGCACTCCCGGTCGTTATTGAAGCTGGCCCAGGCTTCCTGGAACGATTCTCGCGTGAAGGCGATGGCGTGTACGCCCCGCTCCCAGGCGGCCTTAAAATCCAGGTGGCAATCCGCGCAGCTTTCGCCGTAATGGTCGCCCCCCTGGCGCGGCGGCGCTGCTTCCACCGGGCGTTGATCCGGCCACAAACCCACCACGGCGGCCAGCAGCACGCTCGAAAGGAAGAGGACGAGCGGTCCCCCCTGAAACCTGCTCCACAACTGGTTCATGTGTCCCATCCTCGCCTGCTTACATCGGTTCCGTTCGGTCTGGCGGGCGGCGCTGGCCCTCGTGCTGCGCCAGGAGGGCCTTGTTTTCCGGCGCATACACGTGCTCCCAGAAGGCCGCCTGCGCGCTGGTGGCCGCCCGGCTGGCATGCCGCACCAGGTACAACTGCTGGACGATCGCCAGCCCCTCGACAGCCACCTCGGCCACCCGCCCGCTGGCGATTCCCTCGGCGGCGGCGCGGCGCGACACAAACGCCACCCCGATTCCCTCGGCCACGGCCAGGTAAATGGCCTCAGAATTGCCCAGCGTCATCACCGTATTCAGGGCGCTGAGCGGCAGGTCATGTTCAGCCAGCGCCTGGATGACGGCCTGCTGGGTCCCGGAGGTTACCTCGCGGGCGATGAACCGACCCTGCGTCAGTTCATCCACCGTGATCAGGCCGCGCCTGGCCCAGCAGTGATCGGGCGGGGTGATCAACACCACCGGCTCGGTGATGAGCGGGCGGTATTCCAGGTCTTTGTATGGCTCGCGCAGGCTGGTGATGACGATATGCGCCTCCCCTTGCCGCAACAGGTCAAGGGCCAGCTCCCCGGAGACCACGTGACAGGTCACCCGCACCCCGGGGTACCGGGCCACGAACCCGGCGAACAGCCTGGGCAGCACGTATTTTCCGGCGGTGGTACTACAGGCCAGCTTGAGCAGGCCGATGATCTGCCCTTGCAGCGAGGCGATCGTCTCCTCGGCATAGGTGGACAGATGCACCAGTTCGCGCGCCATCGGGATCAGCGCCTCGCCCGCTTCGGTCAGCCGGATGTGTCGCCCGGCGCGGCTGAACAGCTTCCCCCCCAGGCGCTTCTCCAGGGACCGGATTTGCATGCTCACGGCTGGCTGGGACATCTGCAAGCGGCGCGCCGCTGCCGAGAAGCTGCCCGCCTCCGCCGCGGCCAGAAAAATCTGCACCTCGTCAATGTCGAGCATGGCCGGATTCTCCCCGGTTACGTGAATAGTGTAACAAGTATTCCATCAGCGAATCAATATGATAGACATCACTTTCTATTTGATTCTCTTATGGGTTTTCATCGGGGGGGGGGTGCATCGCCAGGCATGGCAACGCTACGTATGGGGTCTCTTGGTTTGGCGGGGCGTCAACCGCGTCACTCCTGATAAAAATGCGCGCCGGGCCAGCGCCCGCCGTTGCGCGCTACTCCCCCGGCTTCTCCGCCGCCAGCAGGGTGAAGCAGAAGCGCGCCCCGCCCAGCTTCTCGCTCCCCTCCACCCAGATGCGCCCGTTGTGGGCCTCCACGATGTGCCGGGCGATGGCCAGCCCCAGCCCGCTGCCCCGCCCCTCGGTCCGGGCGGCGTCCAGCTGGTAAAACCGCTCGAAGATGCGCTCCCGCTCCTCCACCGGGATGCCGGGGCCGCTGTCCTCCACCCACACGGTCACGGTCTCCCGGCTTTCGTCCGCCTGCGCGCCGAGGTGAATATCGCCCTTTTTGGGCGTGACCTTGAGGGCGTTGTGGATCAGGTTGGCCAGCACGCGCCCGATCTGCCCCCGGTCGACCAGCACGTACAGGTCGTCGGGGACCTGCACCGCCACATCGATCTTACGGTCCTCGATCTGCTCGTCGAGGTGCTCGACTGCCTCCTCCACCAGCGTCAGCAGCCGGGTATCGGCCAGCCTCATGATCGACTGCCCGGACTCGATCATCGACAGATCGTGCATGCCGTCCACGATGCGTTGCAGGGTGTCCAGCTCGCGCCCGATCTTCCGCAGCATCTTCTCCCGCTCCTTGCGGCCAATGCGCTGGCGGCTGAGCGTATCCCGCAGCAGGCGGATGGCCGAGATCGGGGTGCGCAGTTCGTGGGAGATATTGGCCACCATGTCCCGCCGGGCGCGGTTGAGGCGCAGTTGCTCGGTGATATCCAGCATGGCCAGGGCGATGTAGGGCTGGCCGTCGGCGCTGAGGAGCGCGCTGCGCGCCCGGAAGACGCGCGGGCCGAACTTAAACTGCACTTCCGGGCAGTTGGGATCATCGCTCGCGCAGTCCAGCAGTTCGGCCAGGTCCGGGCTGTTAATCAGGTCGTCGATCCGCCCTCCCTCGCCGGTCACTTCCGGCAGCAGGCTGCGGGCGGCCTGGTTGGCCGCCACCACGCGGCGACCCTCGTCCAGCAGGATCAGCGGTTCATAGGCGAAGTCGGCCAGCACGGCCAGCAGGGGATTGGCGGCCATCCTACCCCTCAAACCGATAACCAATGCCGCGCACGGTGACGATGCGGGTGGGATTGGAGGGGTCTTCCTCCACCTTCTTACGCAGCCAGCGGATGTGCACGTCCACCGTGCGGCGGTCGCCGAAGTAGTCGTAGCCCCACACTTTGGAGAGCAGCAGGTCACGGGAGAGCACCACGCCCTGGTTACGCATCAGTTCGGCCAGCAGGTCGTATTCTTTGTGGCTGAGCTTGAGTTCCTGCTCATCCAGGTAGGCATGCCGCCCGGTGAGGTCCAGGCGCAGGTTGCCGGACACCAGCTCGTCCTGGCTGAGGGGGCGGTTCGGGGCGCGGCGCATGACGGCCCGGATGCGGGCCAGCAGTTCCCCCAGGCCGAAGGGTTTGACCACGTAGTCGTCCGCGCCGCTCTCCAGGCCAACGATCTTGTCCACCTCGCTGCTGCGGGCGGTGAGCATGATGATGGGGATGTGGGCGGTGGTCGGTTCGCGCCGGATCATGCGGCACAGGCTCAACCCATCCAGCCGGGGCAACATCACGTCCAGGATGATCAGGTCCGGCGGCTTCTGCACGATGCGCTGGTACGCCGTCTCGCCATCGGCGACCATGGTGACCTTATACCCCTCCTGGGTCAGGTTATCGGCCAGCGTCTCCGCCAGCACGGTGTCGTCTTCCACGACGACGATTTTGGTCATCAACGGTCTCCTTGCCCATCGCCTGCGGTCGGCTTTTCGCTCTCTTCTAATGATAACAGAGAGTGGGCGTTCCGGGTCATTAAGGACTGGAGACCGCTGACCCCCGTCCTTAACAATCCAGCGCGCTCACCGGGGGCGGCGAGGCGGACCTTCACGCCGAGGCCCGGCCCTCCCATTGCCGGAAGCGGTGCGCCAGGTACAGGGCGGCGATGACGCGCGCGTCGGTCAGGCGTCCGGCGGCGATCAAGCGCTCAAACCCGGCCAGAGGGGCGCGCGCGATGCCGATGGCGTAATCCTCGTCGCCCGCGCGCCGGCTGGGCGTCAGGCCGCGCGCCAGGTAGACATGGCTGCTCACGGTCAGGTACTTGCCCCAGGGGTGCAGCCGGGCCAGAAAATCCAGCCGCGCCGCCCGATAGCCGATCTCTTCCTGAAGCTCCCGGTTGGCGGTCTCCAGACTCAACTCGCCGCTTTCGATCTCGCCGCCGGGCAGGATGAGCACGTCATGGCCCAGGGCCGGGGATGGCTCCACGGTGAAGATCACCTCGCCCCGGTCGGTCAGGGGCACGATCAGGGCCTCGTCTTTGGCCCGGATGAAATAAACCTCCCGGTTGCCGTGCTGCCCCTGAACCAGCGATAGCCATTCATCCCCGCAGACTCGCTTCTCCATGCGTCCGATCGTCCTCCCCCAACGCCCAGCCGCCGGGTCCTGCCCGACCCCTGGGGCGGTAAAAGCACCCCGGATTATACCATTGTCCTTGTCGTTAAACACGCCCGGCACCGCCGCCGCTTCCAACCGAACATCAATGGTGCGCTTGACTCGTTGGTTGGAAACTCGTTACAATTTTGTTGACGCCCGGTGGTGTTGGGCCGGACGGCGACGGCCTTCCGGCGCTCACCGATCAGCGGGCGTCGGGGCGTGAGCGATGGCATTCACCAACCAATCCCGGCGGCGCGGTTTCCGCTCCCGGTGGCGGCGGATCAGTTATGGGCTGCGGGTCGGCCTGCTGCTGGCCGCCCTGGGTGTCGTGGTGTGGGTTTACGGCGGTGACGTGTACGTGGCCCTGGCGCTGGCGGTTTGCGCCGCTGGCCTGTTCGCCTACGGGATCGCGCCGGGCCTGATCCCGCCGCTGGTGTGGATCATGGCCCGTGTGCCGTTTGTCCTGGGGGCGCTGATCCCGCTCTGGCAGGTGGTCGACGCCCTGTTCAAAGCCGACCGGGACGCGCTGCTCCTGGCGGGCGCGACGGTGGCCCTGTACAACCTCTCGGTGCTGGTCCTGATCGGGCTGCCCCGCCGGATGCGCGGCCCCTTCCTGAAGTGGCTGCCGGCGGGCGCGCTTCCGACACAAGAACTGGCGTCCGGACGGGCCAGGGGAGCGCCGCGTATCGCCAGCCCTCCCCCAACCCTCAGCACGGCCCGCAGCCGCCCCGCGCACGAGGCCGAGGGCCGCCCGCGCCGCTTCGGCTTCCGGCTGGGCCGGGCCAAAACCGCCGACCGCCGCCAGCAACCGGCGGGCGCGCCGGCCATGCCACGGACCGCGTCCGGCGGGGTCAACCCCTTCACCACCTCCAGCAGCGCGCCGGTTTCCCGGCGGACCGCCTCCAGTAGCGCCAATCCCTTCACCACCTCCGGCAGCGCGCCAGCCCCCCGACAAGCCGCCCCCAGCAACGCCAATCCCTTCAGCACCGGCCCCTTCACCGCCCCCCGTGGATACGAGGGTTTCCTCGCCGCCCTGGACCGGCTGGACGAGGACGACGATGACGATGACGAAGCCCCCGCCGCCCCGGACGCTGAGGTTCTGAGGATGCACGAGGAGCGGATGAAGCGGCTGGCCCGGATCCGCGAGCTGCGCGCCAAGCTGGATAAAATGGATCAGGAGTGATCGCCGCCGCCGGGGCTGGCCTGGCCGCCCGATCCAGGCAATGAAGCCTGGCGGGAGCAGGCCATGACTGGATGCTGCGGCTGGTCCGGTGGCCGAACGGCCGGGCGATAGAGGCCGCGCTGGAGGGGCATCCGGCCTTTAGCTGAAGCCATCCTTACCTGATGTTTCCCTGATGCCCGTTCACGGCTATAATTCCCCTTAACGATTTAACGATCCTTGCCTACCGCTGAGAGTTACCCCTGTATGGCTGACCAGCTTGTCGGCCAGGACTTTGGCGGCTACGAAATCCTGGACGAAATCGGGCGCGGCGGCATGGCCGTCGTCTACAAAGCCCGCCAGAAATCGATGGATCGGGTCGTGGCCGTGAAGGTGCTGCCCCGCCAGTTCGTGCATGACAAAACCTTCCGCGCCCGCTTCGAACGGGAGGTCTCCATCGTCGCCAAGCTGGAGCACCGCGCCATCGTCCCCGTGCATGACTACGGCGAGATCGACGAGATGCCCTACATCGTCATGCGCTACATGGATGCGGGGAGCGTGGACGACCGGCTGGTCCATGGCCCGCTGCCCCCGGAAGAGGTCGAGCGGATCGTGCGCCAGATCGCCGACGGGCTGGACTATGCCCACAGCAAAAACGTCCTGCACCGCGACCTCAAGCCCAGCAACATCCTGTTGGATGAAGCCGGCGACTCCTACCTGACCGACTTCGGCATCGCCTGGCTGCCCGGCAGCAGCGCCATCACCACCGGCGGCGTGGTCGGCACGCCCGCTTATATGAGTCCCGAACAGGCCCAGGGCCTCAAGCTGGATGGGCGCAGCGATGTCTACGGGCTGGCGGTGGTGACCTTTGAGATGCTCACCGCCCGGCGGCCTTACGAGGCCGATACGCCCTACGGCATTGCCGTGATGCACGTCACCGCCCCCATCCCCTCCGCCCTGGACGCCAACCCCTCGTTATCCACCGCCGTGGACCGGGTGCTGCGGCGCGGGCTGGCCAAAAACCGCGCCGAACGGTACCAGACCGCTGCCGCCTTCGCCGCCGCCCTCAGCAAGGCTGTCCACGCCTCCGCCGACGAGATCGCGGCCAGTTCGGCCCGCACCAAACCCATCGACGTGTCGGATGCCTCCCAGAAGCTGGAGAAGGCGGAGGGCATCCACGTGTCCGCGCCGGTGCGACCGTCGGCCGGTGCTGGGGCGCGCGCCCCGCAGCCCACGCCCCGCAGCGGCGCTCACGTTGAAAAGGGCACGCCCCAGCCGGCGGTCGCGGGCGGGGTGCGACTCCGTAAGAAACGCAGCCGGTGGTGGATCAGCCTGATCCTCGGCGGGCTGCTGGGCTGCGTCCTGTTCGCCGCCCTGGTGGCGCTGGCCCTTTCCCTGCTGGGGGGTGGGGGAGCAGCGGTGCCGGACACGCTCACCCCCACCCTGACCGAGGCCGGCGTCACCGTGATCCCGCCGCTGGGGCCGCTGCATCCGGCTTCCCAGGCGATGACGGCCACCGCCGCCGCCCGGCCCACCACTGATCCGCTGGAAGCGCTTTCCATCAACGGCGGGCGCGTCGTCTTTTATGCGGCCCGCAATGGCGACGACTCGGAGCTTTTCCTGCTGGACCTCTCCACCGGGCTGGAGCTACAGCTCACCGACAACGACGCCGAGGACGTGTATCCCGCCGTCTCGCCGGACGGGGCGCAGGTGGTTTTTATGAGCGACCGCGACGGCGATTACGAGCTCTTCGTCCTCGACTTGGCCTGCGCCGGGGCCGACGACGTGCCCGACGCCTGCCAGGCGGGCACCCGCCAGATCACGGCGAACGCCGTCGAGGACCGCACCCCGGCCTGGACGCCCGACGGCAGCGCCATTCTGTTCGCGTCGGACATCAACTTCAACGGCCAGCACGATCTCTACCGCATCACGCCGGAGGGGGAGGACCTGTCCCGCCTGACGGAAAGCGAGACCCGCGACGGCCATCCCTCCATGTCCCCGGACGGGCGGTACATCGTCTATCAGGCGTGGGACCCCGACGATCCGGAAACCGGGGCCATCATGCGGCTGAACGTGCGCAGCGGCCTGGTGGAGACGCTGTTCGACGGCCCCGACAACGACTGGTCGCCCAGCTACCGCCCCGACGGCCAGGTCATATCTTTTCTCCGCCGGGGGGAAGGCCGGGCCGCGTTGTGGGTGATGGACGCCGACGGCGGCGACGCCCGCCAGGTGTATGACGGCCCCGGTTACGACTGGGCCAACGCCTGGAGCGCCGATGGTCGGTTGCTGACCTTCACCAGCGACGAAAGTGGCGCGATGGAGGTCTACCTGGTATCGCCGGGCGGAGAGGAGCCGCGCCGCATCACCACCGGCGGCGGCGAGTATCCCTCCTGGGTGCCGGAAGAATAGCCCCTGACTGCCGTCGGAAGGCAGGGATGGGGTTTGCCCCGTCCGCCAACCGGCCTGCCGACCAGATGATCCTCCCTTTCAACTGCCGCTGGCCAGGGCCTGAAGCAGGTCGGCCCCCGGATGGCGCGTAGGGTAATTACCGGTAATTGTCTATATGTCGAGTGCCTTTGTTGCCTGACGGTAAGCTATTCCCTCCACTCTTTAGGCACTTGAGTAAGCGACATGTGGGAGTCAGGTTCATAGACCGGTTTATTTAACGGTCGTGTTGGTAATGTACCGGCCCAGGCTTTTTCCAATCTGTCGCGCGCAATACTCAGATAATCCGCCTCAATATCTGCTCCCGCCGAACGACGATCGTGAAGAATGCTCGCCACTGCCGTCGTGCCGACCCCCAGGTATGGATCCACCACGAGGTCGCCCTTATGGGTCATTGCCAGCACCAGTCTCTCAGCCAACGCCACAGGAAACTGGCAGGGGTGGCCGGTCTTCTCCACGTGGTTCGATTTGACATTGGGCATGTCCCAGACATCGCTGGGATTCTTGCCCAGCGGGTTTCCCGAGGGTTTGCCTTTATTCGGCCCTCGATAAGCCCGCTTGCCAGGGTACTTCTGCGGCACGCGGACCGGATCCAGGTTGAAGGTGTATTCGTCGGTATCTCTGGTAAACCACAAGATCGTCTCATGCCTGCCCGAAAACCGGAACTGTTCATGCAAACCATGCCCGAAATACCATACGATACGGTTTCTAAGTTTCAGGTCGAAGCTCTTAAAAATCGGGTAAAGCACCAGATCCAACGGGAAAGTCTCTTTGTTCCTGGCGCTGCCTTCAATATAGTGCCCCACCTGCCAGCAAATGCTCCCCGTTGGCGACAAGATTTCCACACAGGCGGCGATGGTCTCTCGCTGGCTTTCCACGTAGGTCTCTAACGAGGTCTTTTGTTCGTACTCTTTCCCCACGTTATAAGGGGGAGACGTAATAATCAGTTCAGCCTTTGAACCCGCTTCGGCAATCTGCTTCAGCAGGTCCAGACGATCACCCTGGTAAAGCGTGACCATGGCGTCAGGCGAGTACGTCTCCATGATACGCAGTTCGCCTTTCCCATGTATGTTGTGGAAAAGAGCCAACTGTTTAGGCTGCACCGTTCATCTCCTCAGGTGGCACCATCACTAGAACAAGTTTATCACAGTCTGTCGATTAGCTGTAAATGGCGATAGAATTAACCAACGGGCGCAGCATACGATTATCAGGAGACCTTGACCGTGAGGATTGGCGGCGTCTACTCATTCAACAGGGGGAAAGAAGTTCTCGAATCGGACTATTCTGCCGAATTACAGGAAATCCAAACAATCATTGCCACAGTCGATGCCGCCAAACTGAAGACCAAAAAAAGCGCGGAGAAAACCATGCCTGGCAGACTGCTTTACAGTCCGAAAGCGCTCAACAGAACCTTTTCCAGAGCCTTTCGTAGCGGGAACTGGGAAAAGCACAGAGAACATTGCGAATATCCTGCGGATTTTTATACGGGCGGTTATTCACCTCCTGGCATCCCGAGGGGAGCATTCCGGGAGATAGATTTCGTCAAAAACGAGGTCGGCGTCGAGGTCCAGTTCGGCAAGTATGCCTTCATGGTTTACAACGTTGCGGCGAAGATGTCGATTTTTCGCAATTTAGGCATCATCAAGGTAGGAGTAGAAATCGTTCCCTTAAAAGAATTGGCCGATCAGATGTCAACCGGCGTCTCATACTTCGAACAGTTTGTGTGGGACTTGGAGCATCGAGGCGTTTCCAACATCGATATCCCGGTGTTGATCCTGGGAATTGTCCCTTAACACCATCCTCGCCACGCCATCGGCGCGCTGTCTGCTTAAAGCTGTCCGGCGCAGCAGAAAGAGACGCACCCCATCGCCCTGCTGCCCAGGGGCCTATCCTCTTCCCCGGACCGTCGGGTATAATCACCCCATGGTGCGCCTCAGATCATACCCGGCTGAGAAAAGAGACCCCCCCATGCTCCAAAAATTGACGCCTAACCTGATGGTTGAGGACGTAAAAACGACCGTCGACTTCTACCGGGACGTGTTGGGCTTCAGCCTGCTGGTGGCGGTCCCGCCGGACAGCGAGCAGCCCGATTGGGCCATGATGCAGCGCGACGGCGTGCCAATCATGTTCCAGTCCCGCCGCAGCCTGGCCGAGGAGCTGCCCGATCTGACCGGGGTCCCCATCGGCGGTTCGTTGACCTTTTACATCGAGGTCGAAGGGGTCAAAGCGCTGTACCAGGCGCTGAAAGACAGAGTTAAGATCATGCAGGAATTGCACCGGACGTTCTACGACACGGAAGAATTCTCCTTCCGCGACTGCAACGGTTACATCCTGGCCTATTCGGAATCGGTGGAGTGATGCACTGGCAACGCCTGAATCCCCTGCGCACGTTCAGACAGTTACAGGGCTGGCGGCGCACGCTGGCCATCGTCTTCATCGCCCAACTGTTCTCCACGACCGGTTTTTCCATCATCTTCCCCTTTCTGCCGCTTTACGTGGAGAACCTGGGCAGCACCACCGGTCTGAGCACGGAACTCCTGGCGGGCCTGGTCTTTTCCTCGCAGGCCATCACCATGATGATCGCCGGTCCCATATGGGGAACGCTGGCCGACCGCTACGGCCGTAAGCTGATGGTGCAGCGGGCCACATTCGGCGGGGCGGCCCTGTTGCTGCTGATGGCTTTTGCCCGCTCGGCGGAAGACCTGATCGTGCTGCGGGCCATCCAGGGGCTGATCACCGGGATCGTCCCGGCGGCCAACGCCCTGGTGGCGGCGGAAGCGCCCCGCGAGCGGACCGGCTTCGCCATGGGCGTGATCCAGGTGGGGCTGTGGAGCGGCGTCTCGGTCGGGCCGTTGATCGGCGGCGCGCTGGCCGATGCCTTCGGCTTCCGGACGCCGTTCATCGTGACGGCGGCCCTGCTGTTCTGCGCGGGGGTGCTGGTCTGGTGGGGCGTCAGGGAGCAGTTCCAGCCATCGGTCCGGATCATCGATCAGCATATCAGCTTCTTCGGCAAATGGCGGCACGTGATGACCATGCGCGGCGTGCCGGTGACCTACACCGTGCGCTTCCTGAGCGCGCTGGGGAACAGCATGATCACGCCCATCGCGCCGCTGTTTATCACCAGTCTGATGGCCACCGAGACGGGCGTCAGCACCTACACCGGCCTGGTGGTGGGGGCCTCCGCCTTTGCCAGCACGATCAGCGCCGTTTACCTGGGGCGGCTGGGCGACCGCATCGGCCACCGCCCGGTGCTGATCGCCAGCGCGACGGCGGCGGCGCTCTTTTACCTGCCCCAGTCCATGGTGACCGCGGCCTGGCAACTGCTCCTCCTGCAGGCGTTGACCGGGGCGGCGGTGGGGGGCGTCGTCGCCGCGCCCAGCGCCCTGCTGGCGCGCTTCACCCAGCCGGGGGAAGAGGGCGCAGTGTACGGGCTGGACAACTCGGTGACGGCGGCGGCGCGGGCGGCTGCCCCGCTGGCCGGTTCGGCGGTGGCCGTGGGCCTGGCCATGCGCGGCGTGTTCGCCATCGCCGGGATGACCTACCTGCTGATGGCCCTGCTGGCCTTCCGCTGGCTGCCCCGGCGGGAGCAGGCGGCCACGCTCGCGCCGACCACCAGGGCAGAGTCCTTCTGACCGTTCCGGCGGATGCCTTTTCCTGCCGTGGCCGTCATCCGCCGTCCAGCGAGGGAAACCCGAATGCAACCCAGAGACCGCTTCATCGCCGCGCTGGAGCGCCGCCCGCTGACCGGGCGCGTGCCCCACTTTGAGCTGGTCTTTTTCCTCACTATGGAAGCTTTCGGCAGGGTCCATCCCAGCCACCGCCGGTATGATCAGTGGTTTCAGATGGAGGAGAAAGAGCGCCAGCTCCACCGCCAGGACATGGCCGACCTGTACCTCGCCACCGCCGAGCGCTACGAGCACAGCGCCATTTTTCTCCATCCCAACCCGAACACGGTCGAGGAAACGCTGCGCCTGGTGGACATCATCCGCCAGCGCACCGGCGACCGGTACTTCCTCCTGCGGCACGGCGACGCCACCTACAGCATCCCTGATGGGGCGCACATGACCGAATTCTGTTACCGGCTGGTCGACGATCCCCAGGGGGTCAAAGACGAGGCGCAACGGCAGGTCGATGCGGCGCTGGCCCGCGCTGAACGTTACCGCCAGCACGGCGGCCTGGACGGCTTTGCCCTGTGCGCCGACTACTGCTTCAACAGCGGCCCCTTCCTGCGCCCCGAACAGTTCGCCGAGTTCATCGCCCCTTACCTCAGGCAGCTCATATCCGGCTACCGCGAACTGGGCTTTTACACCATCAAACACACCGACGGGAACATCATGCCCATCGTCGACCATCTGATCGACGCCAACCCGCACGCCCTGCACTCGCTGGACCCGCAGGCCGGGGTGGACATCGCCGAGATCAAACGCCGCTACGGAGACCGGGTGTGCCTGATCGGCAACGTGGACTGCGGCAAGCTGGACACCGGCACCGAGGAGGAAGTCATCGCCTCGGCGCGGTATGCCCTGCGGCACGGCATGCCGGGCGGCGGCTATATCTTCTCCACCAGCAACTGCATCTACACCGGCATGCGCCTCTCCCGCTACGAGTTGATGCTGGATGTCTGGCGGCAGGAGGGGAATTACGCCTAGCCGGCGCGGCTTACCCGCCCAGCGGCCAGCCGCCGCTGGAATCAACCGCGTCCGGTCCGGGGGGAGGCCGGGCGCAATGGGTTTTTAGGTATGCCCGCTGCCGCACAGGCAAGCGGTTATTCTTTCCACTCCTCAGGCACCTGAGTCAGCGACATATTGGGGTCCGGTTCACAGGTCATCCTTCAGCGTCAATCCGCCGGGCGGAAGATGCTCATGCCGTCGGCCTCGTCGCGGAAGCGGGCATCCGGCGGGAAGCTGGCGATCACCGCCGTCATCCACAGGTCGCCGATGGACGAGGCGGCGTTCATGGCGACCATGATCCCCGCCCAGGCGGCGATGGTCACTGGCAGCAGCGCCATCAGGATCAGCCCGACCGGCGTGATGACCAGCAGCGGGGCCAGGGTCACGATCAGATATTGCCGCCGGGTGAAGGTGGCGTCGGCGGTGGTATAGAGGATCAGGCGGCGGGGTTTTATGCCGAAGTGGGGCGGGAAACCCAGCGCCCGGATCGCCGCCCCATGCAGCCCCTCGTGCGCGACCAGCGCGGCGACCAGCAGCAGGGCGTAGGCCCACACCGGCAGCGACTCCGGCAGCCCGCCGAGGGTCAGCGGCGCGCCCAGCTGGTGGT
>DAOTXK010000285.1:0-4021 GCA_034435395.1 Anaerolineae bacterium | reverse complement strand
CCCCACTGCTCCTCCACCACATCCAGCGGGTAGGTGATCAGCGATGCCAGTTGAGTCACATCGGCGGTGTCCCCTGGCTCCTCAAAGCCCGGCAGCCTTGCCGCGTCCCAGCCGGTGGCCACCACCCGGGTATGGCCGTAGCAGGCTTCGTTGCGGCCCAGCCCGCGACACGACCCCTCCGCCAGCGCCAGCGCCCGCTCCACGATGGCCGGGCAGGTGTCGCCGCCCTGCGCGGACGCCATACGAACGCTGCCCAGAACCGCTTCGCCGAGCAATGCCATGACGATGATCAAGTACTGGACACGTGTCATCTCCCCCCCCTGGGATCAACCCACCGTCAGCAGTGGAACCGTCGTCGGTTCGTTAACGATGATGCTCACTATAGTTCTACAGGAGAATCGGCAGCGCGTCCACCGTCAGCGCCATCATACAGCAGGAGGCGGTATACTGACCGTCAGATTCGCCCGTCTACTGGCCAGGAGAACCGTGCCATGCCTGTGATCCGCCAAATCCGGGAAGCGGACGCCGCCGCCTTCCTGGACCTGCAAAAACGCCTGGACGAGGAAACGCGATTTATGCTGTGCGAGCCGGGCGAGCGGCGCACCACCGTCGACATCCAGCGCCGGCGCATCCAGGAGACGCTGGCCGAGGACAACAGCACCATCTTCGTCGCCGAACATGACGGCGCGCTGGTCGGGTATCTGGGGGCCTACGGCGGGCAGTTCCGGCGCATCCGCCACCGCGCCCAGATCGTCATCGGCATCCTGGCGGCCTTCACCGGCCAGGGCCTGGGCACGCGCCTGTTCGCGGCGCTGGAGAGCTGGGCGCGCGAGCAGGGCCTCCACCGCCTGGAGCTGACCGTCATGACGCACAACCAGGCCGCCCTGGCGCTCTATCGGAAGATGGGCTTCCAGGTGGAGGGTCGGCGGCGGCATGCCATCCGGCTGGACGACGCTTACGTGGACGAGTACGCCATGGCCCGGCTGCTGGACTGAAAAACCTGACCGGCCTGAATCCGCCTGGAGCACGCCCATGATCGATCCGAACCGTCTCTCACCTTTTTGGGGGTCGGCTACGGCGCGGTCGCGCGCGTGGCGGGGCCGCAGAATCCGGTGGACGGCGAGGCCATAACCGTTGTAGAATCGGTGTCGAGCACTGAAGCCGCCCGTCGCTTCCGTTCGGCCGGCAGACCGGAGCTGGCGGAGCCGTACCAGCTGGCGGCCCTGGTGCGGGACGTTCACTGCACTGAGTGAGTTTTTCAGGGGGATTCCTTGGCCGATTTTACCTCTCAACAACAAACGGAACTGGCAGCCTTGCGCCGGGCAGCAGCCGAAGGCGATTACGAGATGGTCGCCGCCTCCTTCGACATCCTGCAGGGCCTGGATACCCCGCTCCTGCCGCTGTTGGACGTGCTGGGCCGGGAAGTGTGGGATGAGGACGAAGAGGACAGCGACTTCATCACGATTTTGGAGCAGATCTTCCAGTCGCTGGACGAAAGCGCCATTCCCAGCCTGGCCACCTACCTGATGGAGGAAGAGGGGCCAGACCTGCTGCTCGACCTGGCCGCGGAACGCCTGGATGAGTTCAGCGAGGCCGAACTGCTGGCCGCGCTCAAGGAGTCGCTGAATCACCGGGACGAACGCATCCGCGAAGGCGTCCGGGACTACCTGGACGAGATGGCCGCCGACAGCGAAGCTGCGGAAGCACTGCTGGACGAGATCGAAGACTTTGAATGACTTTCCCCCACGCCATAGCCCTGCTCCAGGCGTCCCGGCCCTGGTGGCTCGCCCTGGCGATGGTCGCGCTCGCCGCCTGTAGCCCGGCCACGCCCGTGCCGCCGCCGGATGAGCTGCTGGCTCCCAAACAACTGGCCACCGTCCTGCTGACGCCCACGCCGGTCGGCACGCCGATCCTGCCCGCCACCAGCACGCCCGTCCCCTCCGCCACCGCCACGCCAACCCCGCCGCCGCCCACCGCCACCCGGACACCCTACGTCGGCGTCTTCATGGGTGACGGCTCCGCCCCCCTGGTGCTGCCGACCGCGCCGATCCCCGCCGTGGTGGAGATCACCCTGCAGCCGCCCACCCCGCTCCCCGGCCTGGTCAACCCGGCTTTCCCCACGGCGACGCCCTTCGTCAGCGCGGCGGGCGGCTCGTGCGCCGTGGGGCCGGATGCCGCCTTCGCCGCCGCCTACCAGAACAATCCCGATGCCAGCGCGGCGTTGGGCTGCCCGGTCGGCGCGGGCGAGCCATCCGGCATGGCCGCTCAGACCTTCGAACGCGGCACGATGATCTGGCGGGCGGCGGGCGAGATTTACGCCCTGTCCTCGCAGTCGGTGGATGGCGTCAGCAACCGTTACTGGCGCGTGCCGGACCGCTGGCAGGAAGGCGACCCGCCGGACGACCCCAGCCTGACCCCGCCAGAGGGCTTGCAGCAGCCCATCCGGGGCTTCGGGCTGGCCTGGCGCAGCCACCCCCAGATTCGTGACGCCCTTGGCTGGGGTGTCCAGGGCGAGGCCGGTTACACCGGGACCTACCAGCCGTTCGAGCGCGGCGGCATGCTCACCGGGCCGAACGGCGAGGTCTACGCCCTGGCACGGGAGGAAAGCACCTCCGCCGGGCCGGGCGCGCCCGCCGTGGAACAGGGGCGGTACTACGGGCCGTTGTTTTAGGGCCGCCCCCGCCCTTATCGGGACGGGCAGCCAATCAGCCCATGAACCGACCACGGCGGGCAGGGCCGCCCGCCCCTGCGGACGCTTAACCAACCAGGAGAAGAGCTTTTATGCCAGACTCAACTGACGACCGCCAGGAATTACTCGACCGCTACCGGGGTCTGCGCGTGGCTGACGTGCGCGACGGCCTGGACTGGCTGATGATGCACCCTTACGGCTCCCTGTCACCGGACATCCGCCCGCTCTTCCGGGTCCGAACCTGCGGCATCGCCCGGACGGCCCGCTATCTGCCGTATCAGGGGGAAATCCCCCCCATGACGCCCGACGCCTACACCGAATGGGCAGGCTGGTATTACAACACCGTCTGCCCATATCCCTGGATGGCCGACATCCAGGACGGGGACTTCATCGTCATCGACCAGAGCGGCGCGAACGTCGGGCTGATGGGCTCCAACAACAGCCTGGCCGGGCTGGCGAAAGGGGCGCGCGGCTATGTGACCAACGGCGGCGTGCGCGACACCGACGAGCTGATCCGGGAACAGGTGCCGTTCTGGTCGAGGCTGTGTTCGCAGAGCACGGTCCACGGGCGGCTGCAATTCGACGCCCAGGACGTGCCGGTCAGCGTCGGCGGCGTGGTCGTCTTTCCAGGGGATATGGTGGTGGCCGACGGCGACGGCGTGATCGTGGTGCCGCGTCGGCTGGCCGTCGCGGTGGCGGAACACGCCCACCGCGAGCTGGCTAGCGACAAACAAAGCCGCCGCCAGCTATATGAGCAACTGGGCATGCCGCTGGACGACACCGTCCTGTGAGGGACCAGGGCCGTGGACGGGGCCAGTTGCCCGATAAAGCCTGCCAAGATACAATTTCACTACTCGATAATGCTCGCTGACTGGGGACAAACATCTAGCCGGGAGGGACGATCGTGGGTCGCTGGCCAAACAAATACGTAATCGGCCTCACGGGCAATCTGGCGATGGGCAAGAGCCTGGTCCGCCGCATGCTGGAACACCTTGGCGCTTACACCATCGACGCCGGTGGGCTGGCTTACCAGGCGATGGCCCCTGGCGCACCGGCCTATAAACCCGTGCTGGAAACTTTTGGCACCTGGCTGCTGGACGGCGAACAACGGGTGGATAGGGCTAAGCTGGCGGCGGTTTCCTTCTCCCACCCCGATGCCCTGCGCCGGTTGCAGGCGCTCACCCAGCCGATCGTGGGGCGCGCCATCGACACGCTGATCGGGCGCGCCAAACACAACGTGGTCGTCGTGGAGGCGATTGACCTGCTGGAAGGGGCCTTCGCCGAGGCCGTGGACGCGATCTGGGTGGTCAATTGCTCGCCGGAGAATCAGGT
>DAOTXK010000284.1:0-8756 GCA_034435395.1 Anaerolineae bacterium | reverse complement strand
GAAGGCCATGTAGCTGTCGACGAACAAGCGCCCCAGGGCCAGGCCATCCAGCGAAGGGTCTCTGGCCAGGGTATCTAGGGGAGTGGCATACTCCCACCCAAAGCCGGGGATGGTTTCCTCGGCAGCGACGCCGTAGTGCCCGTAGGGGGCGACCGTATGATACACTTCGAACTCGCTCATCAGGCAGGCATCGAAGCCGATCAGGTCCAGGCGCGCGCCGTTGTTGGCGGCGACGATCTGGGAGAGCGCCTGGTCGATCTCTGGCAGGTTCAGTTCGTCGTCTCCAGCGGAGGCATCGCTGGCGACCCCCATCCACGACCCGCCGTGATCCCAGATGATCAAGCCGTAGCGGCTGGCCGGGTAGGTGCGTATCGCCCAGGTGGCGAAGTCAACCAGCGCCGCCGGGTTGCCGGTATTGGTTTCCCCCAGGGTTTGGACAACCTGGGAAGCGATGGTGTTCTGGTTGCTGTCGCGGGTGACAAAAAAGCGGCGGGTGTCGACCCAGTCGTTGTTGGAGTTGTCATATCCGGCGGCGCGATCCATCTGCACGACCACGTTGATGTCTGAGGTGCTGCCGATCAGTTCCATCTCGTTCAGGTCGCCAATCGCAAACTCCTCCAGGTCGTTGTCGGCGGCCAGATAGATCATCAACGTCCAGGCCGCCCGTCGTTGCTGCGCCTGTTGGCTGGTGATCGGGGTCCCGGAGGCGGTGGCGGCGCGTTCGGCCATCCAGCGGTTGACCTGGTCGCGGGCGGCTGCGTAGGCGGCTGTGTCCATAACGCTGGGGTGAAATCGGAGTGGGGCAGGTTGGGCTGAAGGATGATCGACCCCGCTGGTCGCCGCCTGGAGGGGCGGCCCGGCCAGCGCGATCACAATCACAGCTAACACGGCAATCCGCAGGGCTTTCATCAGCAGTATCTCCTGGCCTGGGAATAGGAAGTGTCCTCAGTCTAGTATGATTTGGCGGGGGACGCCAAATGGGAATCGTTGGCGGGTTTGCCCGGTCCGTGGTGCACTATCACTGCCGTGCCATGAGCGTAACGTTGAGGAATGCTGAGCAGGCGAGTCTTGCCAAAGCCCCTGTTCTAAGGTACTATCCTCACCCGAAGTTGCCTGGTTTCTGTCGGCAAACCGGCTTTCCGTTCTTGATGGATGGGCCACCATCTATCGAGGACAATCCCGAGGAAAGGAGGCAAGCTGCCACAATGCGCACGTATGAATTGACGTTCATTGTCCGCCCTGACATCAGCGAGGATGCGGTTGCTGAGGCGATTGAGCGGGTCCGGCAACTGATTGTCGAGCAGGGCAATGAAGTGCATCGCGTTGATCAGTGGGGGCGGCGGCGACTGGCCTATGCCATCAACGACCAGCATGAAGGCCATTATGTGTTGGTTGAAGCGTCGCTCGCGCCGGAGACGATCGGCGAGGTGGAACGTAACCTGAAGTTAAACGATGCTATTCTGCGCTACCTGCTGGTCCGTGCGGATTAGCCACCGTCCGTATTACACCGTCATCAGCAATCTGTCCGAGGCGAGACGTGCCGGTTGAAGGAGTAATCGGAATGGGTCGCGGGCTTAACAAAGTCATGATTATCGGCCACCTAGGGCGTGATCCGGAGATGCGATATACCCCCAGCGGGCGACCGGTCACGAGTTTCAGTGTGGCAACCAGCCGCAGTTGGACCTCGGCGGAGGGCGATCGTCGCGAGGAAGTTGAGTGGTTCAACGTGGTGGCCTGGGGGGCCTTGGCCGAGATTTGTAAGTCGCACCTCAACAAAGGGCAGCAAGTCTACATTGAGGGCCGACTGCAAACCCGGGGCTGGGAAGATGACAACGGCAAGCGGCATTATCGCACGGAGCTGGTCGCCAATGAGATGATCTTGCTGGGTGACCGCCGTTCCCCCTCGGAGCTCAACCACTATGATCCGCTGGACGCCGCTGATGACGACGAGGAAGACTACGCTTTTTAGCCGGCTCGAGGGGCTTCTGCTTGATCAACCGCGCCGGCCTTGGCTGTTGCTGACCCAGGAAAGTAAGGATTTCCATGAGCGAATCAGACGAATTTGACGAGATAGACGAGGAATCGTCCGAAGAAAGCGAGTCGCTTCCGAGTGAGCGGCCCGCGGCGCGACGCGGCGGCAGGCGTAGACGGGTGTGTCCGTTCTGCGCCGATAGGGTCGACCACATTGACTACAAAGATGCGGACCTGTTGCGCCGCTTCATCAACGAAGAGGGTAAGATTCGTCCCCGGCGGCAGACCAACGTCTGTGCCAAACACCAGCGTGGCCTGGCGCAGGCCATCAAGCGGGCGCGTCATCTGGCGCTGCTGCCGTTCACCGGCCAGCATGTTCAGGACTACTCGTAACAGGGTGTCTCTGGCTGACATTCCCGGTAGGGCAGAGAGCGCTGCTGGTCGCCCTCTGCCTGTCTGTTGTTGAAGCAGGCAGCCCTGCTTAGAGGAGAAAAGAAAACCGTATGGCCAAAAAAGCCACCACGGGCGGCCCTGCCCGCCGTAAGCGCTCGCCCGAATATGAGGAACGGCGCACTTACCTGTCGCGGGCGGAACGAGAAGCGCGCGTGCAGCGGTGGGTCTTGCTGGGGGTCGGGGTGGCCCTGGCAGCGGTGTTGATCGTTTTGCTGATCGGAATCGTCTGGGAGGGGATTATCTTCCCCGGCCAGCCGGTTGCCGTGGTCAACGGCGAGGCCATCACCACCGCGGCGTACCAGGCGCGGGTGCGCTTTGTTCGCTGGCAGACCGGACGGGGCCTTCAGCAGGTGGCGGCCCTGTATGGCGGGCAGGCGCTGACCGACCAGAGCAGCCCGTACTACAGCCTGTACGCCCAGCTGCTGCCCGGCCAGGAGGCGATCCTGGGCGGGCAGGTGCGCGATGAGATGATAGAAGAAATACTGCTGCGGCAGGAAGCGGCCAGCCGGGGCATCACCGTTGATCAGGCTGAGGTTGAGAGGCGCGTGCAGGAGTTCTTTGGCTACAATCCGAATCCAGAGACGCCTACGCCGACGCTTGAGCCGTCCGTGACGCCCACGCCGATTGTTTCGCCCACTCCATCGCCGACGCCGACCGCCTCGCCGACGCCAGAGGAAACGCCTACCCCTTCGCCGACCCCCCTGCCGACAGCCACTCCCCTGCCCACGTTAACGGCGGATGAACTCCAGCAGCGTTATGATGAGGTGCAGACGGCGTACTTTGATGAAGCTGTGGTTGCTTCCGGCCTGAGTCGGGAGGACATCTGGACCATCTTCGAGATGGACGCGTTGCGCGAGCGGCTATACGAGGAAGTGACCGGCGACCTGCCCCGCATTGAGGAACAGGTCGATGCGCGTCACATCCTGGTGGAAACGGAGCAAGAGGCCGCGGACATCATGACGGCGTTGCAGGAGGGGGAGGCGTTCACCGAGTTGGCGCGGTATGCCTCGACCGACACCGCCAGCGCCCGTCTGGGGGGGGAGCTGGGCTGGACAGGGCGGGGCAGTTTTGTCTCCGAATTTGAGGACGCCATCTTTAATGGCGCGATCGGGGCGATTATTGGCCCGGTGTCCACGCAGTATGGGTACCACATCATTCAGGTGCATGCCCGCGAAGACCGCGAACTGACCGATACGCAGTACCAGAACAAGCGCCAGCAGGCGTTTGACGAGTGGCTGAGCAGCCTGCGCGCCGACGCGACGATTGAGCTTTTTGACTACTACGCGGACCGCGCCCCGAGTGAGCCGACCATCTTTGATCTGGGTCTGGCCAGCACCACGGGCGGATAAGGATACGTTTCGGCTGAGGTTGTCCACTGCCCATGGTTACGGGGCCAGTTGCGCCCGGCCAGGTTGCCCTTGACCGCCATCTGCACAGGGGCTATAATGGCGGCATAGCGGGGTGTGTCGCAGTTTGGCTAGCGTGCTTGCATGGGGTGCAAGAGGTCCCCGGTTCAAATCCGGGCACCCCGACTTCCCCAAAACTCGAAAGGGCCGGACGTAATGTCCAGGCCCTTTTGTTTGGCGCTGGCTCGATCACCGGCCAGAACCTGATACAAGCGGGCGGGCGTGATCAATCCTGGCTTTCGAGCTTGGCCAGTTCCTCGGCCGGCACGTACTTCCGTATGATGCGCCACGCCCCCCAGTTGATGAACAGGGCGCAGCCGGAAAACGACACGGTCAGCGAGATCATCGCCGGGAGCACGACCAGCCCAAGGGCCAGCAGGAGGACCGTCCCGGCCAGCAGGACCAGCGACCAGGGCAGATGCCCAAGCCCCAATCGGAAAGCGGTATCCAGCAGGCGGCGGAGGGGCAGGTCAAAGATCACCAGCAGCGGCCAGATGTACAGGTTGGTCACCAGCAGCAGCAGGCCGACGATCAGGGTGACTCCCTGAAACAGCAGGAACGGCAGCAGCTCCAGGTCCATGAGCCTGAGGATAAAAAAGTTACTGATGGTCAGCCCCCCCACGACCGCATCAAGCACCCCTATCAGCGTGCTTTTGAGCCAGTGCCGGCGCATGGCCCCGAAAAAATCGCTGAACACCTCTGACGGTTTGCCTCTGACCCAGGGGGAGAACACGGCGAAAAGCCCGGCTGTTGCCGCCGGCAGGGTGATGATCGGGATCGACACCACCAGCCAGAGCAAATTGGCCAGCACAAAGGTGGCAGGCTTCTCCAGCGAGTCGAACAAACCTCTGGCATCCATCGGGCCATATCCCATTGATGAGTCCTCATTTGGGGCGGCTTGGCTTCTAACCCATATTACCCCTGAAACCCGATGGTTGCGATTCCTTTCGCCGCTGGCGTGAATACAGGCGTCACACGTTTCTCGGATGCCGGTCGCGGGCGGCCATCCCTCGACTTCCTTGCGCGGCAGTGAGCGCACGAGGTATCATGCCCGGCGTTATGTCTGAGCAGACGCTTCCGCGCGTTCCTGGGCGGCCATTCCTGCTGGCGCTCGTGATCCTGCTGGCTGCCTACCTGCCGACGCTTCAAACCATCCCCAACGGCTCCAGTCACTACTACATGGTTGACGTTGGTGAAACGCAGATCGTGCTCAACGCCTGGGGCACGCTGCACGCCACTGGCTACCCGCTGTACGTGATCACCGGCAACGTTCTGGTGAACGTGCTCCGTTTTCTGGGCGTGTCTCCGGCGGCTGCTCCGGCGGTGGTGTCGTTGGGGTGGGGCGTGGCGGCCCTGGCGCTGATGTATGTGCTGGGAGCGCGCCTCACCGGTCGGGCCAGCGCGGCGGCGGCGGTTGTCGCGCTCTTCGGCCTGACGCGCACGGTGTGGATACACCATGTCGTCGCCGAGATTTATACGTTTGGGCTGGCGATCCTGGCGCTGCTGTTATATCTGGCGTTGTGGCCGGGCCGGATCAAAGGGCGAGTCTACTGGCTGGCCCTGGTGGGGGGCATCGGCGTGGCCCATCACCGCGCCGTCGCCCTGGCGGCCCCGGCCTTGTTGTCCGCCGTCTGGCCGGAATTGAGCCGCCAGCCGCGCCGCAATCTGCGCCGCATCCTGCGCCTTCTCGCCGTCTGCTTCCCCTTGGGGGCGTTGGGATTCCTGCCATACGCCTACCTTCCATTGCGCGCCCAGGCCGGGGCGGCGTGGGTTTATGGCGCGCCGGGGACGTGGGATGGTCTGCTGGACCAGTTCTTGGGTGTGGAAGCGAACCGTTTTATGGGGCTGCCGGCGTCGTGGGCCGCGCTGCTGACCACCGTCAAGGCGGTGACCACAGTGCTGGTCACCGATCTGACTCTGCCGGGGCTGCTGGCCGGGTTGATAGGGCTGGCCGGGGCGCTGGGGGACTCGCGCCTGCGCCGGGCGGCCACGGTCATGCTGCTGACCGCCGGGGCGGCTTACAGCTTTCATGTGCTGGCGTACACTGACGTGCTTTCGGCGCTGATTCTGGCAGTGACGCTCCCGCTGGCGTTTGGCTGGTTGTTCCTGATCGACCGGGTGATGAGCGTGGTGGCTCATCAGGCGCAAGGGGGAGCCGCAACAACGAAATACCTGCCATGGTTGTGGCTGGCGCTGATCGCCATTCTGGCAGCGGCAATGGTGGTCCAAAATGGGCCTTTCATCAGCGGATTGGTCCACGACAGGACCGGGCTGGAGACGATCGCGCTGGCGCAGGAGACGCCGACCGGCGCGACGCTGATGATCGGCTGGGGGACCCGTCACTTCGCCGTTGGTTTCGCCCGCGATGTGGACCCGTCCCTGGCGGCGGGGCGGTTGCAGGCGGTGACACTGGTCGACCACCGGGCAGACTTCGCGTCCCTTGTGGCGGGCGGGATGCTGGTCACGCCCGCGTTCACCTTCTACAGCTTCCCGCTCGACTGGTGGGAACAGCAGATCGGCGGGCCGGTCTACCTGCGCGCCGCCGCGCCCGAACTGGTGGCGATTGACACGAAGCCGGTAATCCCCGCCGATCCGCCCGGTGAATTCGGCGTCCTGGTGGAGCACGTCGTGTGCGCGTCGGACGCGGTGATTCTGGACGTGACGTGGTACACGCCGGACGTGCCCACCCAGGATTTGAGCGTATTCGTCCATGCCTGGGGAACGGATGGTACGCTGCTGGGGCAGGGGGATCAGTCCGCGCCGGTCTACGGCTGGCGTCCGTTGACGAGCTGGACAGCGGGCGAGGCCGTCCGCGATGTATACCGGGTGCCGGTCAGCCCGGCGGATGTGGCGCGGCTGCGTTATGGGCTGTACCGGCTTACCGAGGCTGGCTTCCAAAACCTGTATGCATACGAGTTGCCGGTCTCGTGCACCGGGTGACTGCCTGGCGGCCATCACCCTTAAAGGGGCATAAGCAGGCCATGACCAACAGCCAGCGAATCTGGGAGAGAAGATGGATCAGGCACGGCCTGGTGCCGCTGGTCTTTTATGGGGTGGCCACCCTTCTGCTCACCTATCCAACGGTCATCCAGTTGGGGACCCACCTCCCCAATAAGGTGCATGGCGACGGGTTCGAGGCTGTGCGGCTGATCTGGTGGACGAAAGAAGCCATCCTGCGGGGGATACATCCGGCCTATCAGCCGCTGCTGGTTTATCCGGAGGGCTTTTTCAGCCCGGTGCAGTGGGCCAATCCGGTGGGTCATCTGGCCGGGGTGCCCTGGGTGCTGGCTTTCCCGCCGCTGGTGGCGTACAACCTGACGTTTCTCTCCAGCTGGGTGCTGACCGGTCTGGCCGCGTATCTGTTTTGCTGGGAGCTGACCCGTCACCAGGGCGGGGCCTTGTTGGGCGGGCTGATCCTCATGGATTTTCCGACGCGGCAGGGCCACGCGGTAACTGGACATTTGACGCTGATCACCAATTACTGGCTGATGCTCTACGCCTGGAGCCTGGTCTGCTTCTGGCGACAGCCGACCTGGCGGCGAGGCGTGACTACCGGGGCATTTTTTGTGCTGACAGCGGCGACCGGTGTGACCAGCCTGCCGTATGAGTTGGTGCCGTTGACGGCGGTTTGGGGTGGGATCATGGTCTGGCGGCAGCGGCGGCGCTGGCGGTCCTGGTGGCGTCCGGGGCTGGCGCTGAGCGGCGTGGTGTTCGTCGGCCTGCTCTTTTTTTACGGGCCGATGGTGACCAGCCTGGCCGAGGGCAGCGCTGGCAGTCTGATGGTCGGCGGCACGGTGATGTACAGCGCTGATCTGCTGGGCTTCATCACACCCAGCCCGTTTAACCCGGTATGGCGCGACGCCGGGCTGGTGCCGCCCTGGGCCATGAATGTGCTGGCGCACAACCATACGGAGGGGGCGGCCTATCTGGGGCTGGTGGCCGTGATCCTGGCCGTCCTGGCATTGGGGAAGCGGCGGGGTGAGGCGCTTCCCTGGCTGGCAGTCGGTCTGGTGGGGATGGTGCTCTCGTTAGGGCCGGTCCTTAAGGTGGACGGCCACATCGTCGAAGCGTCGATTGGGGGCGGCCCGGCAGCGCCGATCACCCTGCCGTACCAGTGGTACAGCGCCATTCCCGGCATGGACCTGGGTCGGACGCCCGGACGGCTCAACATGGTGACGGGGGTAGCGCTGGCGGCGCTGGCGGCGTATGGCTGGGCGGCGCTGTCCCGGGGATGGGCGCGGCTGCGGAGGCCGTTGATCCAGGGCGGGCTGGTGGTGGCTCTATCGGCATTGATCATGATCGAGTACCAGCTTTTCTGGCCGTATCCGACGATTGAAGCGCCGATGCCCGCTTATTTTGAATCGCTGGCGGAGGAAGCCGCGCGCGGGGTCGTCCGTCCAGTGCTGGACCTGCCAGCCACCGAATTTCTGGTGACGCGCTGGCAGCTGTACTACCAGACGGCGCATCATCAGCCGCTGTTGACCGGCCATGTGGTGCGCCTGTCGCCAGCCAGCTACGATATGATGGTGCTGGTCGACGCGGCGGCGCTGCCGCCCGTGGAATACGGGCTGGTGCCAGCCATGACGGTCGACCAGCAGGCCGGTTTGTTTCGGGCGGCGGGGGCGGATATTGTCGTCGTTCATCGGGACTTTGAGCCGGGCCAGGCAATGGCGGCTCACCTGGTTCAGGTGTTGGGCGCGCCTGTTTTCGAGGATGGGCACGTCTCCATCTTTGAAGTGCCGGAAGGCCCGATCCCGAACGCGGCGGTGTACGCCCTGGAAGTGGGATGGAACGCCCAGGACATGCCGCGCCAGTGGTGGCTGGAGGGTGTAGGGCTGGACGGCTGGTGGCTGAGTCAGGTCCGGCAGGACATCGCTCAGGGGGTGCCTGAGGATCAGGACGGTCACCGGGTGTACGACGTAGCGC
>DAOTXK010000283.1:0-8939 GCA_034435395.1 Anaerolineae bacterium | reverse complement strand
AACCCCAAAGGATATTCTGCCCCTCAAACCACCTGACGCCCCGATTCGTTTGGTGATGGCATCCGGGTTGTCCATGGGAGAATCACCTCCTGAGTAGTGGCTGTTCACGTTCCGGGCGGCCTGTGGCCGGCATCGCCATACAACGGACGCGGAGTGATCATGCCCGGCATCTCGCGGGACAGTCGCTTCAATCGAACGCAGGGCGGGGACGGACAACCTGTCCAGCTGATGGAACGTTGACGAGACACATTCCTACGGTCGCGGGTGTTCCAATCTCCCAACGTGCCTGACGGCGAACCCCTCCTGGCTGAACGGGATCGCTGTTGGGGGGGGATGCAAGCTAGAAACAGTATACGACAAGCATCCAGATAAGTGAAGAGGGAATGTCCGGGACTCGGATGAAATTCTGGGCAGGATGTGATAGGCTTCGCGGCAGCTTAAGGGGGGCGGGCCGCGTCAACAGCTGATCGCCATGGATGAACGTTATCAGGACGCCGACCGGGTGAAGGGTGAACTTCGCTGGGCCGAGCCGCTGGTGGGCGGGGCGCGGGAGCTCACCGGCAAGCTCTCATAATGGGGGTCAGAACAGCGGCAACTGCTGCGGGGGACGGCTGCCGTCCAGCAGGATGTACGGCGCGGCGCGGTTCGCCGGCACGCCGATCTTCGCCAGGCTCGATAGATCGCGGATACGCCCCTGGCGTCGGGCGCGCAGAATCGCCTCCACGCCCTTGGGACCGATGCCGGGGACGCGCAGCAGTTCCTCCCGTCCAGCGCGCATCACATCGACCGGCGCGTGGAGCAGGTGGGCGTCCGCCCAGGCCCGCTTGGGGTCGATGTCCAGCCGCAGGTTGCCCTGGTCCACGAATGGCAGGTCCTCCACCTCCCACTGGTAATCGCGCAGCAGGAAGCTGGCCTGGTACAGCCGCCGCTCTCGCAGGGGATCGGCCGGCGGGAGGTCCTCAAACGGCGTGTTGGCGACCGGATTGAAGCGCGAGTAGTAGGCGCGGGCCAGCCGCAACCCCCGGTAGAGCTGTGCGCTCAGGCTCAGCAGCTCCAGGTCGGTATCGCCCACCGCCCCCACCACAAACTGAGTCACCGTGCTGGCCACCTTAACGCGCGGCCCGCCCTCCCGCAGCTGCCGCCGGATGCGGTCCGACCAGCGCAGGCGCTCCAGCAGGTCGCCGGTGAAGTCCTTTTTGGGGGCCAGGGCGTGCAGCCGCGCCGGGGTGGGCGCTTCCAGATTGATGGAGACGCGGTCGGCGAGCTGCATGGCGCGGACCACCTGGTCGTATTCCGCGCCGGGCATGATCTTGAGGTGTACGTAGCCCGTGTACCCATACTGGCGGCGGATGATCTCGGCGGTGTCGATGATTTTGTCCTGCACGGTTGCGCCGCCGTTGACGATGCCCGACGAGAGGAAGATGCCGTCCACGATGCCCGCCCGCTCCATCCGGTTGAACGCGCCCGCCATTTCGTCCGGCGTGAAGGTGATACGCCGCATCTCGCCCCGCCCGGCGCGGAAGGGACAGTAGTGGCAGTCCTTCTCGCAGGCGGTGGTGATCATGGTTTTCATGACCGGCTTCGGCCCTTTGGGCGTCATCACGTTCGAGACGCAGTGCAGCTCGTCCGGTTGGGGCTTCCCCTGGCGAGGCCGGACGCCTTCGCGCGGCGCGGGGGCCGTCTCCGCCTGGGGACGGTCGCCCGCCGGCTCGAACCGGGTGGCGTCGCCGAGCAGACGCAGCTTCTCAAAGGTGTCGGGCACAATATGGATAACCATGCTTCTATTATACCGAACTTATGTTCGAATTGTCAATCGCCGCCAGTCAGGGGAAGAACGGGCCACCGCAACAAAAAACGGCACTCCTGTCTGGCGGAGTGCCGTCACGGGGCCATCGCGCCCTTATTTGAGCGTCGCTTCATACCGCGCTTTCTTCGCCACCATCTGAATGATCGTCGCCACCTGGGTGCGGGGATTGCTCAACGCCACGACGACGGTATTCCAGATATCGGCGTCCCGCTGGCGCAGCTGGCTGAGCAACGTCCCGACGGTCGTGGGATTGGCCTCGTCGGCGGCCTCGATCTGCGCCTGGAGCTTCTCGACCAGCTCCAGGGCTTCCTGCCGCTGCTGCTCATCGGCCCGGTCACGCGCCCAGGCGCTCAGCCGGTCAAACAGCGCGCTCAGGACCTTGTCGCCCCGGAGGTCGCCGCTGACCCAGATGTCGTCGCCAAAACTCTGCTGTATGTTGACCGAGTCCCCTTTGATTGTGCCGCCCAGGCCGATATCGCCGCCGACGTGTACATCCCCGATGACCACGCCAAACTGCGACATATCGTCCTCGTCAGCGGCCCGTTTGTCAATGCGAATAACTTTGTCTTCGTCGCTCATGAGGTTGCTCCCGTTCCGCTAGACCCGATACCGGTGAGGGACTCGAACGCTGTAGACCCAGTATACCCGATCAGGAAGCCAATGACTATACCCCCCCAGAAGTCTTCCACTGAGACCACGGACTGCGCCTCCGACTTACGGGCCACGAACACCACCGCCACCACGCTCAACACCACCGTCAGAAAGGCGGAGACCGCCATCTCACCCAGCCCAAAGGGCGCTGCCCCGCCCGACGAAATCAACTGGGCCTGCCGGGCGAAAAAGCCCGCCAGCCCGCCAATCGCCGCCCCCAACATCACCGACTGGATGGGCGCCCGGATCAGGATACTCTTGGCCGTGGTGTTGGCGTGCAGCCAGCGCGGGTCCGGGACCCGGCTCGGCTCTGGTGAGAACGTGTACAGGACGTTGAAGTGCAGCATGTACTGGATGGGCCGGAAAAACACCGTCGCCTTTGTTTTGAGCAGCGCCCGGTAAACGGCCGTCTCGCCGGGGTGCAGGGCGTCCGTCTTGGGGGGGAGCGACGACGGGTCCAGCTCCTCCGACCGCGTTTTGACCTCCGCCAGATTGCGGATATTGGTCATCTCCACGTCGCCCCGCGCCTCAAAATAAAACCGCTGCGACAGCGTGGCCCGGTCGATCATCAGGTTCCCCTGGGCCGACACGGCAGCGCTGTTGGTGATGGCCAGCATCAGACTCTTCAGCGTGCTCAGCCGCGTGAAGTAACGCTCCTGCTCGTCGCTGAGGGTGGCCAGCCGCCCGGTCAGCCGCTCGATGGCCTGGGCCGTGGCCGAATCATCCTCTGGATTCTCGGACGCGGCCCCCTCCAGCTGTCCCCACCGGGTGTAAATCTCCCTGATCTCCGCCTCAATGGCCTCCAGGCGCTGGCTGACGCGCAGCGCTTCCTCCACCAGCTGCTTCAACCGCCCCATCCACTCCAGTTCGACCGGTCCCAGCTGCGAGCGGCGGAAGAAGGCCCGCAGGCGCTGCCCCAGCGTGGGCGACGCCGGCTCCGCCTCCCCCAGCACCGCCTCCAGGCGCTGTTGAACGTCTTCCAGGTTGGGCATGGGCTGCGCCCTGGACTGATAGAGTACTTCAGGGAACTCCGCCTGAATCTCGCTGGGCAGCGTGACGTTGACCGTCTGCACCCAGATGGGCACATCGAACGGGTTGGTGATCAAGACGTATACCGAAAACTGGCTGCCAGCGGTTGGGTCCTGGTGCGACAGCGTCACTTCCAGGTTGAGCAGCCCCTGCCGGATGCTCTGGTCGTCGGGTGCGGCGGGCGGATTGGGTTGAGCGGCCATAGGGATTCCCGTCCTTGGGATGTCAGGCGTCAGCCTCCGTGGCCACACCGGCCACGTCGTCGCCCGCTTATCCTATAACAGATCGCCGTTTTTGGGAACCAGCCCCCCGACAGCGGCCATGCCGGTCAGCCATCCCCGCCCCGGTACAGGCGCGGCACGCGAGGCAGGAGGGCGGTGACGATGGCGTAATTGATCGTCCCCGCCCAGGCGGCCAGCTCCTCCGCCGTGATACAGTCATCGCCCTGGCGGCCCAGCAACACCACCTCGTCATCCAGCGCCACCGGCCCGGCGTCGGAGATGTCCACCACCAGCTGATCCATGCACACCCGCCCGGCGAGCGGCGCGCGCCGCCCGTTGATCAGGACCGCGCCCTGCCCGGAGCGCAGGCGGGGATAGCCGTCGCCGTAGCCGACCGGCACCAAGGCGGCGGTCATCGCGTGGGGGGTGATGAAGGTCCGGTCATAGCCGATGCTCGACCCGGCGGGCAGCGTCCGGACCCTGCCGACGCGGCTCTTGAGCGCGAGCGCCGGTTGGAGCGGCACATCCCGGCTGACGGCTGCCGATGGATACAGGCCATACAGCGATATGCCGGGCCGCACGGCGTTGAGATGGGTTTCCGGCAGGTCGATGGTGGCGGCGCTGTTGGCGGCATGGCGCAGGGGGATGGCGTATCCGGCAGCTTCCGCCCTGGCCAGAACGCGCTGGAAGGCGGCGAACTGCTGGCGGGCGTAGGTTTTGTCCGCCGCGTCCGCCGTCGCAAAATGGGTGTACATCCCCTCCAGCCGGAGGCCCGGCAGCGTCGTCAGTCGGGCCAGGAAGGGCAGGACTTCCTCCGGCAGCAGGCCAAAGCGCCCCATGCCGGTATCCACCTTGACGTGCACGGTCGCCCTCCGGCCCTGGGCCACCGCCGCTGCCGAGATGGCCTCCGCCACCGCGACATCGCCGACGCCGAGGGTGAGATCGTGGGCCACGGCGGCCTCCGCCTCGTCGGCCCGACTGTAGGCCATCACCAGAATGGAGGCCGTGATCCCCGCCTGGCGCAGGGCGATCCCCTCCAGCACGCGGGCCACGCACAGCCCCGCTGCCCCATGACGCAGCGCCGTCCGGGCCACTTCCACCAGGCCGTGGCCGTAGGCGTTGGCTTTGACCACCGCCAGCAGGGCCACCCCTGGCCCGACGCGCGCCTTGAGGGCGCGGACGTTGTGGGCGATGGCGTCCAGGTCAATCTCGGCATAGGTGCGGCAGGGTTTTATGTCAACCGGGGGGACATGGACCACGTCGGACATGAGACCTCAGCGCTTTCAGCTGTGTTCCGGTCAGCCGCGCCGCCGGACGACCCGGCCCGGCAGCGGCACCCCATGATAACACGGACGGCGGTTCGGAGGGAATGCGCCGTCCACGCCGCCCCGCATCGCCGGATGGCTGGCGATCCCTTGAAAACCCGCCCGAATCCTCTACAATCGGGGCCGTCCGCACACTCGATCCACGAGGCTCCCCATGATCCGCCTGATTCTTGTGGTCTCCGCCTACATCGCCGCCCAGATGTTATCGGACATCACCAGCCTGAAGATCGCCATTGTGGCCGGGCTGTCCATCGATGCCGGGACGTTTATCTACCCGATCACCTTTACCCTGCGCGACCTGGCCCACAAGACGCTGGGCATCGTCGGGGCGCGGACGCTGATCCTGACGGCGGCGGCCATCAACGTGATCATGGCCTTCTTCTTCTGGTTCACGGCCCAGCTTCCCCCCGATCCGACCGTCGGCCCACAGACCGCCTATGCCCAGGTGCTCAGCCCGGTATGGCGGATCGTGTTCGCCTCCATCCTGGCGGAGGTGGTCGCCGAACTGGTGGATACCGAGGTGTACCGCCTGTGGGTGGAGCGGGTCACGACGCGGCATCAGTGGGCGCGGGTGCTGGTCAGCAACGCCGTCAGCGTGCCGCTGGACAGCGTGATCTTCGTGGTGGGGGCCTTCGCCGGGATGGTTCCGGGCGAGGTGCTGGCCTCGATCATCGTCGCCAACATCCTGGTCAAAGGGGCCACCACGCTCCTCAGCCTGCCGCTGATCTACACCGTGCCGGAGGGCGGGCCAGTCCCCCTTTTCGCCCCGCAGCCCGCCCGCCAGTAGCGGCGGCATGGAGGCCGACGCCAACTCAAAACGGCGCGATTCATCGGGCCGCTACGAGCCGACAACCTGGTCGCGGGGGGCGTCGCGATTCATCGCCCCACTATGAGTGGGCCGCCGCTACTGGCAGTTGATCGGGCTGTTCTCCACCTGGAGCAGCAGGCGGGCGTGGCCGGAGATGGGCCGCCCCCCGTAGACCGCCCGCAGGTTGACGGCCAGCAGGTACTCGCCGGGGGCGGTGGTGCTCACGTCGGCGTAGATCGTCACCCGCTCGCCGGGGCGGGCCTGCGGCGTGGAGACGTAGACCTGCGGGAACCCCTCGAGGGGCAGGCTCTGCGGCTCCACCTGCACGTTCAAGGCAGCAGGCCAGCCGCTGTTGATCACCTGGAACTCGCCCACCGGGACCACGCGCGGGCAGAAGGCGGCGATGGTGTAGGTCCACTGGCCGTCGCGGGTGACCGGGATCACGTCGCCCGACTCGTCGGCGAGGGGGCGCGCTTCCAGGCGGGGCAGGTAGGCGCTGTAGCGGTGGGGCATGGCGGCCACCGCCCGGTAGGTCGCCGTCGGCGTCCCGTCCCGCTCCAGGATGCCGTACCAGCGCAGGTGGCTGCACGGGTCCTCAACTTCCGGCGCGTACATCTGCCAGTTGAGGTTCCACAGGAACATCGGCCCGGCCCAGGGCCAGTGCCGGTCGGCGTAGTCGAAGGCGCGCACGGTGTAGGCGGCCCGCGTCGGTTCGTCGAGGGCCAGCCAGGCAAAACCGGCCAGCGCCGGGCTGGCGGCGCAATCCAGGCCGCCCTCGGCGGGGTTCCGCAGCCAGCCGAACTCGGTCAGCCAGATCGGCTTGTCCACCCCGTACTGGAGGAGCAGGTCGCGGACCCGCTCGACCCGGCGGAAGGTCAGCTCGTGCTGGTAGGGGTCGGCTTCCGGCGGCTGGTCGTAGCCGTAGGGGTGGTAGCCAAAAACATCGAAGTAGGCCGCCGCGCCGTTTTCCAGCATCTCGCGGGCGAAGTCCAGGTCGTTGATCGCCCCCCGGTCCGGGGTGGTGAGAGTGGGAGCCAGGCCGCCGGAGACCACGATCACCTCCGGGCTGATCGCCTTGATGATCGGGTAGGCCACGCGCAACAGCTGGGTGTATTCCCAGGCATTGGGGCCGCGCGGCCATTCCAGCGCCAGGTTCGGCTCGTTGTGGATTTCGATGGCGTCCACCCCCCGCCCGACCAGCTCGCCCGCCCGGCGCTCCACCTCCGCCCGGAAGTAATCCCAGTCCTCCGGCCAGTCGAGGTCCATGCGGTACAGGACGCGGAACATGGGGTAGTCATCGGCCTGCTCCGCGTCGTAGACCTTGACCCAATCCATGCCCAGCGCCTGAATCTGCTCCGGCGGGGCGGGCAGATGCGGGCCGATATGGATGCCGTAGCCGAGGTGAGGGGGCGGCAGAATCCCGGCTCCAGACTGGGCGGCGGACCGGTTGAGCGACAGGCAGGACAGCGCCGCCAGCAGCGCCAACACCACGAGGGCTGGTGGGGAGCCGGGAATTGTGTGGCGCGAGTAGTTGGGTGACATCACAAGATGGGTGGATGGTTCCAGTCGCATCGGGTGCAGGCATATTGTAGCGGCGGCATGAATGCCGACGCTACTGCATGGCTACCTCCCCAACCGGCCACGCGCTACGGCTCGCCGACCAGCCGGATCAGCCCGCCGCTCGTGCCGATCCACAGCGCGCCGTCCCGGCCCACCAGCAGGTCGTAAAGCTCCATCGTGCCCAGGCCCTCGTCCCAGGGCAGCTGGAACCAGCCGAACGCGTCCCGCGTGAACAGCCCGTTCTCCGGCGAGATGGCCCATAACCGCCCCCCCGGCCCGACGGCCACCGCGCCCAGCGGACGCCCTTGCAGCAGGTTATCCTGCCGCGTCCAATGTCCGCCGTCCCAGCGGTACAGGGCGTCATAGCCGACGCTGACCAGCAGGCCGCCCTCGCCGTCGGCGGCCATGCCGGCCAGTTCAGGGGCTTCGCTCTGGGCGGGGGAATCGGCCTCGGCCAGCCGCTGAAAGGAATCGCGGGCGGCGTCGTAGCGGTAGACCCAGTTCGGCTCAGGACGCCAGTCGGCGAGCCGGGCCGCCACGAAGTCAGCCGCCAGGGCGGGCAGCTCCTCGGCGTAACCCTGCATCTCTGCCGTCATCGCCAAGACCCCTTCCGGCAGGCCGGCCCCTTCGCCCGTCGTCAGCGCCGCCAGCCGCCCGACCGTCCCCACCAGCTCGGACACGCGGACCGACAGGGCTTCCGCCGCCGGGCCGAGCGCCTCGCCTTCGGCGCTCCACAAGGCATCCACCTGCCTCCAGACGGCATCCGACGAGGCAAATACCTCGTCCACGGTGGCCTGGACGGCGGCGGGCAGCGGCGTTTCCAGCAGCCCCTGGGCGAGGGTGACGATGGTCTCCAGCCTGATGTCCATCCGTTTGTCGGCGACATCCGCCCGGCGGCTCGGCTCCCAACCCCGGTGCCCGGCCCACAGCGTCCCATCCGGCGCGACGTACAGCTGGGTGATCATGTCCAGCGGCTGGCCGTCGTCCGCCGTCTCATAGAGCCGGAAGGTTTCTGCCAGCGGATCAAAGCGGTACACGCCCTCCAGCACCCCGATCCACAGATTGCCGTCCCGGTCCATGGCCAGCGCGGCGGGGGGATAGGCGGTGGCAAAGCCGTCCTCATGGGTGTACGTCCGCGACCAGCCGTCCGCCGTCCGGAACTGGCCCAGGCCGCCCTCCCAGGAAGTCACCCACAGCACCGGCGTGTCGCCACGCTCATCGACGACCAGGCCGTTGATGCCACCCCATATGAGCGACCCGAAGTCACACACCGACCACTCGCCGCTGGCCGGGTCGAAGGTCCACACCGCGCCATACCAGTCATGGTTGGCCGCCCAGATGCGCCCGTCCGCCGTCTGCCGCAGCAGGGTCAGCGGCGCTGGCGGCGCGTCATGCTCCGGACGGAGCGTGATCCAGCGCCGCCCATCAAACAGACCGATGCCCTCGGTGGTCCCCACCCAGATGCGGCCCTGAGGGTCTTCCAGGATCGGGCCGGTGGTCTCGCCCGGCAGACCCTCCGACCGGGTGTAAACCGTGCG